>NZ_CP065534.1:2573138-2894780 GCF_015999465.1 Lonsdalea populi
ACCGGCATACGGTATATCGGCACCAGCTACGGCGACAACGCCGAAAGCTTCAAAGTGCCTCACTACACCCTGTTCGATGCGATGGCGCGTTACGAACTGGGCGAAGCCGCCGCCAGCCTGAAAGGCGCGGCCGTACAGCTCAACGTCAACAATGTGGCGGATAAACGCTACGTCGCGTCCTGCAGCAGTACGTCCGCCTGCTTCTACGGCACCGGACGCAGCATCGTCGCCACGGTAAGCTACAGCTGGTAATCGGCGATGGCCATGCATCATCGCCGCTAGCACTCTGGCGGACGGCATCACGCGTCCGCCTATTCTGACTGATTGCCTTGAGGATCCGCCGCGAGGGGCTTAATCGGCGCAGCCGGTTCGAACCGGCATCAGCGCGCGCCGCTCATTCGATATGGCGAGTAAAGCGCCCCCAAGTGATGGATCCAGGGACTGGATATTTGATTACCACAGCATAATTTTGACGAAATACGCCTCAGCGTCATTTCGTTTTTGTGAATCAACCATAAGGAACGGACAGTGTCTACGCTATCTGCCAAGACTTGCGCGTCGGATATCGGCGACCTACGCCGAGACGACATGCTATTCCTGTCGCCCACCGCCAGCCTGCATGCGCGCGGCTGTTACGCCACGTTAACCCACCCGGCCGACGACGGCGACGATCTGAACGGCGTATTCCAGCGCCAGGTACGCCATCTGTTTGAACAGGCGCAGCGAGACGGTCTCGACAATCCGCTGCTGGTAGGCGCGGTCCCTTTCGATAAACGCCAGCCGGTCAACTTGAAAATCCCCACATCGTATCGCTGGATTCAGCGTGATGAGCTGGCGGAGCGCCCGGCGACGAATACCTTTCCTCGTATTCTTCGTCAGCGGCAAATCCCGGACCGGGAGACGTTTATGCGGATGGTCAGCGCCGGTATTGATGCCACAAAGCGCGGCGAGCTGAATAAGATCGTGCTTTCTCGCCTGCTGGACATCGAAACCGAACAGCCGCTCGATACCCTTTCGCTGCTGCTGCAGCTCAACCAGCAGAATCCGTGGAGCTACAACTTCCATCTGCCGCTGGCAGACGGCTGTCTGGTCGGCGCCAGCCCCGAACTGCTGCTGCGCAAACAGGGGATGACGATCGCCTCGCAACCGCTGGCAGGCTCCAGCCGCCGCAGCAACGACGCGGGCGAAGATCACCGGCTACAGCAGGCGTTGCAAAGTTCCGTCAAAGATCGTTATGAACATCAGTTGGTGATTGAAGAGATGCAGCGCGCGCTGCTGCCGCGCTGCCGTTCGTTGACGGTGCCGCAAGCGCCGACGCTCATCAGCACGCCGGTGCTATGGCATCTCGCCACCCACTTGCAGGCGGACGTTATCGACCCGCGAGAAAACGCGCTGTCGATGGCCTGCCTGCTGCATCCCACGCCCGCGCTGTGCGGCACGCCGTTCCAGCCGGCGCTGGACCGGATCGGCGAGCTGGAACCGTTTGATCGCCAGCGTTTCGGCGGCATTGTCGGCTGGTGCGATGCGCAGGGCAACGGCGAGTGGGCGGTGACCATCCGCTGCGGCGAAGTGCAGGACAACCGGGTGCGTCTGTTTGCCGGCGCAGGCATTGTGCCGGACTCCCAACCGCTCTCAGAATGGCAGGAAACCGGCGTCAAACTCAGCACCATGCTGCGCGCTTTCGGGTTACAGCAAGACAGGGAGCACGCCGCATGATGATTGAATTCAACCGCTGGCCGCCTGCGCTGGAACAGCGCTACCGGGCCTGCGGTTACTGGACCGATGCGCCGCTGGACGACATCCTGACGCGACATAAAGAGAGCGACGACGTCGCCGTGATCTGCGGCGAACGCCGGTTCAGCTATCGGCAGATGGATCGGTTGGCGTCCCGTATCTCGGCCGCGCTGCGTCAACGCGGCCTGCGCTGCGGCCATACCGCACTGGTGCAGTTGGGAAATATCGCCGAATTTTACATCGTCTATTTCGCGCTGCTCCGCGCCGGGATCGTCGCCGTCAATGCGCTTCCCAGCCATCAACGCAGCGAGATTAACTCCTATGCAGACCAGATTGAACCGACGCTGTTGATCGCGGATCGGCGTCACCCGTTGTTCTCCGACGACCATTTCGCCAGTCAGCTGCGGGTGCGCTGCCCGTCGCTGCAACAGGTCATTTTGCTAGGCGATGACGGCGATGACGGGTTGTCCGCGCTGATGAATGATGACATCGACATTCCCGCGCCTAGCCCGACTCCGCCGGATCAGGTCGCTTTTTTCCAGCTTTCGGGCGGCAGTACCGGCACGCCGAAACTGATCCCCCGCACCCACAACGACTATTATTACAGCGTGCGCGCCAGCGTGGACATTTGCGGCTTCACCGCCGCGACCCGCTACCTGTGCGCGCTGCCGGCGGCGCATAACTATTCGCTCAGTTCACCGGGCGCGCTAGGCGCGTTCTATGCCGGCGGCTGCGTCATCCTCGCGCCCGATCCCAGCGCCAGCGGCTGCTTTCCGCTGATCCATCAACATCGGGCCACCGTCGCCGCGCTGGTGCCGCCAGCCGTTATCCTGTGGCTTGAGGCGGTCGCCGCACCCGGCCAACGCGCCGCGCTTGACAGTCTACACTTGCTTCAAGTGGGCGGCGCGCGCCTGAGCGAATCGCTGGCGCGTCGTATCCCGGCAGAGTTGGGCTGCCAGTTGCAGCAGGTATTCGGCATGGCGGAAGGGCTGGTGAACTACACGCGACTGGATGACGACGACGCGCACCGCTACGCCACTCAGGGGTGTCCGATTAGTCCAGATGATGAAGTCTGGGTGGCCGACGCCGACGGCAATCCCCTGCCGCCCGGTCAGGCAGGAAAGCTGATGACGCGCGGCCCCTATACGTTTCGCGGTTATTACCGCAGTCCAGAGCGAAATCGGCAGGCGTTCGACACACAGGGCTTTTACTGCTCCGGCGATCGCATTATCCGCCACGCCGACGGCTATGTGCAGGTCGTCGGACGGGAAAATGACGTGATCAACCGCGGCGGAGAAAAAATCGCCGCCGAGGAGATCGAGAATCTGCTGCTGCGTCATCCCAACGTCATCAACGCCGCGCTCGTCGCCATACCCGATGAACTGATGGGCGAAAAAAGCTGTGCTTTCGTCGTTACCCGTCAGGCGATCAAGCCCGTAGAGCTTCGCCGCCATCTGCGCGAGCTGGGCATCGCCGATTACAAATTGCCCGACCGCGTGGCAACGCTGTCCGCCCTACCGGAAACCCCGGTCGGAAAAGTCGATAAGAAACGCCTGCGCCAAATGGCGCAGCAGCGTTTCGCCCCCTCTCAGCAGGAGAATGATTAATGAGTATCCCTAAACTGAACGCCTATCCGCTTCCCACCGCCGAGCAGTTGCCCGCCGACAAGGTGCGCTGGACGCTGGAGCCTCAGCGGGCGGCGCTGCTGATCCACGATATGCAGCAGTATTTTTTGAACTTCTGGGGGGAAGACAGTCCTCTGACTGCCCGGGTGGTGCAAAACATCGTGCGGCTTAAACAGATCTGCCGCCAGCAGGGCATCCCGGTGTTCTACACGGCGCAGCCCCAACAGCAGAGCGACAGCGATCGCGCGTTGCTCAACGACATGTGGGGACCGGGCATCAATCAGCATCCTGAACAGCAGAAAATCATCCCGGCGCTGACGCCGGAAACCGGCGATACGGTGTTGGTAAAATGGCGCTACAGCGCGTTTGTGCGTTCCGATCTGGAACAGCAGATGAAGAAAGCGGGACGCGACCAGTTGATCGTCTGCGGCGTCTATGCGCACATCGGCTGCCTCACTACCGCCACCGACGCCTTCATGCGCGACATCCAGCCGTTCATGGCGGCCGATGCGCTGGCCGATTTTTCGCAGGAAGAGCACATGATGGCGTTGCGTTACGCCGCCGGACGCTGCGGACGCGTCGCCACCGTCAACCAGCTGCTGGCGGAGATCGCGCCGGCAGCCGGGTACAGCCGGGAACAGCTGCGAGCGGAGCTGCTGCCCCTGCTGGATGAAGACAGTGAAGACCTGCAAGACGATGAGAACCTGCTGGATTATGGTTTGGATTCCGTGCGCATCATGTCGCTGGTCGCGCGCTGGCGTCAGGCCGGTCACGATCTCGACTTTGTCGCGCTGGTCAAGAACCCCACGATCGCACATTGGCTGCATCTGCTGACCGAGCCGCAGCGGGAGGAAGCATGAGTCTGGAGGCGGAATTTCGCGGTAAACAGGTCTGGGTGACCGGCGCCGGGCGCGGTATCGGCTATGTCACTGCCTGCCGCTTCGCACTGGCGGGCGCTGACGTCACGGGTTTCGACGTCGCCTTCGATGAGGCCGACGCGCCGTTCCTGCGGCGCACGTTGGACATCAGCGATGCCGTCGCCGTCGCCGACAGCTGTGGCGAACTGCTGGCGCATACGCCGCGGCTGGATGTACTGGTGAACGGCGCGGGTATCCTGCGCATGGGCGCGACGGAAACCCTCAGCCAGCAAGACTGGCTGGACTGCATCGGCGTCAATGCGGGCGGCGCCTTCAATCTGTTTCAGGCCACGCTGCCGCAGTTCCAGCGCCAGCGCGCCGGGGCCATCGTGTCCATCGGCTCCAACGCCGCGCACGTCCCGCGCGTCGGGATGGCGGCGTATTGCGCGTCCAAAGCCGCCCTGCGCAGCCTGTGCCTGACGGTCGGGCTGGAACTGGCCCCCTACGGCGTGCGCTGCAACCTGATCTCCCCCGGCTCGACGGACACGCCGATGCAGCGCAGCCTATGGCACGCGCCCGACGCCGAACAACGCACCATTGAGGGATTTCCGGATCACTACAAGCTTGGGATACCGCTGCGTAAAATCGCCCGGCCGGAAGATATCGCCGACGCCGTGCTGTTTATGGCCTCGTCGAGAGCGGGCCATATCACGCTGCAGGATATCGTCATCGACGGCGGCGCGACGCTCGGCGCATAGGTTCATGAAGGCTTTAGGCGGACGTCGCCCCTGCGGCGGCGGTCCTCAACAACCGGAGGGGAGAAAACGCATGATCTGGAAGCGAGACGTGACGCTTGAGCAACTCAATCAGATGACGGAACGGAACATGCTGTCTCATTTGGGAATGGTGTTCACCCGTCTGGGCGAGCGCGATCTGGAAGCCACGATGCCGGTGGATGACCGCACGCGCCAACCATTCGGGCTGCTGCATGGCGGCGCTTCGGTTGCACTGGCGGAATCGCTGGGATCGATGGCAGGCTATCTGTGCAGTGAGCAAGGGGAGTGCGTGGTCGGGGTGGAGATCAATGCAAGCCACCTGCGCCCGGTCAGTCAAGCCAAGGTGCGCGGCGTATGCCGACCGCTGCATCTCGGACGGAAAAATCAGGTCTGGCAAATAGAGGTGTTTACGCCGCAGGATAAGCTGTGCTGCATCGCACGGCTCAGCACCGCCGTTTTAGGGGCGTAGGTCAGGCTTCGAGCGGGATGAGACTTTCTGCAAAATCCGCCAGCCGTTGCAGGCCATATTCCCAGGTTCCAAAACCGGATTCGGCATTGATATGGCCGCCTTCGCCCACATCGACCAGCTCACAGCCCCAGGCTTCCGACCAGTGCTTGGCGCGTTCATAGGTCATCAGCGGATCGTTGTGAGTGGCGAAAGCCAGCGTGGGGACGTTCAGCCGCTCGGCACGAATACGCTCTTCTATCTCAAAACGCATTGGCTCCGCCGGCGCGACCAGCATAACGCCCGCAATCCCTTCTATGGCTTCCTGCACCGCGTAGCACGAGGCCAGTGCGCCGAAACTATGACCGATCAGCAGCGCCGGTTGCTCGCACTCCGCCAGCTCGCGGCGGATCGCCAGCGCCCAGCGGTCGAGGTCGGCCGGAAACCACTCTTTCTGGCGGACACGTCGCCAAAACGGGAAACGCTGATGCCAATAGCTTTGCCAGTGTTCTTCGTCACTGTCGCGTAATCCCGGCACCAGCACCATCTTTATGCGTTGGTCGATTTCCGCCAGCCGCAGATCTAACTCTGTCGTCTGCATCAGACTCTCTTTCTCCCAGTTCGTTTACTGCCTGGATGGAGCGACATTGGCTCAGGGCAGGCCCTGCCCCCCTGTTGACACGCCATCGTTGTCCGGTGCGCGCGAAGGCTCCACATTTTACAAATTGATAACAATATAGCTTAAGTTAACAGCCTATCATGGCGATTTGCATTTGTATCGGGGTTCTCCGCATCAAATTTTGCGCTCCGTCACACGGCGTCGGGCGATCTGACAGAGGCTGAAGTGAGCGCTTTTACGCGGCACAGCGGGCTACAACCGAATAAATTCCAGCTCGCGCGGCTGGGCGATGCGCCGGTAATCCTGCGTGTTCACTATCAGCGAACGCTCCAGAGATCCGGCGTTAAACGCCAGTTCATCAAAACGGGAAAACAGGAGCGGATCGGCCACCAGCAGCAGATCGGAATGGAAGCTGAACGGCGGAATGGCGCCGAATACGCAGCGCGTCAGTATCTCCACTTCCGCCGGACTGGCCAGCGAAGCGCGGGTTCCGCCCAATCCCTGAGCCAGTCGCTGCAAGTCCGCCTGACAATCGGCGGGCAGCACCGCCAGAACATGCTGGCGTAAACCGTTGCCCTTAACGTGGCATACCAGCGCTTTAGCGCCCTGTCCCAAGGCCGTGCCACGCTGGGCGGCGACCTCTTCCGAGCGTCCGGCGCGAGCATGTTCGACCACCCGGTAGCGCGCCTGCCCCTGGTCGAGACGTGCGCATAATTGCGAAAAAATAGAAGGCGTTTGCATTGGTTTTTCCTGTATCCGGTATCTCGTCAACCCACATACAGAATAAACGCGCAGACGACCCAGTGGCAAAGATCCGTGCGATCGCACTCGATTTACGCATTCGGCCGAGGATACCTCTTGAATTCATCCCCATACCCAGCGTAGATTGGGCGCCGGTAAAATACGGCCCGGAACCGTGCCGTCAACGCCGACCAGAAAGCGCCTCAGCCTGGCTCACCGGGCGCGACCGTTTCTCTGCATCATGGACAAGTCATACGTATCATAGTGATACCCTCATCATAACGATGCAATCATCATCGCGACACGGTGGTTGCTGGAGAGAATAATCAGTGAAGTACTTCTTTATTGCGGTTTTGTTTACTTTGGTTCTATGGATTGGAATATTTATGCTGATGGTGAACTGATTCGGCCACGTGACCGAACCACACTGTCCTCGCCGGGTAAAAATCATCCCTTGCAGCACCCTCGACAGGCTGGCGACTCGCCCCTCGGCACGATGGGGACTCCCCCAGCCTGGTGCCGACGTCCCCGCGCTATCCTACTGCGTTCAAGACCAGGCCAATGGTGCCGGCCAGCGCCAGCCACGGGCCGAAGGCCAGTGAGGCCTGCAAACTGCCGCCGCGGATCAACCGCCATAACAGCGTCAGCGCCAGTCCGGCCAGCGAAGCGATCAACACCAGATTCGGCAAGATAGCCCATCCCAGCCACGCCCCCAGCGCCGCCAGCAGCTTGAAGTCTCCGTAGCCGAGCGCCTCCTTGCCGTAAAACCAGCGAAACACCCAGTAAATCAGCCACAGAGACACGTATCCCGCTACCGCTCCCACCACCGCCTGCGGCAGCGGCACATACGTCCCGTCGACATTGAACAACAGGCCGGCCCACACGAGGGGCAGCGTCAGCACATCCGGCAACAGACGGGTATGGATATCCACCATCGCCAACGTCAGCAAAACGCTGAATAGCACCAGACTGCCCAACAGCGCCTCTCCCGGCGGCCACAGCAGACCCGCCAGCAGAAACAGTAAACCACACATCAACTCCATCAGCGGATAGCGCCAGGAAATCGACTGCCCGCAACAGTGCGAGCGTCCGCGCAGCCACAGCCAGCTCAGCAACGGTATGTTGTCTCTGATGCGCAGCGGCTGGCGACAACGTGGACAAGATGACGGCGGCCAGCAGAGATCGTAACGCTCACCGGGCTCCGGCTCGTCCATGTCCAGCGTTCGGCTGGCCTCTTGCCGCCAGCGGCGCACCAGCATCACCGGCAGGCGATGGACCACTACATTCAAAAAGCTGCCGACAATAAGACCCAGCAGCACCAGCGCCGCCAGCCAAAGCAGCGGAAATGTTCCGGCAAACGCAGCCAACTCCATGGGCGTGATTCCTTTTTTTCAGGGGGATTAAGCGTTAAGGCAACCGCTCCATCGACAGCTTGTTGACGGCGACGATGCCCGAATGGTCCAGTTGCGCGGCCACCTCCAGCTCCTGCGTCACCACGCCGTTTTTCCGTTCCAGCTCCGCCAGCCAGCGCATCAAGGTGGCGAAATCACAGGGGGACAGCGTCAGCATGATACGTTCATCCTGCGGTTGAAGCCGCTGAATGGTAATACCGCGGTGAGCGGCGCTTTGGGGGATCAGCTCCGTCAGATTGACATCACGCCCTTCGACTTCGAGAGGCGGCGAGCCGGGCGGCGGCAGCCGGGATGCTTGCTGGCGCATCCACATAACCGCCTGCCGCTCGCGCTCGGCGGCCTGACGCCAGCGCAGCTCCTGCTGATGCCAGGGCTGCCACAGCAGGCTGTAAATCAGCCAAACCAAAACCAGCCCGGCGGCTATCGCCAATAACAGGCGCTCTCGCTGCTGCATTCCCAGCCATCGCTGCTGTAATGTCATCATGTTCATAGCCTGCTCCTTAGCACTAATTGTCCTTCCGTGTGATCCCGCTCTTGCTTCATTTCTCCCGGTGGGATGTCGTAGTAGGCGGATGCCTGCTGACGAAATTGCTCCATTTGTACAAATGAGGCCGCGCGTAACTGCAGCCGCAGCTCGCCCCGGCGACGATCGTACCCCAGCGTGACCAATTGCAGTCCGTCATGCTTGGCCGCCAGCTGTTGCAAACGCCCCACGTGCGCCGTCAGAGACGCCGCCGGATTGCCGCTTCCGGCAGCCTGGAGGTGCTGCTGCATCTGGGCGCGCGGATTAACGACATGCTTGTCGTCAGGGAATAGCTCCCGGTAGATCCGGACGCTCTCTTCCCGCCAGACGGCGGCCTGCCGATAAAGCTGATAGTGTTCCCATAGGCTGCCGCCCATCAGCGTCAGCAGATAGAGTCCGGCGGCGGCGATCACGCCGCGCCAGGGGGCGATCACGCCGCGCCAGGGGGCGATGGCATTGCGCCACGGCTCTCCGACGGCGAAGTCGCCCTGACGAAGATCCACGCCCGGCGTGACGGGGGCGTTGGCCGCCAGCGTCATCAGAGACGCCTCCGGCAACGCCCGCCAGTTTTCCACGCCTGCCGGGAGTGGACTGTAGCTATGAATGGCGGGTAAAACGTCAGCACTTTCCAGCAGCATTTGATACCACCCCTCTTCCGCCGCCATCCCCGTGCCGGCCGCCGTTCTGAACAGCCAAGTCCGGTGATGAAGCACCGCGCTCCAGCCCTCTTCCGCCAACGGCAACGCCAACACGTCCGGCATAAGGGCGTCGATGTGGACGCCAATGGACTGGCACTGCGCCGTCCAGCGCGCCATCAGCGATTTATGCATTACCGCCACCGTGAAGCGCTCTGCCTGCCGGGCGACGACCGCGAAATGCAGCTGTTCGATATCCGACGCCAGTTGCTCTTCCAGCATAAACGGAATGGCCTGCCGCCAATGGCGCTGCGTGCGGCGCGGTAGCGTCACCGTGTGAAATGCCATCGTCGTGGCGGGCGCCAAGACCCGGGTGGAACTCACCGGATAGCGCACCAGTTCAGCGCGCAATGCATCCCACGTCCCGACGCCCTGCGTCAGGGGGCCAAAAGGCGAAGAGGCGGCGATCAGCCACTCGACCTGTTGGTCGTCCTCTGCGCTGAGGCGCAGGGTCAGTTGCCGGATCCCGCCTGCTGGCGTCCTGTTACTCATCGGTTCATTGTCCTGTATCCCCCGTACTGCCGTTGTATGACATCAATGCGCCGCTTGTGGCGATGAAACAGGCTGCGCTGATAGAACGCGCCCTCTTCTCCCTGAATGCGGACGTCGCCGAAAAACCAGTCGCTTTTGACCGCCAACGCCTGACGAATGTTGCTTTTGCCGGATTCCGGCAACTGAGGCAGGCCGATAAAGGCATCGACGTTCTGCCAACCTTTCGCGGGGCGCAGCGCCAGTACACGCCCTGCCTCCTCCAGGCTCAATTTACCCATCAGCAGGGCGGACAGCAGCGGCGCCTGTTGTGGCGTCAATGTATTGATATTAACAGTGAATTTATCTACCGGAAGCACACACACGTAGGGCAACAGTCGTCGATAGAGATCCGCATCCACCCCGCCGATCGCCCGCAGCTCCGAGACATCCGCCATCGGCTGATTCGCCGGCAGATAGCGCGCGTAGGCGTCTTCTTCGGCCCCGCGCGCGCGCGGCTCGCGGTCTTCGTCCAGCCAGTCTCGAACCGCGGCGGTGACCGCATCGGCCCGCTCGCCCTTCTCGCCGAGAACCACCATTAATTGCCTGAAAACCTGCGCGGCATAAGGCGTTTTTTCGGACGCCTTCGCCGTCGAGATCGAGCCTGTCGTTCGCGCGTTTTTTGGCCGCGGCTGCAGGGCGTTCAAATTTAAACAGGTCGCGCCGTCGTGAATCTGGCCGACCATTTCCCGGCCGTCGTCCAGCCATTGCCTATCGGCACGCGACCACGGCTGTCCGATGAGGGTAATTTTCGGCGAGTTTTGCCCCTCTCGCAGCAGCACGCTGCCCATCAGTGCCTCCGCGCCCAGCGCATACCAACGGGCCTGCGTTCGGGTCAACAGACTGTCGGTGCGCTGGTAGGCCGTGCCGGTGTGCTCCGCGACCGACGTCGCCACAATGACCATGAGCGCCAGCATCAGCAGCACGACCAGCAGCGCCATTCCCCGTTGTCGCTTCACAGGCTGTCCTCCGCTGCGCCGTCGCCGGATGAGGACGAAGCCGCGTCTAAATCGGTATCGTCAGACTGACCGCTCCCGTTTTCTTCCAACTCCCGGACGTTCGCTTTCGCCTCCGGGTCTTCCTGCTGCGGTAGAAGGAACAGGCGCGTGATATCGCCGTAGTCGCGCAGATTGACCGTGACGGAGATGCCTTCCGGCAGCCGATCGGGATCGTCCCAATGATCCTGCCAGCCGCCCTTGGAGAAGAAGCTCAGCGTAAAACCGTTGACCTGAGTCAGCAGCGGACGGATCGCCATCTCCTGCTTGGGCAAGGGCTGCGGAGAGTCGAAAAACAGACGCTCCAGCGTGCCATGACGCAGACGGTATCCCACTCGCTGTAGCTCGGAACGGGGCAGAATACCGAGTGGATTTAGCCAGCCGCTGCGCACGAAACTGGCGGCGCCATCTTCGCTTTCCATGCCGTAACGTTGGGCGAGCAACCCAGGCTCGGCGGCTTTGCTGCGTCGCGGGGTGATTTGGGTGAAATCGCGCTCCATCAGCGTAAAGGCGCGCTGTAACTCGTCGAGTCGGGCGCTTTTACGCGTCGACAGTTCGTCCTGACGCATTACCCCGTTCAGGACCGAGGAGACACTGAGACTCAGCGCGGCAAATACCACCAGCGCCAGCATCATCTCCAGCAGCGTGAATCCTCGCGAGGCATTAATTCCCATCACCGTCTTCCTCTCCCGCCTGCGGTATATCGCTGCGTAATATCGCCGCTGGCGTGCCGTCATGACTGCCGTGACGCACCTCAACCTCCACCGCGCGCACGCTGTCACTACCCATATCAACCCCCCGATAGCGCCAGTACCACGTCGAGTCCGCGAACATCACGCTGCCGTCGGTCCATGAGGGGGACGGCCACTGTTTTTCCAGCCGCAGCGCCGTCAGCTGATTTTCGGCGATCCAAACGGCGAAGGTTTTCTCTTCCAGCCGCCCCAGCGTACTGGCCTGCTGCGCGGTGGTTTTCAATATCGCCAGCCCCGCCAGTGCGAACACCACCAGGGCGACCAGCACTTCCAGCAGCGTCATCCCCCGTTGCTTCATCGCGCATTGTCCTCCGGAGAAGCGCTGAGGATCGCCCCATTGGCGTCAACTTCCAGCCAGGCGTTGTCCCTCTCGCTTTGCTGAAACTCGAGGCGGAATGGCGTGATTTCGCCTCCCGGCAGGATCAGCAGAGTCGGCGACGCCTGTGTTGCGGTCACGCCCGGATCTACCTCGCCGTCCTTCCACTGCGCGGTAAAAGCCAGTCGGATATCGGCAGGCAACGTGATGAGCGGGGAATAAGACTGCCACCGATACGCCTGCGGCGCAGACGCGTCAGTCGGCTCCAGCACCGCCAACTGCCAGCTGCGCGGCGCGAGATAAAATCCCAGTACGCGATCGTTCTGCTGACTGTCGGCCACCGCGTGCTCGAGCTGCGCTCGAAAGCGCGCCATCTGCCACTGCGCATCCCTCGGCTTTTGCTGTGGAAACGCCATCATCACCAGCGTGGCCGCAACGCCGGCCAGCAGCACCACCAGCATCATTTCCAGCAGGGTAAAACCGCGCTGACGCATCACGGATTCGCGCTGTGCGCCCCGTTGCCGATATTCCAATTGCCGATGTCGTCTTCACTGTCCGGCATGCCGTCCGGACCGTAAGAGAACACGTCGATGCGGCCGTGGTTTCCGGGACTCAGCAGCTGATAGTCGGCGCCCCACGGGTCTTGCGGCAGACGACGAATATAGCCATCCTGCGCGTAGTTGCGCGGTTCCGGCTGAGTGCTCGGCTTTTTCACCAGCGCGGACAGCCCTTGCTCCGTGGTGGGATAGCGGCTGTTGTCCAGCTTGTACATATCCAGCGCGCTCTCCAGCGCCACGATATCGCTGACGGCTTTCTGCCGGTCGGCCTTCTCTTTGTTGCCCATCAGATTCGGTACCACCAGGCTGGCCAGCACGCCGAGAATAACGATCACCACCATGATTTCTAACAGGGTGAATCCCCGCTGACGTTGTTCCATTTTGTTGTTTCCTTTGACGTTATTCAAAATTACGTACTCATGAGAGTGTTCAGTTGCAGAATCGGCTGGAGAATGGCCAGCACGATGAAGAGCACCACGCCCGCCATCGTGACGACCAGCAGTGGTTCGAAGAGGCCCAGCGCCAACGTGACCTGAGCGCTGAATTCGCGATCCTGATTGTCCGCCGCACGCGCCAGCATGGCGTCGAGATCGCCGCTGCGTTCGCCGCTGGAGATCATGTGGCGCATCATCGGGGGAAACAGCGACGTCTGCTGTAACGCCTGATGCAGGCTGACGCCTTCGCGTACCGCCTCCGCCGCCTGCGCGAGCCGTTGACGAGCCTCGTCATTGCTCAGCACGTCGCCGCTGATGCGCATCGCCTGCAACAACGGCACGGCGCTGGCGTTCAGGATGCTGAGCGTGCGAGCATAGCGTGCGGTGTTGAGCCCGCGCAGTACGCGCCCAACCACCGGCAGCCGCAGCAGAAGCCGGTGGAAAGACAGCCGATATTTTTCCTGTCTCAGCAGCCAGCGGCCAACCATCATCACCAACGCCAGCAGCAGCAGCATCCACGGTCCGCCGATACGCACCGCGTCGCTGGTCCCCATCAGCAGCCGCGTGGAAAAAGGCAGCGCCTGCTTCATATGGACGAACTGGTCCACGACTTTGGGCACCACGGCGGAGAGCAAGATGCACACTACCGCGATGGCGACCAGCGTCAGAACGCAGGGATAGATCATCGCCTGTTGAATACGGCTGCGCATTTGCTGGCGCTGCTCGGTGTAGTCCGCCAGCCGGTTGAGGACGATATCCAGATGGCCGGAGGCTTCGCCCGCCGCGACCATCGCGCAATACAACCGTTCGAAGCTACCAGGAAAGCTGCCGAGCGCCTCCGCCAGCGAATGTCCTTCGACAACTTTGGCCCGCACGGCCGGCATCAGCGCTCGCAGCGCGGCTTTTTCGCTCTGCTCCGCCACCGCCGCCAGCGCTTCTTCCAGCGGCAGCGCCGCAGCGACCAGCGTCGCCAGCTGTCGCGTCAATAGCGCCAGATCGCCGGCCCCGATGCGTTGAGATCGCCGTAACGTAAACAACCCGGCGTCGCGAGACGAGCCCGCGTCGCGCTGAGGTTCCAACGTCAACGCCACCAGCCCTTTCTCTCGCAGCAGTTGTCTGGCCTGACGCGCCGAGTCGGCCTCCTGAACGCCGCGGCTGCGTTTTCCCTGCGCGTTCAGCGCCTGATAGTGAAACAGCGCCATCTCATTCCGCCCTTGTCACACGCACCACCTCATCCCAGGTGGTGTTGCCGGCGATGACCTGTTGCAAGCCGCTCTGCCGCAGCGATCCCCAACGTTCACCCAGCCGTTGAGCAATTTGCTGCTCCCCTTCCCGCTGGTGAATGGCCGTTCGAACGTCGTCATTGATGGGCAGCAGTTCGTGAATCGAAGTCCGTCCGCGATAACCCGTCTCGTTACAGGCCGGACAGCCCCCGGCGCGATACAGCCGAGTACCGGACGGGATGCCCATCAGTTGCGCCTGTTCCGCACTGACCGAATAGGGCTGGCGACAGTCCTGACACAGGGTACGCACCAGCCGCTGCGCCAGTACGCCGAGCAGAGAAGTCGATAACAGAAACGGCTCCACGCCCATGTCCGTCAGGCGGGAGAGCGCGCCCAGCGCGCTGTTGGTGTGCAGCGTCGACAGGACCAGGTGCCCGGTCAGCGAGGCTTGTACGGCGATCTGCGCCGTTTCGCCATCGCGGATTTCCCCCACCAGCACGACGTCCGGGTCCTGGCGAAGGATGGCGCGCAGCCCGCGCGCGAACGTCATGCCAACCTTGGTGTTCACCTGCGTCTGGGCGATCCCGTCCAGCTCATACTCGATAGGATCTTCCACCGTCATGATGTTGCGTTCGGCGGCATTGAGGCGGCTCAGTGCCGCATACAGCGTGGTGCTTTTCCCCGAGCCGGTCGGCCCGGTGACCAGAATGATGCCGTGCGGACGGTGGATCAGCTCGTCTACCTCACGCTGATGCGCGGCGCTCATGCCCAACGCGGCCAGATCCAGCCGCACGCTGTCTTTATCCAGCAAGCGCAGCACCACGCGTTCACCGTAGTTGGAGGGCAACGTCGAAACACGCACGTCGATGGCGCGGCCGCCGATACGCAGCACCATGCGCCCATCCTGAGGCACGCGTTTTTCAGCAATATCCAGCTTCGCCATGACTTTGATACGGGAGACCAACAGCGGCGCCAGTTGACGCGGAGGACGCAGGATTTCCCTCAGCACGCCGTCGATACGGAAGCGGATCAGCAGGTTACGCTCATAGGTTTCGATATGGATGTCGGAAGCTTTGTGCTTGATCGCCTCCGTCAGCATGGCATTGATCAGGCGGATAATCGGCGCGTCGTCGTCCGCATCCAGCAGGTCGTCGCTGTCCGGCAGATCTTCGGCCAGCGTATAGAAGTCAATATCGTTGCCAATATCTTCCATCAGCTGCTGCGCGGCGGCGGAGTCACGCTGATAGTGCTGCACCAGCGCCCGTTCAAACTCCGATTCGCTGAGGCGGCTCACGCTTAACGAAACGCCCGCCACGCGCCGGGCTTCTAAAAAAGCGCCGGGCTGCGTTTCAGCCACGCAAAAAACCTGCGCCGAGGCCTGACCGCTCTCTTCCTGCAACAGCACTATTTTATGGGTACGGGCGTAGGCGAACGGCAGGACCGGATGCCCCCCTGAGGCCACAATGTCCTGCACGCTCATCGCCCCTCCCGGGCATAGAACGACGAGATGGCCGCCTGCACTTGGCGGAACACCATCGTGTCTCCACCGGCGGGCAGACGCAGCGTGTCGTTATCCAGCACTGCGCCGCTGGCGCGCGTCGCGCCGCGCTGCTGCTGCTGTTCATCGTTGAAGGCGCGGTATTTGTTGATTGTCGCCGTCTGATACTGCATACCGTCGCGAATAATGGTCGGACGAAGAAACAGCATGAGATTACGCTTGGTCATCTGACGGCTTTTGGAACGGAACAGATTGCCGATCACCGGGATGTCCCCGAGGAACGGCACTTTGCTGTCGGTCTCCAGCGTGGTCTTGTCAAGCAGGCCGCCGACCACCACGGTTTCGCCGCTTCCGACCAGCACGGCGTTGTTGACGGTGCGGGTGTTGAACGTTGCGCCCAAACTGCTGGTGCTGCTCGACGAGGAGTCCGCCACGCTGGACACCTCCTGCGCAATCTGCAGCAGCACGGAATCCCCTTCGTTGATCTGCGGTTTAACCTTCAGCTTGATGCCGACGGTTTTACGCTCCACGGTAGTGAAAATGTTGTCCGCCGAGGTGGTTTGGGAGCCTGACAGTACCGGCACTTCCTGCCCAACGTTAAAGGTGGCTTCCATGTTGTCCAGCGTGACGATGCTGGGCGTCGCCAGCACGTCATTTTTGGAGTTGCTGGACAGCGCCGTCAGCAGCATCGACCAATTTCCCTGATAAAACCCGGCGGCAATCCCGCTGAAGCTGCTGAGCACGCTGGAGTAACTGCTGGTCAGCGTGCCGTCGGCGCGATACTGATCGGAGCCGACCATCGCCGTGGAAATCGGCATCCCCGTGCTGGTGAACTGCGTCATACCCGCCCGTTTGTTGGCCCACTGGATGCCGAGATTTAACCCGTCCGCATCCTGCACTTCGGCGATGATCGCCTCCACCAGCACCTGAGGACGACGGATATCCAACTGGTCGATGACCTGTTCCAAATCGCTCATGATGTCGGGCGGCGCGGTGATAATCAGCGCGTTGGTCTGGTCGTGCGCGCGGATTGTGACCTCTTTCCCCTGAATCATGATCGTCTTGCCGCCGGAGCTGCCGCTGGAGCTGAACGCCGAACCAAAGCCGAGACTACTGCTGTTCGACGAAGCGCTGTCTTCGCTATTGGAGGAGGACGACGACGAGGATGAACTGCTGCCGCCGCTGTTCTGGGTACTGTGCGACGTGCTGGGCGTGTTTGAGCTATTACGGCTGCCGCTGGTACCGCTTCCCGCCAGCACTTCCAGCAGTTCCACCGCCTTGGCGTATTTGAGGTAAATGACCTTGGTGCCGCCCTGCACCACCTGCTTACGGTCGAGCTGACGGATCATCTGTACCGCGCGCTGACGCGACTTCTCTTCCCCGCTGACGATGACGGAATTGGTCCGGCTGTCCGCTACCACATTGGCCAACATACTGCTCGGCAGCGCGTTTTTCTCATCGGTTTTATTGAGATTGTTCACCAGCTTGACCATATCGTCCGCCGACGCGAAGTTGAGCGGAACCGTAACCATATCCCGACCACCGATCTTCTCAACCCGCGCAATGATCTCCAGCATATGCTTGACCACCGCCGCGCGGCCGGTCATCAACAGGGTGTTAGACGGTTCATAATGCACCACGCTTCCGGCCCCGGCGCTATCATTCAACTGGCGCAACAGCGGTGCGAGGTCACGCGCGGCGACATTATTGAGCGCCACAACCCGCGTCACGATTTCATCGCCATGGCCCGGTTGCTCATCGCTGGCCAGCGGGATGGCAGAGGTTTTCGCATCTTTGGCCCGCACAACCTTCAGCACGCCGTTATCCTGCGGAACGACGGAAAAACCATAGACATCCAGCACGCTGAGGAAGAACTGGTAATACTGCTGTTCGTTCATCATATCGTAGCTGCGCACGGTAATGGTGCCGCGCACGCTGGGATCGATAATGACGGTTTTATTGAGGTTTTTACTGACGGTGTTGATGAATTCCTGAATGTCAGTGCCTTTGAAGCTGGCCGAGAATTCAGCACTCCAGCACCAGCACGACGCTAACAGCAGCGAGCCGATTGCCGCCCGCACCCATCGCTTGATCACTCCTTTGCTCCGCACGTTACTCTTCGCCCCCAATTTCCATGTAGATATCTTGTTGTTGCCCTTCCCGTTCGACGGTCAGGGTAAATGTGTGAATTTCCGGTATCCGCTCCATAGCGGTTTTCGCCTGCGCTTCATCGCGCAAGTCCAGCCCGTTCAAAGCGATGATCACATCCCGCTCCTGCAGCCCCACCCGGTAAAAGATGTCGGGATGCCGACCCGGCGAGATGCGGTATCCACTCAATTTGTTGTCGTTGATCAGCGGCGAGAGCTCAAGGTAGTCGCTAATCGGAGATGAGGGCCGAGGCTGGAGCTGCTGTAAGGCGGCCGTGTCGGTCTGCGTCTCTTCGCCGCCGGGTTGTTCGTACAATCGCAGAACCTCGTGACGGCCCTGATAGAGCAGAGTCACGCTGTCGGCGTGGATCTCCACCAGCTTGGCGTCGTCGTAGGGCAGTGACTCGTTAGTGCTACAGCTGAACTGTTGGTTATCTTTGCTGAAGATGGCGATGGAATGCGCGGCATCCTCGCTAAGCAATACGCCCGTCAACGCTAGACGCAGTGAAGTCAGCGGCAGCGCATCAGGACGCTCAGCTTTCCGAGCGGAAGCATCGGCTTCTTCGGGTGCAACGCCAAACAGAGAGAAGTCGTTCGGTATGTCGGGGGAGGAAGGTGACAGAAGTGTCGACGGTCGCGCGACATCCGGCAGCGGTGCCGGGTCACGGTGTTTAAACAGCGATGCCATCTGCAGAATGCTCAACAGCACAAATAGCGCCACCAGGCCCCGTTTGAGCGTCCGTGGCGTCAACGATGGCAATGTTACTTTATCCATGAGAAACACAATCCCTATGCCTTGGCAGCGAAGCCCTGCTCATCCATCAAAGCCGCTTAGGCCCTGTCGTCTCCCCTCGGGCTATCCATTCCCCCAAGAAAAAAACGGGTATATGATGCCACAAACGGCCGAGTTAAGGAACGCCCCTCTTAGCATTCCCCCTCGCGATATCCGGATTTTATCGCCGAGATGCGAGCCTCCGCGCAAATCCGTCAGTCAAAAAATCCCGGCACGCCCAAAGCAAGCCAGAAAGGAAGTTATTACATGATATTTAAGGAAAGAATGTGGACAGCACACAGGAAGTAACCTCATCGCACCCGGTGAACCGAGGCTATGTCATTCCCGGCTATCTGCTGGTTCTCTACGCCCTGCTGCTGTTCGCGTTGGGATGGTTAGGGCATCAGCGCTGGCAGGAATTTCGCCAGATAACCCCCCCGCCATCCCACGCCGTCGTTATGCATCCCCACCATGCGTCGACATTGCCCGCCGCCAGGACCGCGCCCACGCCGTCGGCCCCTTCGTCAGGCAGCGGCGAGCTGCCCGCTTTCACCTACAGCGCGCACGTGTTTACGTCGGAACCTGAGCGGCGCAGCATCACGCTGAACGATCAACGTTATCGCGAAGGAGATAGCCCGTTTAGCAGCGTAGTGATCGAACAAATTCAGCAGGATGTCACCGTGTTCAGCGTCAATGGCGACCCTTTTATTCTGGATGCGTTGGAAGACTGGCCGGGTGGAAAACCAGAATATTCTGAGAAAAAATCGCCATTACCTTAACCGCGAATAGTGCTGAGGAACGGATAAACGGATAGATTAAACGCAGAACACTGCTGATCTTTCGGCGTACCGTCTTTCAACAACCCTTCATAGAGCGTGTCGCTCAGCGGCGGCAGCATTTGAAACCCATTGACATCCCACCCCTTCTTTTCCCCCTGACGCAGCGCGCCGCGCATGAGCGTATTGTCATCCGGTAAATCGCTGCGATTACACTGCGTGCGCAGATATTTTCCGGCCGCCACCAACGACGCGAGCTGGTTGATCTGCTCATCCTGGGTCGCTCTTGCGCTCGCAGAACGGGAAGGAGAAGACGATTGGCAACCGGCGATGATCAGGCAGCAGAAGGTAAAACCGATGATGTGAAGCGAAGATAAGCGCATGACTTGATTCGTCCTTATGATGAAACATCCGTAGGAAAAGCCCGAGCCGCCGTCGTTTATCGTTGAGACGAACGACGGAAGCCTGGCTTTTCCGATGAAACTAAATGCTAGGCGCTGTGCCCGTGTTTTTTCTGCGGCGCAGGCAGGATGCCGTCCGTGCGGAACATGGACTTGATGCCCCTGACCGCCTGACGAATACGATCCTGATTTTCAATGAGTGCGAAACGAACGTGAGTGTCACCGTAGTCGCCAAAACCAATCCCCGGCGATACGCATACTTTGGCTTCCGCCAGCAGTCGTTTGGCAAACTCAAGCGAACCTAAGTGCGCGTATGCTTCCGGTATTTTCGCCCACACGTACATCGACGCTTTCGGCTCGTCGACCCTCCAGCCTGCTTCGTGGAGCCCGCGCACCAGCACGTTGCGGCGCTGACGGTACTGCTCCGCGATATCACGCACGCACTGCTGGTCGCCTTCCAGCGCCGCAATAGCGGCAACCTGCAGCGGCGTGAAAGTGCCGTAATCGTGATAGCTTTTGATCCTGGCCAGCGCATTGACCAGCTCAGGATTTCCTACCATAAAACCAATCCGCCATCCGGCCATGTTATAGCTTTTTGACAGGGTAAAAAACTCGACTGCGATATCCTTGGCGCCGGACACCTGCATAATGGAAGGCGCCTGCCAGCCGTCGTACACGATATCGGCATAGGCCAGATCGTGCACGACCAGTATGTCATATTGCTTCGCCAGCGCGACGACCCGCTCGAAGAAATCCAGCTCGACGCACTGTGCCGTCGGGTTAGATGGGAACCCCAGAATCATCATTTTGGGTTTAGGAATACTTTCGCGGATGGCGCGTTCCAGCTCGTTGAAGAAGTCGACGCCGTCCACCAGCGGCACCGAGCGAACCTGCGCGCCAGCGATCACCGCACCGTAAATATGGATGGGATAGCTGGGGTTCGGCACCAGCACCGTGTCGCCATGATCCAGCGTCGCCAACATCAGATGCGCCAGCCCCTCTTTGGAGCCGATAGTGACGATGGCTTCGCTGTCCGGATCGATGTCAACCTGATAGCGATTGGCATACCAGCGCGATATTGCTCTGCGCAGACGCGGGATGCCGCGAGACGTCGAATAGCCGTGTGTATCTTCACGCTGGGCGACCGTGCAGAGTTTTTCAACGATATGTGGCGGCGTGGGACCATCCGGATTGCCCATACTGAAATCGATGATGTCTTCGCCGCGGCGACGCGCTGCCATTTTCAATTCAGCGGTGATATTGAAGACATAAGGGGGAAGACGATCGATGCGCGAAAAACGGCGCGGGGAGTTGCTATCAGCCATAAATACCTCGTTGTCACGTAAGCGCCCGGACCGTCCGAGCGACGCATTGACCCGCAAACGAGTCAGCCCTCAAGCTACCCCAGATTCCAGGCGCTGTCGATAAGCTCGGCTTAAAAAATTAACGCCTTATCCACTCGCAAGCGAAACGGTGAATGACGGCTATCCCACTCGCCAGCGGAACAAAGTCAGTGGATTCCTCACTTCGTTTTATTGATATTTATTTCCGAAGAATTCGTAGAAAGGTATTAAAGAAAGCGGTAGCGTCGACATGAGTGATTGCCTTCACGATGACCAAATAACAGGTGGCGGCGCATTATTTTGGGGCCCAGTTATAAATCATTCTCACCAAAAGAGAGCAATTAAAACGATGAAAATTAAAAACCTAAAAAAATCAATGAATTAAAAAATAAATAATAAAAATACCGCCTGTTTTTTTTATTAAAAAAACGACAATTCCAAATATAAAATTTTATCGATATTAAATTCCAAAAAAGTACGCAATATTGAAATTTAAAACCCAACAAATTCCAATCTGGCAGGCATAAAAACTGAATGACCACCTACATTGACAACAATATAACTATCATTATTATCGGTTGCACAGACACATCTTTTCGCCCCTAAAAAACCTGACACATTGTTAATGACTTACGCCGAAATCTAATTCGAGGATGTATGATGGATATCAAAAAGCCTTATCTGTTATTTCTGGGTGATGCGCACGATCAGCTGGCCGCCAAAGTGGCCATCGGCATCAAGCAATGGCATCCCGAATATTGTGTAGGCCAGTATCGCATGGAAGGCTGTCACGCCGACTGCCAACTGCCCGATATGGACATTGCAACGGCCCGCGCCGCCGGAGCACAAACGCTGGTGATTGGCGTCGCCAACCGGGGCGGGATCATTTCTGACGCGTGGATCACCGTATTAAGCGAGGCGCTGGAAAGCGGCATGGACCTGGCCGCCGGGCTGCACAATCGTCTTGCCGACGTCCCCGAACTCAGCGCGCTGGCCGCCAAACTGGGACGCCACCTTTTCGACGTCCGTCATCCCACACAAACCTTTCCTGTCGCCAACGGTCGCAAACGTACCGGCAAACGACTGCTTCCGGTCGGCACCGACTGCTCCTGCGGCAAGATGTATACCGCCTTGGCGATTGAGAAAGAGCTGCTTGCGCGCGGTGAGAAGGCGACCTTTCGGGCGACCGGACAGACCGGTATTCTGATTAGCGGCTCAGGCGTCAGCATCGACGCAGTAGTGTCAGACTTTACCGCCGGTGCCGTCGAGGTGCTTGCTCCAGCCAATGACGCCGACCACTGGGATGTGATCGAAGGTCAAGGCTCGCTGTTTCATCCTTCCTTTGCGGGCGTGACCACCGGCATCATTCACGGCGCTCAGCCAGATGCGCTGGTGCTGTGCCACGAACCGACACGTAAGACCATGCGCGGCGTCGACTACCCCATCCCGGATCTCGCCACCTGTATGGCGCTGAACCTGTCTATGGCGCATCTCACCAATCCCAATGCGCGTTTCGTCGGCATCTCCGTCAATACCTCGGCGTTAGATGAAGCCACCGCGCAAAAATTCATTACCGAGACGGAAAGCAAATTCGGCCTGCCGGTAGTCGATCCCTTCCGTCAAGGTGTTGGACGCATCGTTGACCAGTTGGCAGACCTATGACAGAACTTCACGTCTCTCATGAAAGCTGGCCGCTGCAAAACACCTTCACCATTTCGCGCGGCAGCAAAACTCAGGCCGATGTGGTCGTGGTGGCGCTGAGCGCCGGTGGCGCGACAGGCTATGGCGAGTGCGTTCCCTATGCGCGCTACGGCGAGTCCATTGATAGCGTAATGGCGCAGATCCGCTCACTCGAGGACGATCTCCGCAACGGGCTGGATCGTATAGCACTCCAACGCCGTCTGCCCTCCGGCGCGGCGCGTAACGCAGTCGACTGCGCCTTTTGGGATTTGGCGTGTAAACAGTCCGGACAGCGAATTTGGCAAAGGCTGCCGTTGTCAGCACCCAATGTGCTCGAAACCGCCTATACCTTGTCGTTAGATACGCCGGATAACATGCGTAAATCGGCCCAGCGACAATCCGCCAGACCCTTGCTGAAGCTAAAGCTGGCGGATAAAGACGACTTAGCGAGAGTTGCTGCCGTGCGTGCAGGTGCGCCCGCCGCACGCCTGATCGTCGACGCCAACGAGGGCTGGAACGCCGAACTGTATCTAAAACTGGTGCCCGAGCTGGCGGCGCTGGGCGTGACGATGATTGAGCAGCCTCTGCCAGCCGGACAAGACAGCGAACTGAAAGTGTTGCCGCACCCCATTCCCATCTGCGCCGACGAGTCCTGTCATGACTGTGATTCGCTGACCGACATCGCCGGCTGTTACGACATGATTAATATCAAGCTGGATAAAACCGGCGGTCTGACCGAGGCCATGCGCCTGCGCGCCGAGGCCGAAAAGGCGGGCTTGCAGATCATGGTCGGCTGCATGGTCGGCACGTCGCTGTCGATGGCGCCGGCAACCTTTGTGGCGCAAGGCGTTCAGGTGGTCGACCTGGACGGCCCACTGTTGTTGCAACGCGATCGCGATAATGGTCTGCAGTATGATGGCAGTATCATCGCACCACCCAGAGCGGCACTATGGGGATAACGCATACGCTGCGCCAAATAACGAGTTAGAGGAGTGTTGTAATGCAACGTCTTGTTTATGTTGACGGCCGCTATGTGCAGGAACAGGAAGCATCTGTTTCCATATTCGACCGCGGTTTTCTGTTCGCGGATGCCGTCTATGAAGTGACCGCCGTAGTCAACGGCAAACCAGCCGAGTTCGACGGTCATATGACCCGCCTGCAGCGCTCTTGCCGGGAGCTGTCGCTGACGCTGCCGGTCAGCGTTGAAGAGCTAAAAAATATTCATCATGCGTTAATCGAAAAAAATCGGATGCAGGAGGGTGCTATCTACCTGCAGTTGACGCGCGGCAACGCGGGCGACCGTGATTTTCACTTCCCCGGCGCCGACGTGAAATCGACGCTGGTCCTGTTTACCCAGGCTCGGCCGGTGCTGGAAAACCCGGCGGCGGAGCGCGGGCTGAGAGTTGTGACCTGCCCGGACATTCGCTGGCACCGCCGCGATATCAAAACCGTGAGCCTGCTGGCGGCCTGTCTTGCGAAAGAGTTTGCCCACGCACACAACGCGGAAGACGCCTTTATGGTGGAAAACGGCTTTGTAACGGAAGGGAGTTCCTGCAACTGCTACATCGTACTGCACGATAATACGGTGGTGACCCGCCCTCTCAGCAACGACATCCTGCACGGCATCACCCGCAAGGCTATCTTGCAGTTGGCGGAGCAGGACGGCATTCGACTGGAAGAACGGCTGTTCACGCCGGAAGAAGCCTATCACGCCAAAGAGGTTTTCATTAGCTCCGCCACCACCTTCGTTCTGCCGGTGGTTACGCTTGATGACCGCACCATCGGCGACGGTAAACCGGGCCCCATTACGCGTCGCCTGCGCGACATCTATATCGAAATGGTTAAACAGCAGACGCGGTAAAAGCAGCTTGTACGAGATATCATCTTGAAGCCGACAGATGACCCTATGACGTAGCATCTGTCGGCTCACTCGTTTCAGACAACCCTAACCACCGGCCAACAGCCGCAATCGACAAACCTTGCATCAGCACATTGCCCTCTATTTGGAGGAAACCCGCCAGTTTTTTCATTTCATCGCTATATCCAACGGCTCGTGACTTTTGTTCCCTACCGCATTCCCAAACGAATTTTAGCCTGCAAGCCCCTTCAGGAGCGCGACGCGTTATCGCCCAAAAGAGGCGGGACTACGGTTGATGTGTTCTGCGCATTTTCCAATACCATGCGCTGAGGAACCGCCAGCGGAATGCTCGCGGCACGCAGCCGTTTAATTATCTCGAACAACAGGTCGCTTTTCACACTCGCCACCAGACGAGGACTGCTGACGTATCCTGTTACGCTGAGCACCATGCCATTGGCACTTAACTGACTGAACGTGACGGAAGGCGCGGGACTCGTCAAAATCCCTTCGTGCTCGGTATAGGAGTCCAACAGAATCGTTCTGGCCTCATGGGGGTCGGTGTCCAGCGGGAAAGACAACGCCAGCGTCGCCACGCCGAACGCGTTGCCCATCGTGATATTGCGCACGTTCTGCGAGATAAACTGCGAGTTGGGTACAATGACCGTCGATAGGTCGCTGAGCTGAATTTCCGTCGCACGCACATTAATACGTCGGATATCGCCTTCAACTCCGCTGATATTAACCAGATCGCCCACTTTCACCGGACGCTCCGTCAGCAAAATCACTCCCGAGATAAAGTTTTTCACTATTTCCTGCAGACCGAAGCCGATACCCACCGACAGCGCGCTAACAATCCACGCCAGCTTGTTCCACTGAATGCCGAGCGTAGCCAGCGTCAGCAGAATGATGATGATGTAGCCGACGTTGCTGAACATCGTGACCATCGACGCCCGTATCCCGCGATCCAGCGTCGTTTTCGGCAAAAAATCATTTTCCAGCCAGCGCCGTGAAGAACGCATGGCGTACAGGGCTATCGCCAGAAAAATCAGCGCGTCCACCAGTCTTGCAGGAACGATACGCAGATTTTCCAGCCCTTTCCCACCCCAGATGTCCAGCGCTTTTTGCATCAGCTCCAGCGGCGTAGTAGTACCAAACGTTCCATTCAGCAGCGCGACCGCGGCCATTAAAATCAGGAAGACCTTACCTGCGGCAGAGAGTAGTGCCGTGGCCTGCGACAGGTGACGGTCATCAAGATTGAGAGAACTTTTGATGCGCTGACCGCTGAGGTTATTCGGTGAAAACACGCTTTCACACATATCGGACACCAGCGTGGAAAATAGATAGAGGCAGGAGAAGACGATCGCTATCCACACTAACTCGTAAATCAAAAAACGCGCAAGGGAGATATAGCCGGTGACCAGCGAAACCAGCACGGCAAAGGTCGTCAGCAAAACCGCCAGATGAATGATCCCCGAAAGCGTGGAACGTGCTTCCGGTTGCTCCCCGGTTGCCACCATCTGACGACGTATCTGATTGCTTCTCAGCGCAACCATGCCCGTCGTCAATGCCAGGAATAGCGTCGCCAGCCCGTTAACCACAATAGTAACAGCGACCGTGGTCCCCATCGTGATGGTCACCTGCTCGACGATCCCGAAGATTAGAATAATTAACGCGGCGATCACCGGAAACGGCGTCATGGCCTTCGCTACCGGATTAGAGATGGCAGGCAGCCGCCACGAAGGCCGTTGGTTAGACAGGAAAGCTCTCCCCAAACCGGCAATCATGGCGCAGAACACCGTCAGGCGTACCAGCGTATCCATAAAAGAGGCGATGCGCTCAGAGGCGATGCCATGACGAGTAAAAGTATAGTCGACCAGATTTGCGGCAATCCCTATCGTCAGCACGGTGGACATGACGGTCGCTGTCGCGAGGAAGCTGCGCCGCAGCCGCCCTTCCGGTAGCTTGTGAATCCCCAGCCAGGCCAAATATTTCTCCAGGTATTTGCCCCCAACCGCCACCAACGCAAGCGCAATCAGCAGCAGTAGCGCAGACCCCCAACGCCAGTCTGCGCTCCATGCGCCGGTAAAGGCACTCGCCACCTGCTGAGAAAACGAAGAGAACCGGCTTACGTCCTCCGGCTGAGGGTTAACAACTGGTGACCAGAATCGCGTACCAAAAAGGCTGCCTGAGTCGAGAGCGAGCTGTGTTTTTAATGCATTGCGCCGCAAGTTGACGATTTGCGCCGAGAGATTGGCTGTGCTGGCATGCAGCGCCTGTATCTGTACTAACTGAGCATCCAGATTGACTTTTTTCTGGTTGAGGCTGTTGCGCTTACGCGTCACCTCATTGGTTTCATTGAGTGCAGAACCTGACTCGGGCTCTGGTCCCAGCACATTAAGCTGCGACTGCATCTGCGAACGAAGCGGCGTCACAATCGCCGAGAGTTCGTCCGCCTTGCTAATGAGCTGCTGGGTTTGATCGTTCAGATCGCCGAACTTGCTGTCGCTGTTAACCCCCGACACCTGCTGCTTGATGCTGTCCAACTGCTTTTGTAGCTGTACCAATTCAGCATCGACATTGACGTTGGACTCTCCATTTTCCTGTGCAGATTGAGATGCCGTCTCTGCCGCCACGCCATATCCCAGCGGCAAGACCAAAATCGCCCACAAAAAAACACGCATCATTACGGAAAATAAAGTCGGCATATAGCGAAAGGTTCCCAGATTCATCAGAGACAGAGGATATTCACACACCCATACCAGGCTGGCTAGAGTGTAATTCAATAGTACAAAAGTATGGCAAAGTTCCAATCAGAGGAGACCGTAATTGCGCATCTCATCGCGCTAGCAAAGGTTTACGATGAAACGAAAAAAAGCTTTTCGCGATGAGGCTCGAAAAAATAGCGCTATTGAGCCGCAGAAAGCGATAACCGCGCCTGGCTGTACAGGGAATCGCCGTCTGGTCAAAATCGGCCGTCAAGTCGTTGACTCACCGGGGGGGGTGGGTATAATCCAGCCCACTTGTTATTGGTTGCGGCACACCGCAATCTCTCTTCCCAAGGCGCCCTTAGCTCAGTTGGATAGAGCAACGGCCTTCTAAGCCGTAGGTCACAGGTTCGAATCCTGTAGGGCGTACCATTTATAGTCCTTCTATAACCACCGTATTCAGCAAAAGTCATTTTTAGATCAAACTATAATCTATTTATATATTTCATTAAATAAATTGAATCTATTCCGATGAAGACCAAATCAATGAGTCGTTTACATAACTCTTCTTGCCTAAAGGTTACCGAAGGCCTCCTGCACTCCTTCAGACAAGATTAAGGATGTTATGTTAATAACATTGTCCCTCAACATTGACAAATAACATACCCATGAGTAATATTTGTCACTTATTTAAATTCATTGTTTGACAAATTGAGTATTTAATTAAAAATATTTTATTCATTATCGAAACATCTACCAATATTTTATATATTAATTCTGATAATTTTTTATAAATATTCCACTGATAATTTACCGTTTTAGTATTATTTACTATTTAATTTTTTTGGTAAAAACACATCGATAATAGCGATTAAAAAACAATCATAAATAATCTAAATATGTCTACCGTGTATCCCTTTAGTATCAATTTCCACAGAATCGCTTCCTGCGCAAACCCACTCCTCAACTCTTTCTGATAGCTCCTGAACAGAAAGTCTGTGTCGACCTTTTATGGCACATTCCCAGATGATCATTATGTGCCAGCCATCATTTTTGAGCTTTTCGCAGATATTTTTATCCCGTGCTACATTCCGCCCAATTTTTTCTATCCAAAATTCGGTGCGTGTCGCTGGAACTTTGAAAAGATAACACTCATGCCGGTGCCAGAAGCATCCATGAGTAAAAATTATTTTTCTATATTGATCAATAACAAAGTCAGGATTTCCGGACAAATCTTTCACCTGTGTACGAAACTCAAATCCTAAATTATCAAGAATCGTTGCCAGCTTAATCTCGATGGCTGTGTCATGATTACGGATCGCTTTCATATTTTTGCTGCGAACAGATGGGTTATGAACATCAGCCATAGTCAGACTTTATGCGACCTTTTTGTTATTTTTTAGCTCAACTGCCTTGTTAATATAAGGTATCAACATTTTTGCTACGGCAGCAAAAACTGGGACAACCACCGAATTTCCAAACTGCCGATATGCTTGAGTATCAGATACCGGGATACGGAAAGACGTGCCGTTTGGCGACTCAAACCCCATCAAACGAGCACATTCCCGAGGCGTCAACCTTCTAGGTCTGTTTTTCTGATTCTCTTCGTTATCAAAATCTCGTTCTCCTAGTTCCTTATCCCATCCGCGATCAATTAGTATTTCGGAACCATCTTTATGGTATCTAGCCGACAAAGTCCGGGTAACACTATCCGGATTTCTTGGCGATACAAGACCAAACCCAAAACCATTCCCTTTTGCCTGATGCTTTTTCGCGTAGTTATATAAATATTTCCAGAGAGCAGGGGTAAGTACATATTTGCTATCAACTCTATCGTCAAGTAGCTCTTTGAGAGTCAATCGTTTCTCCGGAAAGAACTGATGAATATTTTTCAGAGTAAACCCTTTATGAATATTAAGTTCACGCCGGAATCCTACCAAAACAATACGTTCACGATGCTGCGGCAAGAAATTTTTACCATCAATAATTTTAGGGTCATCTGACCCCATGTGTTCAGAATCAGCAACCGCGTATCCAAGTTCGTCCAGCGTTTGCATAATCACCCGAAAAGTTTTTCCTTTATCATGACTTTTTAGGTTTTTCACATTTTCCAGTAAAAAAATGGCCGGTTTTTTAGCTGCAATAATACGAGCAACATCAAAAAACAAAGTCCCCTGAGTTTCGCATTCGAAACCATGAGCACGGCCCAATGAGTTTTTCTTGGATACGCCAGCTAGAGAAAATGGCTGACACGGAAAACCCGCAAGCAATACATCGTGGTCAGGAATTTCACATTCGATTTTTTTGTATGCTTTTTTTTCACTAATGGATTGATCATTACTTAACGTAATTTCTCTAATATCAGAGTTGAATATGTGATGTTCCGGATCACAATACCAATTTGCCTTATAAGTGCGAACTGCATCTTTATTCCATTCACTGGTAAACACACATTGCCCGCCTATTTCCTCAAATCCTTTCCTAATCCCGCCAATTCCCGCAAATAAATCGATAAAGCGAAAACCGTAACGAGGATGGTGATCTGGTGGAGAAGGCATTAGGCTGTTTAGCATCTGTACTTCCAACTCTGTTAGTGCCTTTTGTACCATTTTTCCATTTAACCACCGGTTAAGTGTTTCTCGGGTCCAATCACTGTGGCTGACAGCACGAAGTGCCTCTGCAACATACTTTTGATCATAAATTTCAACAAGTTTTCTGATTAATAATTTATCATCTTCTCTCTTCCTGAGCTGATCTTGCTCATTCTGCTCTATCAATTTTTGTGCAATCAGCTCTAGCTCGTTCATTTCAATGCCGTCTATCAAATGGGAAGTTTCAGTGTAACTTTATCACTAAATTAACCCAGAAAAAAGTTCAGCTGTACAAAAAACCAGATAATTACCGTAACATAATAACTAATAATTACTTTTATCCGTCTATAAAACCATTGCGGCTGAGTATCAATGAAAACCCCTTACTTAGCACAAACATTGGCTACAAGAACCATGACTAAAACTTGCACCCCGGCAAACCAAAATTTCCATCTTTACCTGAATGCATCCCGCCTACCCACTAACATGTACCAGGCTACGTAACTGAGTCTGATAGTTTGAAATCGTTAGGTGCCCAGATGCTCTTGTACTATTTAATCACCGAAGAAATCGATAACCACGCTTAATCAATCAGCATAAAGTTCACAAAGTTCCTCGATAAACTCGCCAAGCGTCATAATGTTATCCCTGATCTCTTCAGGATATTTTTTATGAAGTGATGAAGGGACAACCAGAGTTACCCCTTCTTGCCGCATTTCCCTAAACTGAGCAAGAGACACACCTTCCTGGAGAGTGAAAAGATGAATGTTTTTTATCCTGTTTGCTTCATTTAGAATCTGACGCCAACGATCTTTACATGTTGTTTTAACCGCCAGCATTCGGAGTTTATTGTCAGGAAACCTAGTATCACGGTATGCCAATTCTGATGGAAAAAGAAAATCAGGTTTTTTATTTCCTTCCGTTTTAACCTGAGTGGAAAATTGTGCCAGGCCATGTTCAATAAACAGCTGTTCAAGGTGTAATTCCAGAGATTTTCCCGCACGAGACTTTCTTCTGTTACTGACAGAGTTAGCCATTGAGATGAATTCACCAACAGAACCAAATCCTTTACGGATAATATCCAGTACGTGAATTTCCTCTATGTGTAGAAATATTTGATACTCAATATGTCTGCGCTCGATAAGTTTTTTATCAGGTTCCCCATAACTTTCGGAATAATGTTCAGCTGCAAAACGAATAATTTCACGTCCGGTAGGAAAATTATTTTTCCATTCGATGGGGATGTTAAACGTAGGTCTTAATTCTTTAGGTGTAAACGCAAAGCCCCCGAAAATTTTTTCTCCGACATCGAAAAGTACTACTCCAGGCAAGACTTCTCCGATCATTGACTCGATAATATCTTCTTCGTCAGCATTGATACAGACCCATATGTCAACGAATTCACAGTCCTTCTCAGGTGTAAAATCAAACGCCAATAGTGTAAGTGCCCCTGTGTTTTCAGTATCCTGAAGAGGGCTTCCTCGGCCCCAGCGTGTGATCCGCTTTTCATTTCTAGTTTTACCAAAATAGCGGCTGTTATAGTAAATTGCTCTTGCCTGGCTATCCGGACAAACATGCGACGAGACATGCGCTGTTAACATTACTGAAGGATTAAGTTCATTCGTATGGTTTATCGATGGAAAGAGAGTCCCTACCACATTAGATGGTATATAGAGACCAACCTGATGTCCGCCTGTGGCGCCAGTATCGTTCGCTGATAATCTCTTGATAAGAAAGAAGTTATTATTATCTGATTTTTCCTGTAACCATTCATGCAATCCAGACATGGCATTCTCCGTTTTATATTGTTTGCAGCCAATGCAATAAATGACTCTGCTACCCTAAATTGTGTTTGATTATTAACTATTTCTATTCTACAAGAATTGCACATAATGGACCAAAACTTCGTCCTATAACCTTAACGCTACAAAAAACCAAAGAAAACCGTTCACCGACAAAAATACCTTTCCCCTCTTCTCCTGCAAACCCGTTACCTTATTCGTACCCCTTATAATGGGGTGTTAGCCAACCCCGCCCACTAATCACCTATCCCCAGACCGCTTCCCTCTGGTTTCCACAAACCCCTTGATTGCGTAACGCGGATGCGTATAGTTCTTATTTTTAATTGCGGCTATTTATCCCTGTCTTTCGCCAACCGCGCGGCAAGCAGAACGCCGCTCTCCCGGCTAACGATTATTCATAGCCCGAATATTCAAGGCATTGCCGGTGACTACATCGCTGAAGCTTCTCAACCCTCAGGTCACGAGCAACCCGGCCTGCAACGTTGAATCAATAAAAACGCCCCGGAGACGGGATTTGCCACTGTCAATCTTCTTAAATAGTCAAGCGAACTATGTATAACGTCAAAAACACATCCACGCCTTTACGTAAAACGTTGCTGGCTCTGGCGGCAGGCTCGCTCGCTCAGACGGCTGCCGCAGCAGCAACGACGCCTGCCAATACTGATGCCGAGACCGATTCCAAAGATACGATTGTGGTGCAGGCGAGCGAGACGGAGAACTTCCGGTCCGGCGGCGATGCGCTGGTTCCCGCCTATCTGGATGGTCAGGTCGCCAACGGCGGGCGTCTGGGGATGCTCGGTGAACAAAAGGCCTTGGATGTGCCATTTAACGTGGTGGGTTACACCGCTAAAATGGTGCAGGACAAACAGGCGAAAACCATTGCCGAGCTGGTACACAGCGATGCAGGCGTGCAGGCGGTTCAGGGCTACGGCAACGTGGCGGAAACTTATCGGATTCGCGGTTTTAAGCTGGACGGCGACGACATGACGATGAGCGGTCTGGCGGGCGTGGTGCCGCGTCAGGTGGTGGATACCCAGATGCTCGACCGCGTGGAAGTCTTCAAAGGCGCTAATTCACTGGTGAACGGCGCGGCCACCAGCGCCGTCGGCGGCATGATCAACCTCGAACCCAAACGCGCGGAAGACACACCGACAACCCGCGTAGGCGTCGATTACACGTCGTCTTCGCAGGTAGGCGGCAGTCTGGATCTGGGCCGTCGTTTCGGCGACGACAATCAGTTTGGTGTACGCATGAACGTGGTTCACCGAGAAGGGGAAGCGGCCGTGGATGACGATAAACGTCGTACCACGCTGGCCTCTCTGGGGCTGGATTATCGCGGCGACCGCTTCCGAACGTCACTGGATGTGGGCTACCAGAAAAAAACGTTCCACGGCAGCGAAATGGGCGTCAACATCAGCGGCCTGGACAACATTCCCGCCGTACCGAGCAACACCCGCAACTATTCACAGAAGTGGGCTTATAGCGATATCTCTAACAAGTTCGGTATGGCTCGCACCGAATACGATCTTAACGATAGCTGGACGACCTACGTCGCGCTGGGCGGACAGCATGCCAATGAAATGGGCACCTACTCTTCGCCCACCTTGACCAGCGACAATGGCGATGCGACCGCCTCCCGCCTCGACACCAATAACATCGTCGATAATTTCAGCGGCATGGCCGGCTTGCGTGGCAAGTTTGATACGGGTTTCGTATCCCAACAGGTCAATGTCGGCTACTCTGCCCTGACTAAGCGTACCCGGACCGCCTGGGGCATGTCGTTCAATAACCCGACCACCAACATCTATCACCACAGCGACGTCGCCATACCGGACAACGCCCTTTGGGGCGGCCATTATGCGGATCCGCTGACCACCAGTCGTTCCCGCATGCAGGGCGTACTGCTGAGCGACACGCTCGGCGTGTTGAATGACCAACTGCTGTTCACCGCGGCCGGGCGTCATCAGAAAGTGGTGGTGCGTAACTACAGTAACGTGACCGGCGAGGAAGAGGCGGATTCTCGCTTTACCGAAAGCCGCTGGATGCCGACCTACGGCGTGGTTTACAAACCGTGGGAACAGCTGTCGCTGTACGCGAACCATACGGAAGGCCTGCAGCCGGGCAGCATCGCGCCGAGCACGGCGGCTAATGCGGGTCAAAGCACCGGCATCATCCATTCGAAGCAAAATGAAGTGGGCGTCAAGGTTGATATGGGGCGCGTAGGCGGCTCGATGTCGCTGTTTGAAATCAAGAAACCGTCGGCCATTCTAGATAGCGTCAGCAATCGCTACAGCGTCGACGGCGAGCAGCGCAACCGCGGGCTGGAGCTAAATGTCTTTGGCGAACCCGTATTGGGCGTGCGTCTGAACGCCAGCACCGTCTGGCTGGACCCTGACTTGACCAAAACCGCCAACGGCGCCAACGACGGCAACGACGCCATCGGCGTTCCGCGCTTTTACGGCGTGGTGGGCGCGGAATACGACATCAAACCGGTGGACGGTCTGACCGCGACGGCGCAGTTGAACCACTCGGGTTCACAGTACGCCAACGCGGAGAACACCAAAAAGCTCGACAGCTACACCACGTTGGATCTGGGTCTGCGCTACCGTACTCGCGTGAATAATGATCAGAACGAAATGGTCTGGCGCGTCGCGCTGAACAACGTGACCAATGAGAAGTATTGGTCTGGCGTCGAGGACTACGGCGTGTATGTCTTCGAAGGGGAACCCCGTACGCTCAAGGTGTCCATGAGCTACGACTTCTAACGCCCTTCCCTGCGCTAAGATCCCGATATCCAGTCATGGACGTCGGGATTTTTTGTTTCTCCGCATCAGGGGGCCATTTCAGCCAAACGGGAGAGACGAATCAATAGAGCAACTCACACACGCCAGCCCGCCCCCACCGCATGCACTTAAAACGTTCCAGCCTATAAATACGAAGGCGAATCATGAAGACGCTTTCAAGGTCAGCACGAATATCCGCATGAGCGATCACCGCGATGATATCTGCTTCGTCACGCAACGACCGAATAGCGCTCATCGAGTAGCTCGAACTCGTAATTGGGGTTCGGCGACAGAATGATCTGTTTCTCTTTCGTCACGAAAATCGCGGTAATACCAGGGAAGTCTTGGAGATAAGCGATCCCGGCTTTCACCCCCATGCCATACATCAGGGTGGTGTAGATGTCGCCATCAATGGACTCGTCCGACACGATGGTGACACTGTCCAATTCGTTATTAAGCGGGTAGCCCGATTTCGGATCCAAAATATGATGATATCGCTCGCCATTGAGGGTGAAGTAACGCTCGTAAGTACCGGACGTGACGACGGATTTATCGATTGCTTTTATCACGCCGATCAACTCGCCCTGCTCGGCGAAGGGTTTTTTAAGGCCGATACTCCAGCGCCCCTGAGGATCGTTTAACGATCGCCCCATCGCCTGCACGTTGCCGCCCAGATTCAATAATGCATTTTTAACGCCGTTTTGCCGCAGAAAGCCTTTGATGACGTCGGCGATATAACCTTTGGCGATAGCGCCGAGATCGATCTCCATACCTTGCTGCTTGAGGAACACGGAGCGATCTGCATCGTTCAGGATCACATGGCGCGGATCCGTCAGCGCCAGCCGCTGTTGAATGTCCGCCGCGCCAGGCACAGAATTGCCGCTAAAACCGATTTTCCACAGTTTGACGACGGGCCCGATGGTGAAATTGAAATGACTATTGTCCAGCAGGCTCACCTGCCGGGCGCGTTTAATCAGCTGATAGACGATGGGGCTCACCACTACCGGATGCTGACCCGCCGCATGATTGATATTCATGACTTCCGACGGGGAGCGATTCACCGTAAGCAAATCTTCGAGGCGTTTGATGCGTTTGAAGGCCTGAACAACCAGATCCTCATTGAGAGAAAAAAGCGTTAAGGAAATTCGCGTGCCCATCAGTGTCGCGGCATAGGAAAAGGAGCTGTCTTCAGACGTCGTCATAAAAGCACCGTCGCGGTTAGAGGGGAAAAACATCGCTAATGATGGATGCTATTAAAACGCTGGCGGGGCCACGTTGACAACGTTACCCCGCCTGTAGACTACGAACGCGACGACCCGGCGTTACCGTTTTGCATAGGCCGCTGCTTGTTTACCGGCCTGAATACCGAAGATGATGATATCAGCCACGGCGTTACCCCCGATACGGTTGGCGCCGTGAATACCGCCGACCACTTCGCCCGCGGCGTAGGCGCCCTGAATAACCTCTTTATTGTTATCCAGCACCTCGGTCGCCGTGTTGACCACCACGCCGCCCATCGTATGGTGAACGCCTGGGGCGATCTTGATGGCGTAGAACGGTCCTTTGTTGATCGGATTACGCAACGCGGTCGTTCTGCCGAAATCGTCATCGTGCTGTTTTTCAACGAACGTGTTGTAGCGTTCGATGGTTTTCGTCAGCTCGGCGGGTTCAATTTCCAACCGGTCTGCCAACGCCACGATAGAGTCTTCGACTTCGACAAACCCCTGAGCCACATATTCGCCGACCGCCATGTTCTTCTCTTTGACGTGGTCGTCAAAAACGATATAGGCATATTTTTCCGGCAGATTGATGATGCTCGCAGACACCTTGTCTCGCGTTTCCAATTCATTAAAGAAACGCTGACCACTTTGGGAAACCAGAATAGCCCCGCCGCCGCGAATGGATTCAGAGATCAGATACGACGTATTCTGCTCCACCGTCGGGTGGATCTGAATTTCACCCATGTCGACGGTATCCGCGCCCAGCGCTTCCAGCAAAGTAATCCCGCTACCGGTGGCGCCCTTGTGGTTGGTCGTTACGAAGCCTTTCAGGTCCGGACGGTATTTCACTACCAGGTCTGGGTTGGCGCTGAATCCGCCGGTCGCCATGATGATGGTTTTCGTCGGAATGACGCGCTCTTCGTTTTCGTCGTTGATAGTGCGAACGCCGGAAACCTTGCCGTCTTCCTGTAAAATCTCGGTGACGGACGTTTCCAACATCACGTCGATGTTGCGCTGGTTGAGGTTTTTTACCAGTCCGCTGATCAGGTAGCCGCCTACCGCCGCGCCGCTGGCCGGACGGTGAGTTCGGTCGACGCTCATGCCGCCGGTGGTCGTCAGGTCGCTCAGCTCGATGTTGCGATCGGCCAGCCAGTCGATGGCTTCGTGAGCGTGTTCGACGAAGTATTTCACCAGTTCAGGGTTGTTCTTGTTCTGGCCGCTTTTCAGCGTTTCGTTGTAGAACAGCGCTTTATCGTCGACGATACCTTTGATTTTCTGGAAACGGGTTTCCGCGGCATTCATCCCCGCAGAGGCTTTGATCGTATTCCCGCCAATCACCGGCATTTTTTCGACGATCAGCACCTTGGCGCCGTCATCGGCGGCCTGAATCGCCGTCGCCAGACCTGCGCCGCCGCTGCCGACCACCACGACGTCGTACTGCTGAACTTCGTCCGGGTTGCCGCCCTCTTCAATAATCGCTTCTTTAAACGACTTCGTCATCGCCTTCGTCACCGCTTTTTTGATGGCTTCGCTCTGCTCGGTAGCGCCGGTCACGGCGTCGACGTGCGAACTGTTGGCATCAAGAATACGGGTTCTGATGATTTCAAAGCTGCTGATGAGCTCGTCATCCCATCCGGCGGTATTGGCCATCGCGATGTCTTTGATGTGATCTTTTTCCAGGCTGACGTTAACGATGAGTTCTTTATCGTTGTCCTGAACTTTCTCCTGGTACACACCAACTTTGAACTTTTTCGCGTTCAGGCTCATATCGCGGATCATGCTTTCCACCAGCGAGAAGCGCCACAGTGGTTCCGGAATGGTCAGTTCTTCACGCTTGGTGCTGTCGATATAAAGATCGATATGTTCCTGTGCGGTGATCCGGTCCATCCAGTCCGGGTAGGCGATGCAGCCTTTCCCCACAGCGACCAGATCATAACCGTGCTCCAGCGCAACGTCGGCATCCGCCTTGTTGACGATACCGCCCACGCCCACGACCGGCACCTGCGCCAGCGTGTCGGAACGCATAGCGACATATTTTTCAATCAGCGGGGTGGCAGACTCAGTGTCGACGATAGAAGGACGCAGCGTGTGGCCCATGGAAAAATGCACGTAGTCCAGACCGCGCTCGGCCAGCTTCTCGAGCAAATACATCGTGTCATCGAAACGGATACCCGGCTCTTCCAGCTCTTCCGGCGAGAAACGGTAGCCGATGATGAAAGACGGATCGGCATACTTGTCTTTCATCTGGTGTGCGATATCCAGCACGGCCGTCGGGAAGCGAGTGCGGTTGTCGCGGCTGCCGCCCCATTTGTCTTCACGGCGGTTGGAGTGCGGAGAATAGAATTGCTGAATCAGATAGGTGTTGGCACCGTGAATTTCCACGCCGTCAAAGCCGGCCTGAATGGCGCGGTGAATGGCGCGACCAAACTTGGCGACCATCTCTTCGACTTCATCCGCCGTCAGTTCTATAGGCGTCGGCGCACCGGGACGAGGTGCAGCAACGGCGCTCGGCCCGACCGGGGATTCGCCGCCGATGAGTTTCGGGTCGACCATGCGGCCGCCGTGGTAGATCTGCAAGATAGCTTTAGAACCCTGCGCTTTGACCGCGCTGGCGACTTTGGACAACCCTTCGATTTTGTTGTCGTCATCAATACCAATCGCGCCGGGGAAAGCCCGCCCACGGTCATCGATGAAGCAGCATTCGACGATCAGCGCGCCGATTTTACCGGAACGCACCTGATAGTATTCAATCAGTTCCCTGGTGACGGAACCGTCAAAAAAGCCGGTGCAGGTTGTCATTGGCGCCATAACGACCCGGTTTTCCAGGGTAACGCCATTAGGCAACGTGAACGGCTGCAATAATCTGTCGTTAATGTTTGTCATTAAAATACCACCTAATTTTCACAAATTTTTAGCAAATTCTTAAATTCGTAAATGGCAGGCTGTTTTTTATTGTTCGTGTTTTAGTTGCCTGCGATTATTATTCTTTTATTATGTGGTTTTTTTAATGTCATAATACTTTTTTTTAATGTCTTAATTATTTTGTATTTGCAGTTATGTTATCACTCTGTTTAAATAAAAACGTTTAATGTAAAAACATTATAAATAGCAGGGTCTTTATCAACGAATAAATAACACGCAATTTATTTCCTCAACGTATTCGCCAAAATAGTCTTGTCGCTTTTTGTATTCGCGCATTTCAAAACATTAAATATAACCATCCATTAATCATGGATATTAACCACATTGGCGGTTTTCTATTTTGCCGCTGCGATCATGAAAATGCTAAGTTGTACCTGCTGCTCGCCACCGCCAGGAACAACCATTTTTTATATTAAAAACATAGAGATAAACAATAACATGAAGATTTCAACATCATTTATCCATGAATAAACCTGAAAACAGGGTATTTATCAAACGCATGGAACGGCGACAGCAACCTATAAAGCTAGCGCTGGTTTCTTTTCTGTACATTCTTTTTACGCATGCTTTCCCCGCGATGACCACACAAAAATAAGCATGCCTTTATGATGCTCGCTTACCATATGATAATTCGTTAATTTGACGCATTTTTAATGCTGATAAACCTTATAAAGGCTTATATCCATAGGAGGACTATTCACCAGCAGGGTATGCGCTGATGAGTCTTCATAAAAAGGTATCTCGCATTGATCAGATCCAGGGACAACAATATATTTGGTTCAGGATGAGGGTGTTATTTTGTTATAGATAACAAGAACGATATTTATTTTACAATCACGCAAAACATAATATTCGTTCATTCCGCCGATTGTTATTCCACACGAATGGCTATCATTATCAAAATGACGTTAAAATTAATCACGCATCACCCTTACTTTTTTTCTGTCATGCTCATCATATTTTTATGGCATCCCTCAGTTGTTTACAATCTTCAATAAATGTATGGACATTTATATTGTCCATTTTTTGGTAAACAACCGCAATATTCATTCTTACACCCACATCAATTGTACTGTTTTTATCAATCTCTCTTTGCTCATGAATAATTAACATTATCCCGCCAACATGGCCGATCCGATGACCGTCATAAAAATTATTTTTTTCTGCCTTCCTCTCCCTTTCACTGAGTCATTGTTTAAATCAGTTCACTTTCAAAACAGACCAAAAGGGGTTGATAATTAGCCTGCATTTAAATATTCTAAATTTGATAGCCCCCTAAACATTACCGTGATTTATTAATTACTTCGTTTTGTTCAACGACTTACCCTTCAAAAGCAATAAAAAAATAACCATTATTATTAATAATATATAAAAAAACCACAAAAGGAGCACGCTCTTCGCCCTATCTTCGACTCATTTTTCACACTTAATAAAACTTAGTCATTGAATGTAACGGATGGTAATAAAAAACAACACCGCTGATTTTTAGCCCATCAGATTAGAAGTCCTACTCTATTAAACAGAATAATAGTTTCCCTGCTCATCATCACTGTATAAATGTATTAAATACGGAGGCGTTTATTGACATTTAATTACCTTATTCCCGAAAAAAAGGATGAAGTCCATTACCTGTTTGCCGATAACAGCTTCGAAGAAATGAAGTATTGATGGATTAAAACTGGTTCGCATGCTTTTCCTGATGAGTCCCTATGAATGGATGCGAAAAACAGTTCTGTTATTCAAGAACTCATATCCTAATATCCCAGGGCTACGACTATGAATTTTATTCGTGACATCAAAGTCAGAACCATGATGGTGCTTATCCTCATCGTGTTTTCCTTATTATGGGGAGGCGTCTCTGCCTTCGCGCTATACTCGCTCGGGCAACTCACCTCAGAAATCGAACTGACCAACGTCCAGCAGAACAACGGCGATATCATCAACGGCGCCAGCGGACAGTATTATCGGGTCCAGAACATCCTGGACCGGGCCATGGAGCAAAAACTGAATAACAATCCTGCCGGGTTTACGTCAGAAATGCAGCAGGCAGCGGCGGAAATCGCTCGGCTAAAAGCGGGTCTGGCGCAGTTTCAGGTGACCGATCACGCTAACGTGAATAAGGCAACGATCGACGACATCTATAACAGCTCGTACCGTCTGTACAGCGAAGCGGTTGTACCGATGTATGACGCGCTGGAAGCCGATCGCATCGACACCTACAAGCAGATTACGCAACAGACATACACCCCGCTGCGCGTGCAGTTCACCAAAGCCATTGCTCAGTACAATGCGGTTATCGCCACGCTGAAAGGCGAAGCTCAAGACCGCATAGGCAATTGGGTAAAATGGTGTGAATACGTTCTGATGGCGGCGCTGGCCATCGGACTGGCTATCGTGCTGCTCACCGATCGCTACCTGGCCAAATATGTGGTGCGCCCGCTTGATCAGATCAAACAGCACCTGCAGGTTCTGGCCGTCGGTCAGCTGCACACCAAAATTGCAGACTTCGGTAAAAACTGCGTCGGCAACCTGATCCCGTATGTTCAGCAGATGCAGGGTAACTGGGTCAATACCGTATCCGACATTCGCCTGAGCGCCGACGAAATCTACCGCAGCTCGGGTGAAATTGCCGCCGGCAACACCGACCTGTCCTCACGTACCGAAGAGCAGGCCTCTGCGCTGGAGCAAACTGCAGCCAGCATGGAAGAGCTAAGCGCCGTCGTGAAACAGAACGCCGAGAACGCGAACCAGGCCAGCGTACTGGCTCAGAACGCCTCGAAGACGGCAAATGAAGGCGGAAACGTCGTCAATGACGTCATCAAAACGATGAACAGCATCAGCGGCAGTTCGCAGAAAATCGCGGATATCATCAACGTCATCAATAGCATCGCGTTCCAGACCAACATTCTGGCGCTAAACGCCGCGGTGGAAGCCGCCCGTGCCGGTGAACAGGGACGCGGCTTTGCCGTCGTCGCCAGCGAAGTACGCAGCTTGGCGCAGCGCAGCGCCGACGCGGCCAAAGAGATCGAAGGGCTGATCGGTGAATCCGTCAGCAACGTGAAAATCGGCTCTGAGCAGGTTACGCAGGCTGGCGATGCCATGGGCAACATTGTGAAAGCCATCACCAACGTCACCGACATCATGGGTGAAATTGCTTCCGCCTCGAACGAGCAGAGCAAGGGCATTACTCAGGTGGGTCAGGCCATCATCGAAATGGACAGCGTGACGCAGCAGAACGCCGCGTTGGTGGAAGAATCCACAACCGCGTCGTCGTCACTGGAAGATCAGGCTCGTCGCCTAACGGAAGTGGTTTCCATCTTCCAACTGGCTGAGTCCGAATCTCGTACCAACGCCGTCGCGCCGGGCAAAACAGCTCAGGCTGCGCCTGCCATCGCGCCGAGAAAACTGGGCACGAATGCGCCTGCCGCCAGCAACTGGGAAAAGTTCTAGTCCCGCGCTGATGCAGTCCAGCGTCGCATTGTGACGGCTCTCCGGTTCGCCGGGGAGCCGTTTTACTTTTCCTTCTGAAAATCCTCCCCGCACCGTAATTTATTCGATTTGACGATATTGCTTGTCCACCGTTTTTTTTAGGGTTTTAAATAGAACCAGGCGCCATAGGGCGCAGCGATTCACCGAAAATGGCGTAACTGGCGCAATCATGCGCCAATACGGCTTCAACGGCCTTTGTGAGGAACTTATGAAATTCAAATCCGATGCGTCACCCGGTGATACGGATAGCAAAACCAAGACCTACGAGTTGGATCGCTTCGATGTGACCATCCTGCGGCTGCTGCAGGCCGACTGTTCCATCTCCAACGTCGCGCTGGCCGAGAACGTGAATCTCAGTCCTCCCGCTACCTTACGACGCGTGGAACGGCTGAAACAGCTGGGACTGATTAAAGGTTATGTCGCCTTGCTCGACCCTGAGGCGTTGAATGCGGGTATGGTTGTTATCATCGGCGTCGTGCTGGACAGGTCGACCCCCGGCGCGTTCAAGGATTTTGAAACGTCGGTGCAGCAGATCAGCGGCTGTATGGAGTGTCACGTCGTCACCGGCGAATTCGACTATATGCTGATGATCCGCACCAAGGACAATCAGAGTTTTAACCGCCTGCACGCCGAACAGCTGCTGTTCCTGCCGGGCGTCCGTCAGATTCGTTCCTTCATCGGCCTGCGCCAAGTGTTGTCCACCACTCAGCTACCGTTCTAACGATGCGTTTAGTCGATGGCCTATTCCTCCGGCCTGTTCCTGTTTGCCAGACATGAAAAAGCCCGCTTAACGCGGGCCTCTATCGTGACGCAATCGGTCGCTTTCATCCTCAGCCGTTACGGAAGATATAGCTGTAGGCGCTCAGCGCCGGCGCGCCGCCCAGATGGGCATACAGCACTTTGGAGCCTTTCGGAAATTCGCCGCGGCGGACCTTGTCGATCATCCCCTGCATGGATTTGCCTTCATAGACCGGGTCGGTCAATACGCCTTCCAGACGGCCGCACAGGCGAATGGCTTCCAGCGTGCCTTCGTTGGGCAGACCATATTCCGGGCCGCCGTAGCGGGTATCCAGCACCACATCGTCTTCGGTAATCGCCTGACCCAGCTCGACCAGATCGGCGGTGTTCTGAGCGATGCGCAGGATCTGCGCCTTAGTCTGCTCCGGCTTGGCGGAGGCGTCGATGCCGATGACGTTGCGCGCGCGGCCGTCGGCCGCAAAGCCCACCACCATACCGGCCTGCGTACTCCCGGTGACCGAACACACCACGATGTAGTCGAATTTAAATCCCAGTTCTTTTTCCTGCTGACGGACTTCCTCCGCAAAACCGACAAAACCGAGGCCGCCATAGGGATGTTCAGAACAACCGGCAGGGATCGGGAACGGTTTTCCGCCGTTCTTCGCTGCCTCGTCCATCGCATCTTTCCAGCTTTGGCGGATGCCGATATCGAATCCCGCAGCATCCAGACGCACATCCGCGCCCATGATCCGAGACAGTTCGATATTCCCGACGCGGTCATAAACGGCGTCGGTGTAATTCACCCAATTTTCCTGCACCAGGATACATTTCATCCCCAGATGCGCGGCAACCGCCGCCACCTGGCGCGTCTGGTTCGACTGAATACCGCCGATGGAAACCAGCGTATCGCAGCCCTGCTCCAACGCCTCGGGGATCAGATACTCCAGCTTGCGCGTTTTATTGCCGCCGAAGGCCAGACCGCTATTGCAATCTTCGCGCTTGGCATAGATTTCAACGTCGCCGCCCAGGTACTCGCTGAGTCGTTTCATCGGCGTAATCGGTGACGGACCGAAAGTTAACGGATAACGCGGGAATTTTTCTAAATTCATCATCAGGCTCCGGCAGATAAAGAGGGAAATAGCAGTCACGAGTGGGTCACGATGCCACGAAAAACAGGCTTACCCTTGGGTCAGATATTACCCGAATGCGGGGTGATTAAAATTGCAAAATAATCTAAATTTATTGTTATAAATTTTCAAAATACGCAGAAAAACAAAAATAAAAGCCAATAAAAAACAAAATAAAGAAATTAAATTCACCCCCAAGGACCAAGATGTCCATACCCGGATTTGAACCGCCGCCTTCATAGGGGATTAACATGGTGAGACCACGCTCACAGCGCGATCACCGCTCCGTTATCAGCGAGCGGAAATCGCATACTCGCGGCGGATCCGCGCATCCTGCTCGGTCAGTTCCTGTTTCAGAAAATCACAGAAGGCGTTTAGCGCCGCCGTTCGCGGTTTGGCGACATCGGTTTGGATCTGCATGGTGCGTTGACTGAACGGTTCACCGTCAATCGAACGCATTTGCAATCCATCGCGGCGCGCTCGGTACAGCACCGAAAAGTGGCTGCAGATGGCGACCGCCTCCGGCGTATTCAGCACAAAGTCATAGAGGGTGGAAAAGTGATTGCAGGTCAGTATCGGGTCGATGAATACGCCGTTCATACGACAGGAGAGATCGAACAGTTGGCGAATGGTCGCCGCTTGATCCGGCAGCGCGACCGGGTAGCCGTTCAGGTCGGCCAGCTTGAGTCCAACATGCGCCAGCGGATGGGTGTCCTGCATGATCACCAGCACCGGCGCGGGATACGAGGCGACGATCTCGACGCCATGCTCCAGCGACAGGCTGAATTTCAGCGCCACATCGCATTCGCCGTTGCGCACCAGATCCGGCACCTGCCGCGTGGAGCCGACCGTCAGCACGAAGTTTACCGAGGCGTGCGCCAGACGAAATTTCGCCAGCAATGTCGGCATCAAATTAAAGGCAATACCGTCGGTGCAAACAACCCGGAGGGGGGGTTGCCGAACCGATTTCAGCCCTTCAATTTCGGCGACCGCCAGCTCCATATCCGCCATGCTGCGCCGCACGTGATGCTCCAGAATTTGGCCCGCCGCGTTCAGCACCATGCCGCGCGGATGGCGTTCGAACAGCGGCGCGCCCAATCGGTGTTCCAACTGCTGGATCTGACGGCTGATGGCGGAAACCGCGACGAACAGCTGCTGGCTGGCGGCGCTCAGCGATCCGGTGCTCGCCACGGCCATGAAGTAACGAATTTCGTTATTGTGCATCGCTCGCTCCGTTTATCCCGAGGATTGCCCAAAGTTTACCCCAGTTTTTGCCCTCAACGTATCGCGCCCGCTCTGGCGTATAACCTAAGCAGGCGCGATAAATCCACGGGCCAATGAACAGCCTTTGGACTAAACGATGTTTGACGTACTAGCCGCCTGCTGGCGTAAGCGCAGCCGCTCCGCCCCTTGTTCGGCCAAATCCCAAAACAGCCCGGTCATGATCCGCAGCGCCTCCAGCGTCATGTCCGCCAGAATGTGCTCGTTGGGCGCATGCTGCGAGCAGGCCGGATAGGAGTGCGGCACCCACAGCGTCGGCAGACCCAACGTTTCCGAGAAGCAGGCGTTGGGCAGTCCGCCGCCGAAGTTGGGCAACACGGCGGGCGCTTTGCCGGAGGTCCGTGCGATCGACGCCGCGCCCCACGCCACCCACGGATCGTTCGGATCGAGCCGCGTGGCCTGATAACAGCTCACGGCGTTGACGATCTCGACGTCCGCAAACCCATTGGCGTCCAGATGCTGCCGCAGATGATGCGCGAAGTTGTCCACGTCGCTGCCGACCACGTAGCGCATGTGGCAATGCGCCGAGGCGAACGGCGGAATGGCATGCGCCGGTTTGTCGGGATTGCCGGTGACATAGGCCAGCACGTCCAGCGTATTCCACCCATACACTTTCTCGGCCGAGGTCAGCCCCGGCTCGCCCCACAGCGGGTCGACCTCGGGATCGGTCGGTCCGCCGCCCAGCTCGATATCCGCCAGTATCCGGCGCAAACTCTCCGACACCGCCGGAGGACGCAGCCCTGGCACCAGAATTCGTCCGCGCGCATCGACCAGACAGGCGATGGCGTGCGCCAGACGGATCCCCGGATTACTCAGCAGCCCGCCCCAGTTGCCGGAGTGGTGACCGCCCTCGCGCGGCGTGATCTTCAGCTCGAAGTTGAACACGCCGCGCGATCCCAGAAACAGCGTGGGGCGCACGGCGGAAATGCGCGGGCCGTCCGAGGCGATGAACAGATCGGCCGCCAGCCAGTCGCGGTACTGCGCGCAGATGTCGTTCAGCCCCGGCGATCCGGCTTCTTCCCCCATCTCCAGAATCAGCTTGATGTTGTAGCCCAGCCGGTCATCGCGTCCCTTCAGCACCTGCTCGAGCGCCGCCAGATTAATGGTGTGCTGACCCTTGTTATCCGCCGTCCCCCGGCCGTACCAGCGATTGCCTTCCTGCACCAGCCGCCACGGCGACAGGCCGCCGCGCCACTGGTCGTCATACCCCCGCACCACGTCGCCGTGACCGTAGGTCAGCACCGTCAGCGGGGCGTCCGCCTCCATCCGCCGCGCCAGCAGGAAGGGGGTTTTCCCCGCGATCGGGTTGTCGACAATCCGGCAGTCGAAGCCGATGGCCTGCAAACGCGGCACCATCTCTTCCGTCAGATAGGCCATCAGCACCGCACCGGTGCCCTCGTCCTGACTCTCCGTCCGATAGGCCACCCGGCGCGCCAGCGTCTCGCTGAATGCGCCGCTGTCGAAGTACTCTTCCGCCGCTCGAATCGTGTCTTCACGCGTCATAGTCTGTCCGTCCTCTCTCTTTCGATGATAGTGATTCGGCACGCGGCGGCCCGGAGAGCAAGGCCCCGACCCGGCTCCCTGACGGTCGCGCGTCGTTTCGTTGGTCTTATTCGCCGAACTGGCTGATATCCGGGATACCCAACCCCGGCTCCGGCGTCAGCACCGATGCCAGCAGCGTTTTGGTATAAGGATGCTGAGGCGAGCGAAAGATCTGTTCACGCGTCCCCTGCTCTACAATCGTGCCCTTTTTCATCACGGCGACATGGTCGACCAGATGCTCCACGACGGACAGGTTGTGGCTGATGAACAGGTAGGTCAGCCCGAATTCCTGTTTTAGCGCCAGCAGCAGATTGAGGATCTGCGCCTGCACCGAAACGTCCAGCGCGGAGGTCGGCTCGTCGCAGATCAGAATGGCTGGCCGCATGATCAGCGCGCGGGCGATCGCCACGCGCTGGCGTTGACCGCCGGATAGCTGACCGGGATATTGCTGATGTGTCCGCGCAGGCATTCCCACGACGTCCAGCATCTCTTTCACCCGCGTCCTGCGCTCCTCCGGCGTCCCGATGTTGTGTAGCCGCAGCGCCACTTCCACGATGTCCGCCACCGTACGGCGCGGATTCAGCGACGAATACGGGTCCTGAAAGATGGGCTGGATACGCGACGCCAGCGCTTTACGGTCGCCCGCGTCTATCTCCCGTCCTTCGATCAACACGTTGCCGGAGGTCGGCGGCAGCAGGCCCAGCAGCATCTTGGCCAGCGTGCTTTTGCCGCAGCCCGACTCGCCGACCAGCCCAAGCGTTTCCCCGCGCCGGATGCGCAGCGAGACATTGTTCACGGCGCGGATCTCCCCCGCTTTGGTGAACAGGCCGCGGTTGAGACGAAAGACCCGGCTCAGCACGCACAGTTCCAGCGCCAGATCCTCGTTGCCGGGAATATGCGGCGGCGATGGCGCACTCAGCCCTTCCCCTGCTTGCATCGTCATATCGCCTCCACGGTTTTTTCGGCCTGAACGCAGCGCACCGCATGCCCGTCGGTGACATCGACATACGGAATATCCCGGCGGCAGGCGTCGGTGCAGCGCGAACAGCGATTAAAGAAAGCACAACCCAGCTGCGGCCCGACCAGGCTCGGCACCACGCCGGGAATGGCGCGAAGCGGCTGCCCCGGCATCGTCTTCCCTTGTATCGGAATGCAGTCGAGCAACCCGCGAGTATAAGGGTGCTGCGGCTGGTGAAACAGCGGCATCACGGGCGCGGTTTCGACGATCTGCCCGGCGTACATCACCGACACGCGATCGGCGATACGGGCCACCACGCCCAGATCGTGGGTGATGAAGATTACCGCGGTGCCGAACTCCTGCTGCAGCTCGCGCAGCATCCGCAGGATTTGCGCCTGAATGGTGACGTCCAGCGCCGTGGTGGGTTCATCCGCAATGATCAGTTCCGGCTCGCACATCAGCGCCATCGCGATCATGATGCGCTGGCGCAGGCCGCCGGACAGCTGATGGGGATATTGATTCAGCCGGTCCGCCGCCATCGGAATGCCCACGCGCTCCATTAGCCACACCGCCCGGTCTCGCGCCGTCGCCATCGACACCTTGCGGTGCGCCAGCAGCGTCTCACACAGTTGATTGCCGAGCGTGAAAGAGGGATTGAGCGACGTCATCGGCTCCTGAAAAATCATCGCCATCTCGTCGCCGCGCATCGCGGCCCGCTGCCGTGGCGTCATCACTTGCAGGTCGTGGCCTTTGAAACGCATATGGTCCGCCGTGCGCACCGCTTTGCGCGGCAGCAGATCCATCAGCGCCAGCGACGTCATCGATTTACCGCAGCCCGACTCGCCCACCAGACACAGCATTTCGCCCCGGCGCACGGAGAAGTCGATGCCGCGTACCGCATGCAGCATGCCGCGCGGCGTCGGTAAATCGACCCGCAGGTTCTTCACATCCAGCAAAATGTCATCACTCATCACCGACTCCTTAACCCCGTCCGTCCAGCGCGGTGATGTCGCGCAGACCATCTCCGACCAGATTGATGCCCAGAACCAGTACCGCCAGCATGACGCCCGGTATCAGAATGACCCACGGCTGAAAGAACATGTACGCCTTGCCTTCGGCGACCATCAGCCCCCACGACGGCATCGGCGGCTGTACGCCCAGCCCCAGAAACGACAGCGTGGCCTCCAGCAGAATGGCGTGGGCGATCTCCAGCGTCGCAACCACCGTCAGCGGCCCCAGCAGGTTGGGCAGGATCTCGCGCAGCATGATGAACAGCGATGACGCGCCCAGCGTCTTCGCCGCCGCGACGAACTCGGCTTCCCGCAATTGACGGGTGACGGAGCGGGAGACAATCAGGAAGCGGTCCCACAGCAGCAGTCCCAGCAGCATGATCACGACTTTGACGGAGCCGCCCACCATCGACGCCATCGCCAGCGCCACCAGAATCACCGGCATGGAGAGCCGCACGGTCAGGATATAGCTGACCACCGCATCAACGCGGCCGCCGAAATAGCCCGCCGTCACGCCCAGTGTGATACCGATAAAACCGGCCACCAACACGGACACCAGCCCGATCAGCAACGAAACCTGCGCGCCGTACAGCAGGCGGCTCAGGTAATCACGCCCCAGTTTGTCGGTGCCGAGAAGATGCTCCCAGCCGCCCTTTTCGTGCCAGACCGGCGGGATCAGGCGCTGGCTGATGTCCTGCGCATAGGGATCGTGCGGGCTGATCAGCGGCGCCAGCAGCGCGGCCACAATAATGACGGCGAGGATGACCACGCCCATCGCCATACTGTGATGGCCCATCATCCGCCGCAGCCAGCGCCGCCCAGGGCCCGGCTCCGGCAGCAGGGCCGCCTCGGACGCCGTCGACGCGATGACGGCGGAAGAAAGCGGTGAGGATGGTTTCATGAAAGCTCCTTATTACGTCCGCAGTCGAGGATCCAGCGCGGCATTGAGCACATCCGCCAGAAAACTCAATACGATGTAAAACACGGCGATAATCAGCACGATGGCCTGCACCACCGGGAAGTCGTTGCGGGAGATCGAGTCCCAGGCCAGCTGGCCCAGCCCCTGCAACGCAAACACGGATTCGATCACGACCGAGCCGCCCAGCATAAAGCCCAGCTCCACCGTCGCCAGCGCCACCACCGGGATGATGGCGTTGCGCAGGCCATGCTTGACGATCACCCGAAACGCGCTGAGTCCCTTAGCCCGAGCGGTGCGAATATAGTCCGCGCCCAGCACGTCCAGCATGCCGGAACGCGTCAGTCGCATCAGCGACGGCATGGCGTAGTAGCCCAACGCGACGGCGGGCAGGACGAAATTTTGCCAGCTGCTGTTGCCCGCCACCGGCAGCCATTTCAGCCCGACGGCGAACAGCAGAATCAGGATCAGCGCGAACCAGAAGTTCGGCATTGCCTGCCCGATGACGGCGATGAACATGGACCCCCGGTCGATCCAGGTATCGCGGAACACCGCCGCCAGCACGCCGAGCGGGATCGCCACCACCAGCGCCAGCAGCAGCGAGACGCCGCCCAGCTTTAGGGTGATCGGCATACGCTGACCCACCAGCTCCATCACCGTATTTTCGAAATAGAACGAGCGGCCGAAATCCAGATGCAGCGCCGCCCACATCCACTGGCCGAACTGGGTCATCAGCGGCTGGTCCAACCCGTACTGTCGGCGAATGCCTTCAATGACCTCGGAGGAGGCGTCCGGACCCGCAATCGCGGCCGCCAGATCGCCCGATAGGTGCAGTAGCGAAAAGCTGACGATGGCCACCGTGAACAGCACGGCCAGAGCCACCAGCAGCCGTCGCAAAATATAGATAAGCATTAATCACTCCTTCTGCGGGCCATCGCCGGAAGCCGTCGCGCGCCCTCCGGCTCGTTCAAGGTCTTACTTCCAACTGGCCATGGCGAAGCGCGGCAGCTCGTCCGGCCAATCATCAAAGTTCAGGTCGGAGGTAAAGGCATAGTGGGTGGAGTAGGAGAACATCGGCGCCAGATAAGCCTGCGAGGAGATCCGCCCCAGCGCTTCGGCGTACAGGGCGCTGCGCTGTTTGGGGTCGAGCGTTTCATCCGCCTTCGCCAGCGTGGCGGTGACCTCAGCATCTTTCCAGATATCATCGCCCCGGCCGCCGAAATAGGGCGTGGTGAATGCGGCGGCGTCGTTGATGGAGAACGATCCCCAGGTGCGGATCGCCATTGGCGCTTTACCGGAGATCAGATCCGCCGCCAGCACCGTGTACTGAACGTAGTGAAGACGGGCGCGAATACCGACCTTGCGCAGATCGCCGATGATCGCCTCGGCGTAATCGCGCTCGCGGTAGGCCCAGATATCGGTATCAAAACCGTTGGGATAACCGGCTTCCGCCAGCAGTTGCTTCGCCTTCTCCGGGTTGTAGTCATATTTGATGACCTTGCTGGTGTCGCAGGCGGTTTGGGTACGGAAGCAGGCGGAATACACCGGCTGACTGCCGCCGCGCACCAGATTGTTAACGATGCCCTCGCGGTTGATGGCGTGGTTCACCGCCTGACGCACGCGCAGATCCTTGAACGGCTCGCCGCCCGGTCCCTTGGCGTGGGTGTTCAGCGCCATAAAGCCGATACGCATGGTTTCACCGCTTTTGACGGTGAGGTTCGGCATGGTCTCCAGCGAGGTGATCTGGTCGGCGGGTACGCGCCATATCCAGTCCACCTGACCGGTCATCAGCTGCGCCAGTCGCGTTTCCGGATCGCGGATGACGACAAACTGCAGCTTGCCTATTTTTGGTTGTCCCTGCGGGCTATCCGCAAAGTAATCGGGGTTCTTTTCCATACTCACGCCCTGAGCCGGGGTGACTTTGGTGATTTTGTATGGGCCGGTGCCGATCGGCGCTTTGCTGAAGCCGGCCAGTTCCACCTTTTGGTAATAGGCTGCTGGGTAGATAGGCGTCGGGCCGGAGAGATATTCCAGCGCGGCGGGGAACGGTTTTTTTAGCTTCAGCCGGACGGTGTAGTCATCCACCTTTTCAGTGGTGTCGATCCAGTCCACGCTTTGCGGCATCACCGACGACGTCCCCGGACCGGCGATATGGTTGAAGGTATAGGCCACGTCTTCGGCAGTGAACGGATCGCCGTTGTGGAAAGTGATCCCTTTGCGCAGATGGATCAACAGGGAGGTGGGCGATTCCCAGGTCCAGTCCGAGGCCAGCTCAGGTTTATATTCGCCGGTTTTGGGATCGCGATAAATCAGGGTATCCCAGACCAGATGGGCCAGAATTACGCCTTCACGAAGGTTGTTATGATAAGGGCTGACGTTTTCCACCTCGTTGTCGGAGGCGTAAACCAACGTGTCATTCTGTTTTCCCGCATAGCTGGATGATGCGCAGCCGAGGAGGAGTGCAGACAAAACACCGCGTTTGATCTGGCTTGTCAGTGAACAAGTCATAGGATTCTCCATTCGATACACTTCATGAAAGAATTAAATCGCCACAATCTCACCTACGTTCCGACAGGAAGTTGCAAGAGTGGAGCCAACCCCGGCGGCGTAACCTTACTGATTTTAGATATACGCGTTCTAATAATGAGAAACCGCTTACCCCGTACTGCTTTAGCCGCAAACCACAGGTCATTACGGTGGAATAGGTTTTATTGATAGACAGGTATTCTGGAACTCGGCGTTTAGCGGCGGTGCAACAGCATGATCGACGCGCCCCCTTTTAAGGCACAGTGACTTCCCCCACGGATGACAGCATCGGCGTCATCAATGCGCCCCCGAACACAGGCGTTGCCCCTCCCCCACAGCATCACCACTCAACGCCGGAAGTAACCTGTTTGCTTCGCGCCTTATTTCGTGCTGCCCGCGTTAAATCGACAGGCTGTAGCAGGAGGACATTTCCGCTCGTCGGTAGAGAAGCAGGCCATCATGTTCTTCATGCGGTGAAAAATGGAATAAACCCCAAACTCATTGCGATGCGATAATGCTAATTATCGCTGAACGTTCCAACTCAACGCGCCTCCAGGCCGATTAAAATATTCGCAGAGAAAAACAAACTTCAGCGAGGGTGGCTGAATATTTTATTCAATGTCATTCGGCGAGAATGTATTTACCCCACCTCGCCAGACACCATTCTATTTTAGGCGGCACGACTATTTTAGCGAGGCAGCGACAATATCGACAAATATCTCGCCGCAAAGACGTATTGTGGTGGAAGGTATGCCTGAGTTTAGGGTGGGGTCACCTCTCCGCTCGCCGTGAGTGACGCCCAAGGCACAAAACCGCCGCAAGCAGGGATAAAGAAAAATATACTATCTTATTGTTTTTAATGTTTAAATTTAGAGAAAAGATCTCACCTTTGTCCATATAAATCCTCTTGCATCGCGCCTGAATCACAATCTAGTGACCGTTTTTTCGGCCTTTATCGCTTTTGCTAATCGACAATCACTATTATTAATTGGCCTCATGAGTCGCGGAAAGGGATGATAGTGGCATCGATTCAATGACCCTTTCGGCGTTGTTATATTTGACGCGAATTTATTTATCCGTCGCAACACATGGAATATTTCAACAACAGAGATAATAAGCGCTGCCTTTATTAAGCGATGCTGACATCACCAGCCGTTTATTTCTTTTTGATTATCGCCAAGACGCGCGTTCATTCTTTTTCACCAACCAACCAGAGCGAATTAAAGAGTATGTCTACGACCATATTAATGACGGGCTTTATGACCAGCGCCGGATTGCTGATCTCTATCGGCGCACAGAATTCATTTGTGTTGCGTCAGGGCGTGCGTCGGGAACATGTCTTTTTAGTCTGTACCCTCTGCTTCATGTTAGACATTTTATTGATCAGCGCGGGCGTGTTTGGCGTCGGCGAACTGCTCAGCGAACACCCGTGGGCGCTGAAATGCCTGACGCTGGCAGGCGTATTGTTTTTGATTCACTACGGCTACTGCGCGCTTCGCCGCGCCTGGCGCGGCAACCAGAGTCTGCGCCCTGGCGCGACCGGCGCCGCGCGTGCCAGCCGCCTTTCCGCTGTCACCGCCTGTCTGGCGGTCAGTCTCCTCAATCCTTCCGTGTATCTGGATACCATCGCCATCATCGGCGGCCTATCGTCCAGGCTGAGCCATGAGCACAAGACGTTTTATCTATTGGGCGCGCTGCTGGCCTCAGGTATCTGGTTTTACGCCATCGGCTACCTGGCCTCCGCCTGCGCGCGGCTGTTTGAGAAGAACAGCACCTGGCGCGTGTTGGACAGTGTGATCGGCGTGTACATGCTGTTTATCGCCTGGCAGTTGCTACGGCTTCTGTTGGCTTCGGCGACGTAACAATGCACGCCGCCTCGGGTTACGTCAGGCTTGTTAACGGGCGAAGCGGGCAGCCAGCGACTCGACGCGGCGAATCGCTTCCCGCAGCATCGTGTCCGTCACCGCAAACGGCATCGCGTCCATATCCGTTGTTTTAACCGCCGCCTGCAAGATAGCTTGCAGCTCGGCATCGGTCAGATCGGGGCTGATATCCGCCAACGTCAGCGGCACGGCGCAGGCGTGCGCCAGCGACAGCGCATCCAGCAGTTCTTCGTCGCTGCGCGACTCCAGCGCCAGCAGGCACAGATTGCCGAATCCCACCAGCAGGCCGTGGCCGAAGTCGCGGGTCTTGTCGCACACGGTAAAGCCTTCAAACAGCGCATGGGCCGCGGCGGCATGCGCGCCGCTGGCCATGATGGAGGTCAATCCGGCGAATAGGAATATCGCATCCAACACCTGATCCAGCGCCTCATTAGTGCGTCCTTCCGCCACCGCGCGGCAGGCCTCGGCGCCATAACGTTCGATCAGTTGGAAGCAGATCGCGCCGTGGGCGCGGGAAGAGGCGGCCAAACCGCTTTGATTGCGCCCGGTATCGATCGCCCGGAACTCGTACCACTTCGCCAGCGTGTCCCCCAGCCCTGCGGCGAGCCAGCGCAGCGGCGCCTCGGCCAACAGCGTGCTGTCGATGATGACCGCATTCGGCGCGAACGGCAGATGACACACCTCGACAAAATGCCCGTCCTCTTTGTAGATAACGGAAAGCGGGGTGACCGCCGCACAGGTGGCGGCGATAGTCGGCAGCGTCACGATGGGGATCCCCGCCTGATGCGCCACCCGCTTGCCGGTATCCAGCGACTTCCCGCCGCCCACGGACAACAAAACGTCGCTATGGGTTTCCGCCACGCGGGCACACAGTCGTTCGACCTGCTTGTCGCTACAATGCCCGCCGAACCACTCAACAGCGCTTAACGTAAGACCGGCCTGCGTCAGTTGGGTGCGGATTTTCTCCTGCGTCGCCGCCAATGCCTGATGACCGCCGACAACCAATACACGCGTCCCTAACCCGGCGCAGATGTCCCCCAGCTGACGGCTGGCGTCCGCCCCGCGTACGATTTTCGCGGGGAAAATAACCTGTTGTGTCATGTGCTTTCCTGCCTTTTTTTTAGCATAAAACCAATGATTTACTCAGACACCGCACGGAGGGCGCCCAAGCGAGCGTCCTCCGTGCGGCGTTCTTGACGGCCTCTTTCCACGTTAGCACGTGCGGCGATGGAACGTGTCCCCACCGCCGGTCGTCAGGATCTGTCACGAGACGGCGGAGTGGCATCTCACAGGCCAGCGTCCTTCCCCTTTATCCGACGTATGTCGAGGCTCCTCTCAGGGCGATGACGGACGGAAACGATTGAGCGTCAGCAATTAATGTCGATACAACGCCTGACAGCACGCGCCGCTTCTGACAAAATACGCGCCATCCCCCGTTTGTGAAAAGATGGATTTTCTGTAGATGGTTGCGAAACTTATTGATGGTAAAACGATTGCGCAGCAGGTAAAGAGCGACGTTGCTGCACGTGTCCAAGAGCGTCTGGCCGCAGGTAAGCGAGCGCCGGGTCTGGCGGTTATCCTGGTTGGGGACGATCCTGCGTCTCAGATTTATGTCGGCAGCAAACGCAAGGTTTGCGAGGAAGTGGGGTTTATCTCCCGCTCTTATGATCTGACCTCCACCACCACCGAAAGCGAGCTGTTGGGTCTGATTGACCGGCTGAACGCCGATGAAACCATCGACGGTATTCTGGTGCAGCTGCCGCTGCCGCAGGGCATCGACAACACCAGCGTCATTGAACGCATCGCACCCGACAAAGACGTGGACGGCTTCCACCCTTACAACGTTGGCCGCCTCTGCCAGCGCGCGCCGCTGCTGCGCGCCTGTACGCCGCGTGGGATTATCACGCTGCTGGAGCAGTACAACATCGACATGTTCGGCCTGAATGCCGTCGTCGTCGGCGCGTCGAATATTGTTGGGCGTCCGATGAGTCTGGAGCTGCTGCTGGCCGGTTGCACCACGACCGTGACGCACCGTTTCACCAAGAATTTGCGTCAGCACATTGAGAACGCCGATTTATTGATCGTCGCCGTCGGTAAACCGGGCTTTATCCCGGGCGACTGGATCAAACCCGGCGCAGTGGTGATCGATGTTGGCATTAATCGACTGGACGATGGCAAAGTGGTCGGCGATATCGATTTTGCCGGTGCGAGCGAACGCGCATCCTACATTACGCCGGTCCCAGGCGGCGTCGGCCCGATGACCGTTGCCACCTTGATTCAGAATACCTTGCAGGCCTGCGAGGAATATCACGACGCCCCCGCAAAGGCATAAACAGACATTATGAAAATTTTTCACCTGAACCAACATCCGCACGTTGAACTGTGCGACCTGCTGAAACTCCTCGGCTGGAGCGACAGCGGAGCCTCCGCCAAACAGCTCATCGCCAACGGCAACGTGAGCGTCGACGACCATATTGAAACGCGTAAGCGCTGCAAAATCGTCGCCGGTCAAGTGGTGCGTTTCGCAGACCAGGCGGTCACCGTTCAGACTTAATTCGCCCGGCTGAGATCAACGCGGCATCGCGTCGTTCATCCGCATCTCTGCCCTCGCGGAGATGCGCTTTCATTTTCCCACTATCTCCCCCTTCGCCCTTTCACGTTTTCCGCTGCCATCACGCCGCTCAAAACGCGCCTGACCTCGCCTGCGTTCGGGATAGTCGAAACTCGGATGTAGGCAGAAGACGGCAAGCATTCGCGCCATGCGGCGGAAAAATGAAAACGGGCCGGGAGCGCATCAGCTTCCGGCCCGTTGGCGGGCGTGAAACACGGCGAAACATCAGGGTCGCCGCGAGAGTGGAGACGGTTTACTTACGTCGCCAGATCGTCCCTTGCGGACCGTCTTCCAGCACAATCCCCATTTCATTGAGACGGTCGCGCGCGGCATCCGCCAGCCCCCAATCTTTACTCTGGCGAGCATCGTTACGCTGCTTGATCAACGCTTCGATTTCCGCCGCTTCGTTATCGTCCGCCTGAGCGCCGCTCTGCAGGAACAGCTCCGGCTCCTGCTCCAGCAGGCCCAGTACTTTCGCCAACTGGCGCAGCGCGGCGGCCAGACCGTGCGCCGCCGCAGGATCTTCCGTCTTCATCCGGTTCACTTCCCGCGCCATATCAAACAGCACGGAGTAGGCTTCCGGGGTATTGAAGTCGTCATCCATCGCCTCGCGGAAGCGGGCCTCGAAGGCGTCGCCGCCGCTGGAGGCCACCGTCGTATCCATGCCGCGCAGCGCGGTGTACAGACGTTCCAGCGAGGCGCGGGCCTGCTTGAGGTTCTCTTCGCTATAGTTCAACTGGCTGCGGTAGTGGCCGGACATCAAAAAGTAGCGAATGGTTTCAGCATCGTAGTGCGCCAACACATCGCGCACGGTGAAGAAGTTGTTCAGGGATTTGGACATTTTTTCCCGGTCGACCATCACCATGCCGGAGTGCATCCAGTAGTTGACATATTCGCCGCCGTGGGCACAGGTGGACTGTGCAATTTCGTTTTCATGGTGCGGGAACATTAAGTCCGAGCCGCCGCCGTGGATGTCGAAGTGTTCACCCAGTTGCTTGCAGTTCATAGCGGAGCATTCGATATGCCAGCCAGGTCGACCTTTGCCCCACGGCGACGGCCAGCTCGGCTCGCCGGCTTTCGACATCTTCCACAACACGAAGTCCATCGGGTTGCGTTTAACGTCGGCGATTTCAACCCGCGCGCCGGCCTTCAGCTGTTCCAAATCCTGATGAGAAAGAACGCCGTAGTCCGCATCGGTGTCGACCGCGAACATCACATCGCCGTTCTTCGCCACATAGGCGTGACCACGGTCGATCAGCTGCACCACCAGCTCGATGATTTCACCGATATGCCGGGTAGCGCGCGGCTCCACGTCCGGCGGCAGGATATTCAGCGCGCTGAAATCGTCATGCATTTCGGCAATCATGCGGTCGGTCAGTTGTTCGATGGTTTCACCGTTTTTAGCCGCACGCTGAATGATTTTGTCATCAATGTCCGTGATGTTGCGGACGTACTTCACCTCGTAGCCGAGATAACGCAGGTAACGTGATACGACGTCGAACGCCACGAAAGTCCGCCCGTGACCGATGTGACACAGGTCGTAAACGGTTATCCCGCACACATACATCCCGACTTTGTCAGCGTGAATGGGTTTGAATTCCTCTTTTTGACGACTCAGGGTATTAAAAATCTTTAGCATTGGGACATTCCATGGTGTTCGCAGGATATGAGCATCACTGTTTTGCGGTACGCGTATAAAAAGTAAGGGTAGTCGAGGTTTCCGACCCAGGCTGCGTATTGAACCCCGAACCCTGACCTATTGCAAGATAGGTACCCTTAAGCGGCGGAAGTTATTTCATCCCGCGAAAAAGATTTTTGTTTGAAAAAACAATAGCCAACCGGTCGATGGGGCGACGGCAACGGGAAAATGCCCTTTTAGAAACCAAGGGTTAAACAAGGTATTGCAAGGTAACGCACCGCTTTTCTCAATGATCCCCCCCACTCACGAGCAACCTCGCGTTACCGCCAACGGGGATTCGACGCCAGCGCGTAGCGCCCGCTTCCCAGCAGCAAAATGGCGAAACCGGCAAAAAAGTAGACCGCCATACTCTCAATTCCCCATGCGCCGGTCTTGTCCAGCGTAAGAGCCGCGTTCATGTCCGTCAGCAGATAAGCGGCCAACATCGTGAGCGTGAAAATCAGCGCCGACGGACGGGTCAGTATCCCCAGTATCATCAATACCGGCGCGATGACCTCCCCGACGTAGACACCGTAGCCGACGATACCGGGCAACCCGTGCGCCGCCACCATCGACTGGATGCCGCCAATACCGCCAATCAGTTTATGAATGCCGTGGAGCAGCATCATGGCGCCGAACGACACGCGCAGCACTAGCTTGCCGAAATCCGGCCTGTCGAAGAGTGAATTGAACCCGTTGAGCATCATGCGCCTCACTTGTTGTTGCCTGATTAAGAAGAATCATTATCACTCAATCCGGGGCATTTTACCGATCGCCGCGTCACGTTTGAAAAATCGTTTCTTCCCCTGCTGCGACGAAGAATGAATGGCCCCGTTTTCCGGTTCCGGATCGTTCCGCCAGGCAGCGGCAAAAGCGCGTGTAACGCCGCTGGCTGATGGCCCCCGCCGCCCCGCTATGCGTCCGCGCGAGGCGGCCTTTGCTGACTCAGGCATTCACTTATGTTATAAGAGCGCTCTTGGTGGCTCACCGCCTCTGTAAACCTCTTCTTTAATTCTCTGTACTATGGCTAAGTAGGATTCATTATCATGATTACGTTTCATACCAACCATGGCGATATCGTCATCAACACCTTCGCGGACAAAGCGCCGGCTACCGTTGAAAACTTTCTGAAATACTGCCGTAACGGCTTCTATGACAACACCCTTTTTCACCGCGTGATTAATGGCTTTATGATTCAGGGCGGCGGCTTTGCTCCGGGTATGGAACAGAAAATCACCGAAGCGCCGATCAAAAACGAAGCCAACAACGGCCTGAAAAATACCCGCGGCACGCTGGCGATGGCTCGGACCAACGATCCGCACTCCGCCACCGCCCAGTTCTTCATCAACGTGGTGGACAACGACTTCCTGAACTTCCGCTCCGAACGCGCCGACGGCTGGGGTTACTGCGTCTTCGCCGAAGTCGTGGAAGGTTTGGACGTGGTTGACAAAATCAAAGCGGTGGCCACCGGCCGCAGCGGGATGCATCAGGATGTGCCGAAGGAAGACGTCGTGGTGACCAGCGTCACGGTCAGCGAGTAATTTTCTCTGCATGGCGACGCTGTTTATTGGCGATCTGCATCTGAGCGAACAGGAACCGGCTATCACCGCCGGTTTTCTGCGTTTTTTACGCGAAGAAGCGGCTCAGGCCGACGCGCTGTACATCCTGGGCGACCTGTTCGACGCCTGGATTGGCGATGACGATCCGCAGCCGCTGCACCACACCGTCGCCGCCGCGCTGTACGAGCTGCATCAACGGGGCGTGCCCTGCTACTTCGTCCACGGCAACCGGGATTTCCTGATCGGCAAGCGCTTCGCTCGTCAGAGCGGTATGACGCTGCTGCCGGAAGAAAACCGAATTGCGCTGTATGGCCGCGCGTATCTGGTGCTGCACGGCGACACGCTCTGCACCGACGACGCCGCCTACCAGCGTTTTCGCCGCCGCGTTCACAACCCGCTGATTCAACGTCTGTTTCTGTGGCTTCCCCTGAAACTCCGGCTACGCATCGCCGCGCGTATGCGCTCGGCCAGCCAGCAGGCTAACCAGATCAAGTCGCTCGAGATCATGGACGTCAATCCTCAGCAGGTCATAGACCGACTGCGTCACTTTCAGGTCAAGGCCATGATCCACGGTCATACGCATCGACCGGCGCTCCATACGCTGACCGTCGACGGCGAGACCGCCCAGCGGGCCGTTCTCGGCGCCTGGCATGAGGATGGCTCGGTCATCAAAGTCACGCCCGACGGTATTTCGCTGCGCGCATTTCCGTTCTAAATTCTGTTTTCCACTCGTTTTTCACGCTAAGCCCCGACGTTCATCGCGACGCAACCGTTTTCCTCCCCCTGGGGTCATGGTATGCTCTACGCCCTCGTCGCCGGAGCGCCGACTCGGCGGCGATGCGTCTTATCACCCTGTGCACTGACCGGCGTCAGGCACACTCACAGGAGCACTACAGGCATGTCATCCAACGCTGCCCCGGCAAAAATCGCCATCGTGATGGGTTCAAAGAGTGACTGGGCCACCATGCAGTTCGCAGCAGAAATCCTCACCACGCTGAATCTCCCTTTCCACGTTGAAATCGTGTCCGCGCACCGCACGCCGGATAAACTGTTCCGTTTTGCCGAAGCGGCGGCGGATAACGGCTTCGACGTCATCATCGCCGGAGCCGGCGGCGCTGCGCACCTGCCTGGCATGCTGGCCGCCAAAACGCAGGTGCCGGTGCTGGGCGTTCCTGTTCAGAGCGCTGCGCTGAACGGTGTGGACAGCCTGTACTCCATCGTGCAAATGCCGCGCGGCATTCCGGTGGGGACACTGGCGATAGGCAAAGCCGGCGCGGCCAATGCCGCCCTGCTGGCCGCACAGATTCTGGCGCTGCATGACCGGGAACTGTCTATGCGTCTGGCGGATTGGCGTGAGCGCCAAACCGACGAAGTGCTCCAGCATTCCGATCCGCGGGAGGATGCATGAAGCCGGTCTGCGTATTGGGTAACGGCCAGTTGGGACGCATGTTGCGTCAGGCTGGCGAACCGCTGGGCATCGCAGTCTATCCCGTCGGACTGGACGCCGAACCTGAGTCTATCCCCTACCAGCACAGCGTCATTACCGCAGAGATCGAACGCTGGCCGGAAACCGCCCTCACCCGCCAGTTGGCGACGCAGCCTGCGTTCATCAACCGCGATATTTTTCCGCGTCTGGCCGATCGCTATACGCAGAAACAGCTGTTGGACGAGCTGCAGCTGGCGACGGCGCCGTGGCAATTGTTGAGCAGCGACGACACCTGGCCCGTCATTTTTAGCCGGTTGGGCAAGCTGGCCATCGTCAAGCGCCGCGTCGGCGGCTACGATGGCCGCGGCCAGTGGCGGCTGCGCCCCGGCGAAGAAGCTACGCTGCCTGCGGATTGCTACGGCGAATGCATCGTCGAGCAGGGGATCCCTTTCTCTGGCGAAGTCTCGCTGGTCGGCGCGCGTAACGCACAGGGCGACTGCGTGTTTTATCCGCTGACTCACAATCTGCATCAGGACGGTATTCTGCGCACCAGCGTGGCGCACCCGCACGCGCCCTTGCAACAGCAGGCTGAAAAAATGCTGTCCGCCATTTTGAATCACCTGGGCTATGTCGGCGTGATGGCGATGGAGTGCTTTATCGTCGGCGACCAACTGCTGATCAACGAGCTCGCGCCGCGCGTGCACAACAGCGGCCACTGGACTCAGAACGGCGCATCTATTAGTCAGTTCGAGCTGCATTTAAGGGCGATACTCAACCTGCCGCTGCCCGTTCCCGTCGTGAGTACGCCGTCGGTGATGGTCAACCTCATCGGCACCGACGTGAATGCCGACTGGCTGACGCTGCCGCTGGTGCATCTGCACTGGTATGAGAAAGAGGTGCGTCCGGGCCGCAAGGTCGGGCATCTGAATCTCAGCGATCCGGACGCTATTTTGCTGAGCAAAACGCTCCGGGCGCTAGCGCCGATGCTGCCGCCGGAGTATCAGTCCGGGCTGGCGTGGGCACAGCAGATTTTGTCAGCCTGATTCCGGTCGCGCGGATATCCCCGGAGGTCCGCGCGACGATTCTGCTTTTGCACAACGTTTCGACGCAACATTTCAACCTCACGTTTATCCGTCGCCTCTTCAGGCGTTCGCTGCAGGCGACGGGTTTGCATCCGGGATTTATTTAGCGAGATAATAGCGCCGCCCTTTTGGTCATCTTGTTTTGCCCGAAGGCCATGACCGCGTGTTCTTACCGTGGCGCTCACGGAAACTGGTATTTAAGGATGTATTTCCCGCAATGAAGATTTTTCCTCTGTTTAACAACGATTCTCCCGGCCTCTCGCCTTCACGCGTCGCCCTATCCGCCGCATTGCCCGCTGACTGCGGCAGCCATGTCAGCGTCGCCCGGCGGCCACGGTCCTGACGGCCCCCCCTGCATCTTGCATCCGGCCCTTCGTGGTAGCCGGACGTCTGTTTTATGTGCATGACTCGCTCAGGAGAGAGTTGTATGAGCTCAATTCAGGAAAGCAGCGCGGCCTTTGACACCGCCTCCACCTGGCGCAAAAGCGATACCGTCTGGATGCTGGGACTGTATGGCACGGCCATCGGCGCCGGGGTGCTGTTTCTGCCTATCAATGCCGGTATCGGCGGTTTACTGCCGCTCATCATCATGGCGGTTATCGCGTTTCCGATGACGCACTATTCGCATCGCGCGCTGTGCCGTTTCGTCCTCTCTGGCAAAGGAGAGGCGGAAGACATCACCGAGGTCGTGGAGGAACATTTCGGCGCGCGGGCCGGACATCTCATTACCCTGCTGTACTTTTTCGCTATTTATCCCATTCTGCTGGTCTACAGTGTGGCGATCACCAATACCGTCGATAGCTTCATCACTCATCAGCTGCACCTGCCTTCGCCGCCGCGCGCGCTGCTCGCACTGACGCTGATTTTGTGCCTGATGTTCGTTGTGCGATTCGGGGAAGCCACCATCGTGAAAGCGATGAGCGTGCTGGTATATCCGTTCCTGACCGTGCTGTTGCTGCTGGCCTGCTATCTCGTGCCGCACTGGAATTTGTCGGTATTCCAGACGTTGTCGCTGTCCGGCGCCGTGAACGGTAGCAGCCTGCCGGCGACGCTGTGGTTGGCTATCCCGGTGATGGTGTTCTCCTTCAACCACTCGCCGATTATCTCTTCTTTCGCCGTCGCCAAGCGTAAGGAGTATGGCGATGCGGCGGAGAAGAAGTGCACGCGAATTCTGTCCTACAGCCATGTGATGATGGTGCTGACGGTCCTGTTCTTCGTGTTCAGCTGTGTGCTGGCGCTGTCGCCGGAAGAACTTATGGCGGCGAAAACGCAAAATATTTCGATCCTGTCTTATCTGGCGAACCACTTTGATAGCACGCTGATCGGTTATGCGGCGCCGCTGATCGCGACCGTCGCTATCTCCAAGTCGTTCCTGGGTCATTACCTTGGCGCGGGCGAAGGGTTCAACGGGCTGATGGTGAAAACGCTGCGTCGGAGCGGCAAAACGTGGGCTCCGCACACGTTAAACCGAATCACCACCCTCTTTATGCTGCTGACCACCTGGCTGGTGGCGACGCTGAATCCCAGCATTCTGGGGATGATTGAAACGCTGGGCGGCCCGATTATCGCCTGCCTGCTGTTCCTGATGCCGATGTATGCGATTCATCGCGTCCCCACCATGCGGCGTTACAGCGGTCAGCTCAGCAATCTCTTCGTGACGCTGACCGGCCTGATTGCGATGACCGCGATTATCTACAGCCTGTGCCAGTAAGCCCCGGCGTGCGGCGTGTTGCGCCGCATGCTGTCCCGTTAGCCTATCCTCGCCCTGTCACGCCGGCGGCGTTTCTGAACAGCCCAGCGCACGCAAAACATCGCCGCCCCGTTGATCAGGATAGAAAAAGTCCATCGGAATACTCGCCATGCCCTTCACTCGCGCGCCATAATGGTAACGGATAGTAGAAACACTTCAGTAAAATCATTTAACGGAGTGAGAATGAGTCAGGACAAACTCTACATAGACAAAGAGTTGAGTTGGTTATCTTTCAATGAACGCGTACTTCAAGAAGCCGCCGACAAGAATAATCCGCTGATTGAACGTATGCGTTTTCTGGGCATCTACTCCAGCAATCTGGACGAGTTCTATAAAGTCCGATTCGCCGACCTCAAACGTCGTATTCTTATTAACGAAGAGCAAGGCTCCGCCAGCGGACTGCGTCATCTGCTGAGCAAAATTCAGATGCGCGTGCTGAAAACCGATCAGCTGTTCGACAATCTGTATAACGAGCTGCTGCTGGAGATGGCGCGTAACCAGATTTTTCTGGTCAACGAACGGCAGGTGTCGCCCAATCAGCAGGCGTGGCTGCGCGATTACTTTAAACACTACTTGCGCCCGCATATCACCCCGATTCTGCTGCTGCCTGAAACCAATCTGATTCAGTTCTTGAAAGACGATTACACCTATTTGGCCATCGAGATCATTCGCGGCGAGAAGACGGACTACGCGCTGCTGGAAATCCCGTCCGACAAGGTCGCTCGCTTCGTCGATCTGCCGCCGGAAGCGCCGCATCGCCGCAAGACTATGATTCTGATCGACAATATCCTGCGCTACTGTCTGGATGATATCTTCCGGGGATTCTTCGATTACGACGTGCTGAACGCTTACTCCATGAAAATGACGCGTGACGCCGAGTACGATCTGGTGACGGAAATGGAGTCCAGCCTGCTGGAGCTGATGTCGTCCAGTCTTAAACAGCGGCTGACGGCCAAGCCTGTCCGCTTCGTCTATCAGCGCGGTATGCCGGATGCGATGGTGGAGTGCCTGCTCAAGAAACTCGATATCACCTCCTATGACTCGGTCATTCCCGGCGGCCGCTATCACAACTTCAAAGACTTCATCGGCTTCCCGAACGTAGGCCGCGCCAATCTGGTCAATAAACCGCTGCCACGCCTGCGTCACCTGGGTTTCAATCACTTCCGCAACGGCTTTGACGCTATCCGCGAGCGCGATGTGCTACTGTACTACCCCTATCATACCTTCGAACATGTGCTGGAGATTTTACGGCAGGCGTCCTTCGACCCCAGCGTGCTGGCGATAAAAATCAACATCTACCGTGTCGCCAAGGATTCTCGCATCATCAATTCTATGATCCATGCCGCGCACAACGGTAAAAAGGTCACGGTGGTCGTCGAATTGCAGGCGCGTTTTGATGAGGCGGCCAACATCCACTGGGCGAAAAGACTGACGGAAGCCGGCGTACACGTCATTTTCTCCATTCCCGGGTTGAAAATTCACGCCAAGCTGTTTTTGATCTCGCGTCGTGAAGGCGACAACGTGGTGCGCTACGCGCATATTGGCACCGGTAACTTCAACGAAAAAACCGCGCGGCTGTATACCGACTACTCGCTGCTGACCGCCGACGAACGGATCACCAACGAGGTGCGCCGTGTCTTCAACTTTATCGAAAACCCGTACCGGCCGGTGAGCTTCGATCACCTGCTCGTCTCTCCGCAGAACTCTCGCAGCCGTCTTTATGCGCTGATTGACCGCGAGATTGCCAACGCGCAGAACGGACTGGAAGCGAAAATCACCCTGAAGGTGAACAATCTGGTAGACAAAGGTTTGGTTGACCGGCTGTATGCCGCCTCCGGCGCCGGGGTGAAAATGAATCTGTTGGTCCGAGGGATGTGCTCGCTAATACCTAATATCCCAGGGATTAGTGATAATATCCGCGTCACTAGCATCGTGGACCGCTATCTGGAGCACGATCGGCTGTATGTCTTCCACAATGGCGGCGAACAGCAGGTGTTTCTCTCCTCCGCCGACTGGATGACTCGCAATATCGATTACCGTATCGAAGTCGCAGTAGAAGTGCTGGACCAGACGCTGAAAGCGCGGATCCTCGATATCCTGGAGATTCTGTTCAGCGATACGGTCAAAGCCCGCGTGCTGGACAAGGAGTTGAACAATCACTACGTCACCCGCGGCAACCGGCGCAAAGTCCGCGCCCAAAATGCGATCTATGAATATCTTAAGGTCCTTGAGCAACCCGAAGAGTAGGCCAGAGCCATGCCGCTAACCGACAATATCGCTGAAAATCCCCAGGAATTCGCCGCCATCGATCTGGGTTCCAACAGTTTTCATATGGTGGTCGCGCGCGTGGTCAATGGCGCGCTTCAGGTACTGAGCCGCCTGAAACAACGGGTGCATATGGTAGACGGACTCGACAGCCAGAATCGACTGAGCGAGGAGTCCATCGAGCGTGGTTTAAACTGTCTCGCGCTGTTCGCCGAGCGCCTGCAGGGATTTCCGGCCGCCAATGTCTCTATCGTCGGCACCCACGCGCTGCGAGAAGCGCATAACGCGCAGGAATTTTTGCACCGCGCCGCCAAAATCATCCCCTATCCAATTTCGATTATTTCCGGGCATGAAGAAGCGCGTCTGATCTTTATGGGCGTGGAGCATACGCAGCCGGAAAAAGGCCGCAAGCTGGTGATCGATATCGGCGGCGGGTCGACGGAGCTGGTGATAGGCGAAAATTTCGAACCGAAGCTGGTGGAAAGCCGCCGCATGGGATGCGTCAGCTTCGCCCAACTGTTTTTCCCCGATGGCGAAATCAGTGCCAATAACTTTAAGCGCGCCCGTCTTGCCGCGGCACAGCAGTTGGAAAATCTAGCCTGGCAATTCCGTATCTACGGATGGGACTATGCGTTAGGCGCTTCCGGCACTATCAAAGCGGCCAACGAAATCCTGCTGGCGATGGGCGAGAAAGACGGTCGGATTACGCTGGAACGTCTTGAGATGCTGCGCGATGAAATTCTCAAGCATAAGAACGTGAAAGCGCTCAGTCTGCCGGGCCTGACGGATGAACGGCAGCACGTACTGGTTCCCGGGCTTGCCATTCTATGCGGCGTCTTCGACACGCTGGCGATTGATACGCTGGGGTTATCGGACGGCGCATTGCGCGAAGGCGTACTGTATGAAATGGAGGGCCGCTTCCGTCATCAGGATATCCGTATCCGTACCGCGAAAAGTCTGGCCAGCCACTACAACATCGACCGCGCACAGGCCCATCGCGTCCGTGAAACGGCGGAACTGCTCTACAGCCAGTGGGAAGAACAGAATCGCTCGCTGGTGAATCCGCAGTTGGAGGCCATTCTGAAATGGGCGGCCATGCTGTACGAAGTGGGACTCGGCATCAATCACAGCGCTATGCACCGCCACTCCGCTTACATCCTGCAAAACACTAATCTGCCGGGTTTCAATCAGGAACAGCAGATAGTGCTGTCGCTATTGGTGCGCTGGCACCGCAAGACGATAAAAACGGACGAGCTGCCGCGCCTGAATCAGTTCAAAAAGAAACAGTACATGCCGATGATACTGCTGCTGCGGCTGGCTACGCTGCTGAACAACCAGCGTCAGGCCACGACGTCGCCGCAGACGCTGCGTCTGGCGACGGACGATCGCACCTGGACCCTGATTTTCCCGTTTGGCTATTTCAGTCAAAATACGCTGGTACAGCTCGATCTGGAAAAAGAGCAGGAATACTGGCAGGGCATCAGCGACTGGACGTTGTTGATTGAAGAGGAAAAAGAGTCATCGATGTAAAGTTAGACTGTAACAGCTAGCCTAGCGCCCTACTCCTGCTTCATCTTGTGAGATTTTTAACATTTTCGCCTGGGGTAATTTTTTGCCCCAGGCGCATTGACCCCACCGCCAGCTTGTGCCTAAATAAACAACAGCGAATGTCCGCTTTCATCAGGATTTCATCCGGTAATGTCTACGGTTACCCACAGGCGAAAAATCATGTTACGTCAACGACGAAGTAGTACGCGTATAGCCCGTACCGTACTCATGGTTAGTCTCATCATTCTGTTAGGTCGCTTTGTTTATTCCGCCGTCGGCGCCTTTCTTTATCACCAGGAAATTCAGCAGCAAATACGCGTTGAGCATTCCCTGGACACCTCTTCAGTTACCGCACCTGCTCAACGAGAATAGTCGCTAGCCTACGCATTCTGCTGATTTCAGAGCTATTTCGTAATTACCGACTCACACCGAGGCGGACGTCGTGCATTTGTGTCAGACATGCTGCAAACGCTCACCGTGTCATTCAGCAAGCAGGGGGCTAATAATGGCAAGTGGTTGGTCAAATGACGGTTCCGTTCAGGAACAAATCGACGCCACCGTCGATGATGCTATCGCTCAGGCGCGTAGCCGGCTACATCGCGGCGAAAGCGCTGACTACTGCGAGGAGTGCGGGGAGCCCATACCCGAAGCCCGACGTAAAGCACTGCCGGGCGTTCGCTACTGCATTGCCTGTCAGGCGATAATAGACAAACAGCACAGCATCAATGCGGGATACAACCGCCGCGGCAGTAAGGACAGCCAGCTTCGTTGAGGGGCGGACGTCGCCAGACCGCGCAGCGGCCCCATATCGTCACCGAACCACCAGCACCGATGTTCTGGCGTGACGCACAATCGCCGAAGAGTTGGACCCCAACAGGTAGGTTTTGACGCTCGGGCGGCGAGAACCGACCACGATCAGGTCGGCATGGATCTCCTCGGCCAGCTCCAGTACTTCATCACGCGGCGTACCAAAGGTAATACTGTGGTCAAGCTGCTCAGTTGGCAGATCAATCTGGCTCAGTAGTTCATGCAACTTATCATCGGCCTTGACCACCGCCTCGTTTTCAAACTCCTTCAGCCCGAACGCGTAAGCGGAGATATAAGCGGAGACATCCGGCAGAACATGAAACAGATGCAGTTTCGCACCGGATAATTTAGCCAGGACAGTGGCCTGAGACAGGGCATTCTTGGTCAGCTCTTCTTCATCGATATCGACAGGCACCAAAATGGTCTTATACATAACAGCCCCCTTTGACTGTGTACTTTGACACTTTCAGCGTAGCTCTGTTTTTCGCTCAGATAAATGGCGGCATAACACTTTTGTGAGATGAGAGGGGATTAATGATACGACGAAAATATATCTAATATACATGCAGTTATACTGTTATAGTTTGCTTGTCGATCAAAACCCGTTAAGCTTCCTGCGTTTTCGAGCACTTACGTTTACGAGCACCGCGCTATGTCTTCCCATCAAGACTTATTTCTCCGCCTTTCGCGCTCCACTTTTCGCCAGCGGTTTCATCTCGGCCCCAAGGAACGTGATTATTGCTACAGCAAAGGTAAAGCCGTGGTCGCTTCACATGCCGCCGACTTTATCGCGCAACGGCTGGCGCCGGCGACGCCGCACAATGACGGCAAACAGACGCCGATGCGCGGACATCCGGTCTTCATCGCCCAGCATGCTACGGCGACCTGCTGTCGGGGATGTCTGTCAAAATGGCACGGCATCACCAAACAACGGCCGCTAACGCCGGAGGAGCAACGCTATATCGTCGAGGTGATTTTGCAGTGGATTGAGCTGGATTTAGCGGCGGTAGCTTAAATAAGGACCAGGGAAATGAATGGCGGGTAGCGATTAATCGCGCTCGCCGATCGCTAAGCGCTGCCGTCTCTGTAGGAGCAACAGCGTCAAACACCCTCTAGAGGTCCGCTTCACGAAAGGGGAAGCGGACCGTATGGGCAATCACATACTGACGATGTTGACCTGTGCATCTCCTGCCGAAGAGAAGGTCACAAACGTGCAGGACTCACCCGAACTGAAAAACAGCTCAATGACGCCGTAATCAATAAACATGTTCATCCACATGATATCTTTGCTCAGCGTAAAGGTATGCGGTTTTTCAAATTCGACAATTCCCACTGCTTTCCTCGACCGACGAAGGATGTTGCATTCGCGTATCGCAGGGGTATAGGTCACGACAAAATTCCAGTCAGTACCGCCGACCTCAATTTTGATCTCGCTGGCGGTACTGCTCTGAAAGTCAAAGCCGATGTAGCCCCGGCCATCAATGACCAATGGCAGCGCGGTATCTCCACTATCGAGAGTTTCAGTGATTTCTGAAACAATCTCATCCGAGAATGAAAATACGGGTTTATTTTCAATGTAGTATTCATCGTTCACATAGCGTAGTTTGAGTTTACGCATGAGAGACGCAATGCCGATGTTGCTGGATTTGTCGATGATGGGCTGGGCCTCTTTATCCTGCCAGTAGCCCCAGTTCGAAGCCCATCCCAGGCAATACAACCGGTCATGACTTATGGTCTCATCATACCCAGCGCGCGCGCCGTAGAAATCTGGCCCATTGTCGATCACCACCGGCGCAGGCGTTTCAATATTACCGAACACCATCGTGTCGTAGTCCAACGTCCCGACGTGTATAAACGTCCCCGTCGTCCCTAATGTTCCGCCGTTAGCACCGAACACCAGCACGGACTTGTTATATCCCAGATCGCCGCAGCGAATATCCAGCAACGTAGGACACTCGATCAACCCCATGTCTTTGATGATGACACTGTCGACATAGGTAAACGGTGCTTTACCCGTGCGGGAACGGTAAATGCCGATCTTGTCGCCTTCGGCGAGATAGATATATACCCAACCATTCTGGATAAACGCGAAAGGGTCGCGGTAATTATCCAACCGGAGATTGTTAGGTTGTACGGGATTAGACTCGCAGGGTGAAAAAGTATAGCCCTTATCGTCGGAGTACCACAGATTCGTGGTCTGCAATCCATCGATATAGCTGGTGACATAGGCTAGCCAGGCACCCTCGCCATAACCCACAAGGTTACCCTGATCGATGACCACCGACCCCGTAGCGATATCACCCTGCGGCGTTTTATATTTCGGGATGGCTACCCCGTGATCTTCGAATTTGACCCAGTCAGACGTCGTGAAATGACGCCATTCTGTGCCATTTCCTCCCCACACATAGTCTCCATTCCAAAGGTAATATCCATGCCACAGGGCGTTATCGCTGTCGTAAATGAATGTCTGAATGTCATTCATGAAGCCCGGTTCTTTACTGGATAGATGAAAACCGTTGCTGAAAACACGTTGCTCAATGACTTCGGACATAGTGAAACCCCTCTCGTTGACTCATAACCCACCTTCGGCATACACGGGCGAAGACTTTTTCTAATGATCCCAGCGTGTCCGATTTGTTTAACTCGCTGCGTCGGACGCCGCAGTTTCCTGACAGTAAGGCGCGAAAAGCAGCAAATCCGCCCCCTGTCATCTTGGGCATACGCGGCCAATCACGCTGTAACGAATTGGCAGCGTTGATTGTTAGTACGTTGATAAAAGTTGTCATATTGGCTCCATGTTGGTTGATGACAACTTAAAGTTACAATTCTCCGCCAGAATTACAAGTATTAATTTAAATGCTAATTTAAATATAAACTTGTAGCATTAAAGATATGAACGGAAAAAACCGCCTCACTACGGCATCGCGCATCGCGCAATTACTCACAGAGAAGGACTGGAATCAGTCTATTCTGGCCCGCAAACTGACGATTTCACCTCAGGCTGTACAAGGCTGGGTGTCAGGTAGAACGACGCCGCGCGGCTCTCACCTGCAAAAGCTGTCCCAGGTCAGCGGCTATCCGGAACACTGGTTTTTCATGCCCCGGGAAGACGACAAAGACACCGTGATTAGTCCCAATATGTCTCCGGCGGCACCGCTGCCCGTGAAGCGCCCGGAGTGCCAACGTTATCGCGTGGATATGCTCGCCGTTCAGGTCAGCGCGGGGAATGGCATCGTGTCATCATCCGAGTTTGTTGAAACCGTCAAAGCCATTGAATACACCCATGAGCAGGCACGGATGCTGTTTGGCGGCAAACCCGCCAGCGCCATTAAAATGGTGACGGTTAAAGGTGACAGCATGGCGTCTACCATCGAACCGGGGGATATGATCTTTGTCGATGTATCCGTCAATACTTTCGATGGAGATGGGATCTATGTGTTTGTCTTCGGCAATATGCTGTATGTCAAACGGCTGCAAATGCTGAAACATCGGCTGCTGGTTCTTTCCGACAACCCTAAATATCAGTCCTGGCACATCGAAGATGGGGAGCAGGAAGAACTCCATATCATTGCGAAAGTGCTGCTCAGTCAGTCAGTTAACTTCAAACGTTTCGGTTAAGCCACACAGTAGAAGTTGCAGACCGTCTGACAAAATAGTTGCTTTAATCGCTCGCCGCATAGGCATAACCTAAAACCCTAGACATTTCGCCCTGACGTCCTTAATCCGAAAGAATCCTGCCAATAAAACACCGGGAATGAAGCGTGTTCCAGCGTCACGTTGCTCGAGAAAAAACGGGCGTACTGATGACGGCAAAAATTTTAACGGTAGTACAGCGAGGATGTGCAGGCTCATGCTAAACAGCACAGCGCAATGACATGATATAAAAGAAAAACAATGCTAGGGGGATGTTCGCGCGTAGGATAACGCAAAGGAAAAAGGGGCTGCTATTAAGCAACCCCTTGAAATGTATGGCGGAGGAGTAGAGATTCGAACTCTAGAACGGTTTCCCGTCGCCGGTTTTCAAGACCGGTGCCTTCAACCACTCGGCCACTCCTCCGCAACGAGGCGAACTATAAACAGAGCGCCCGATATTGTAAAGCGACAACCGGTTCGATTGCCTTAAAAATAGGCTGATAGAGATTAAATGGGTGCAAAATCATCATTTAGCTCACGCCTTCTTCTGTCTGCGCCGGTGAAAACAAGTAAAGAAGGGTAAAACACCTTTAATCACACAGCGTGACTACCTAATCTAGGCATGAAATAAAGACCCCTTAAAGAGAGAGTCGCCACTATGGATCGCATTGTTACCTCAACATCACGTGAACAATCGCTGCTGAGCACCCATAAAGTCCTGCGCAATACCTATTTTCTTCTGTCACTGACATTGGGATTTTCCGCCGTCACCGCAACGCTCAGCACCGTCTTCAAACTACCCGCCCCCGGCCTATTGCTGATGGTGGCGGGATTCTATGGCCTGATGTTCTTAACCTACAAACTGGCGAACAGCCCAGCGGGGATACTGGCTGTTTTCGCGCTGACCGGCTTTATGGGATATACCCTTGGTCCGATGCTGAGCACGCTCATCGCGTCCGGCGCGGGCGACATCATCATGCTGGCCTTGGGCGGCACCGCGCTGGTGTTCTTCTGCTGTTCCGCATACGTACTGACCACGCGTAAAGATATGTCTTTCCTGTCCGGAATGATGATCACCGGTTTTGTCGTGCTGCTGGTCGCCACCATCGCCAACTTGTTCCTGCACATTCCCGCGTTGCAGATGGCGATTAGCGTTATGTTTATTCTGTTCTCCGCCGGCGCCATTTTGTGGGAAACCAGTAACATCATTCACGGTGGCGAAACCAACTACGTTCGCGCCACCGTCAGCCTGTACGTTTCCATCTACAACGTATTCGTCAGCCTGTTGAGCTTGCTGGGTATGAGTCGCAGCAACTAGCGCTACGTACTTCCCCATCTCGTCAGAGCCCCACTCCGGTGGGGTTTTTGTTTTGGTGCCTCCTTCCCTGAGCCAGAAATTTGGTAAACTGGGCGCGTTTTAACGTCATTCCGAGGTGTTATGTTTACGTTTGAAGGCCGCGTCATCGAGACAGACGCGCAGGGATATTTGAAAAACAGCCAGGACTGGCAGGAAGAGATGGCGCCGTTGCTGGCAGAGCAGGAGGCGATCGCACTCACGGAGGCGCATTGGGAAGTGCTGCGTTTTGTGCGGACGTTTTATCTGGAGTTCAACACGTCGCCCGCGATCCGCATGCTGGTCAAAGCGATGGCTCAGAAATACGGCGATGAAAAAGGGAATAGCCGCTATCTCTATCGCTTATTCCCCAAAGGGCCCGCCAAGCAGGCCACCAAAATCGCAGGATTGCCGAAACCGGTGAAGTGCATCTGAATTCAATGGCGAATATCAAACGCGCGGTAATCGGTATTGCCGTGCGGCTCAATCAATATCCGATCGACGCGAGAATATTTCGGTCCGCCTTTCCTCACCCATTTGAGTATTTTTTCCACCGCTTCTGATTCGCCACAGGCCACCAGCTCGACGCTACCGTCATCACAGTTTCTGACGTAGCCGGTCAGCCCTAACATTTGAGCCTGCGCCTGCGTATGAAAACGGAACCCTACTCCCTGAACTACGCCGTAAACGTAGACTTTCACCGCCACCTGTGACATCCCCCCTCCTCGATTTCGTGTTGAAGCCACGTCGTATACCTTGGCCCTTCAGGGTTTGACCATGTCGAAAACAGATAAAAAACGCCTGTCCGCCACGCTTGAAATCGCCGCTGACATACCCATTTATAGTAAGTCAAGTTTGTCTCACGGGAGGTTATATGATTATCTGTAAATTTGGCATCGGGCAGCAGATTCGTCATAAGCTGCTGGGATTTCCCGGAGTCGTGGTCGACATCGACCCTGAGTATTCGCTGGAAAAACCCGCCTGGGAAGAGCTTGCCGCTGCCGAGACGCAGCGTACTGCGCCGTGGTACCACGTGGTCATGCAAGATGAAGCAGGCCAGCCGGTCCATACCTATCTGGCGGAAGAACAGTTGCAGCAGGATGAGCATATCGATACGGAATCGGACTCACCGTTGGATGAGCTGGCGGCCCGCATCAAAAGTCGAGCCCCTAAACTACTGCATTAACCTCATCGCACACTGCCAGCCTTATCACTTAGCCGCAAAGTCATAAGGCCCGGCAGGCTATTTATCCAGTCCCAACCGTGGGATTTCAATTTTCGGACAGCGATCCATAATGACCTTTAACCCGGCATCGCTAGCCAGCACCGCAGCCTCTTCGTTAATGACGCCTAACTGCAGCCACAGCACCTTCGCGCCAATTGCGATGGCGTCTTGCGCCACGCCGAACGCCGCTTCGGGCTGGCGGAAGACATCCACCATATCCACTGTCCGGGGAATATCCTGGAGCGAGGCATAGGCTGTTTGTCCCAATAGCGTCTTTCCGGCGAGTTTAGGGCTCACCGGGATCACGTCATACCCTTGCCCCAGCAGATAAGCCATGACGCCATAGCTGGGCCGCGTACTTTTTTCGCTGGCGCCGACCAGTGCGATAGTCTTGACGGAGCCGAGCACCGATTGAATCTCAACGTCGTTCAACATCATGCTACCCCTCATTGATACAAAGACGATGGTTTCAGTGTATCTCATGTCGCATGTTGGCCGGGCGTCCCGTGAAATATCATTTTCCGCCGGGTCAACAAAACGCTATTCTTCGCCGTCTTTTTAAACGAAACGCAAACTGCCCGAGGTTTCGCGGCTGAAACTTTGACACAGGCTGCGCCTTATTAAACAATATTGCCGTTGCTGTATATTCTGGGGAAATGATGAAATTCAAGTTTGCCTTTATCAGCCTGTCACTGGTCATGTGCGCAACGCCTGCGATGGCCACGACGTTGAAACTCAGCCCCGATGTCGAGCTGATTGTCGTCGATGGCAGAAAGGTTCCCGCCCCGCTGTTAAAAGGCGCGGGAAGTTTGGAATTAAACGGCGGCGACCACCAACTTCTGTTCCGGGTGAGCAAAACAATCGATGTGCATAAAAGCGTGAAGGGCGTTTTCCACAGCAACGGGCTGATCGCCACATTCAATACTCATAATCAAAGCGCGATCACGATCCGCCTGCCGGATCTATCCACGCCAAAGTTACGCAAACAGTTTAAGCAAAAAGCGCACTATCAGTTGGTGGGCGACAACAATCAGCCCATTACCGCGGCGACCGATCGGATAACGCTGACCGATGCCGATCTGGGCGGAGATATCGAGAAAAAAATGGTCGACTACAATAGCGCAGCCCGCCCGGCCTCGGTCCCGTCGCTCACCGCCCTACCGCCATCGCAGCCGGTGATGCCGCCTGTAAACGATGTCAATGCCGAGCCGCTGACGCCTGCTGCAGATAAAACCGACCCGTTTATCCTGATGCAGTACTGGTTTCAAAAGGCCGACCAGAAAACCCGACAGCGTTTTCTTCAGTGGGCCGCAAGTAAAGACGGCCAATAATCGCCCTCGTGCACAGACGTTGAAAACGATCGCAACGGTCCGCCCAGGCATTCACCCTTTTCTGTTTCAATTAAAAATCTGGTTTTGTCACCTGACAAACGCACAGTGCTAAGGAAGCCATGATGGAGCTTAAGCTCACTACCCGTCAAATCGAAGCGCACAAGCATATTGCGCTGGTCGCGCACGATCACTGCAAAGAGTCGCTGCTGGAATGGATCGCCGCCAATAAACCTAAGCTCGCCGGACACCACCTCTATGCGACGGGAACGACCGGTAACCTGATTGAGCTCCACACCGGCCTGCCGGTTAAAAGCATGATGAGCGGACCGATGGGAGGCGATCAGCAGGTCGGCGCGCTGATCGCGGAGAGTAAGATCGACATGATGATATTCTTCTGGGATCCGCTGAATGCCGTACCGCACGACCCGGACGTGAAGGCGCTGCTGCGTCTGGCCACCGTCTGGAATATTCCGGTCGCCACCAACCGCTCCACGGCGGATTTCCTGGTGAACTCCGATATGTTCACTCAGCCCGTCGACATCGCCATTCCCGACTATCAGCGCTACCTGCAGGCCCGCCTGAGATAATCGTCATGCGGGCCGCTGTTGGCCCGCGTTCATCCTTAGATCCCCGTCACCGACTCACCTGCCGCCGCAATAGGCTTCGATCGCGGCGGGTGTTTCCCGATTGATTTAACTCGCCTTGCGCTGCTTGGGCACGCCCAGCCGATGCAGCTGTTCGACGAAAACCGACGGTTCATCTTTACGGAACAGCAACCAGACCTGATGTTTTGCTCTGGTCAGCGCCACGTAAAGCAGACGGCGCTCCTCAGCGTCGGGAAAATCTTCCGGCTTCGGCAACAGTACCTCTTCCAGCATCGACTCTCGTCCCGGCGCGGGGAAGCCGTCTTTGCCATCCTGCAGCCCAACGATAATCACAAAATCGGCCTGCTGCCCTTTGCTGGCATGGATGGTCATAAAATCGATATTCAGTTTGGGCCAGCGGGTCGAGGCTTTTAGCAAAGCCTCGGGGCGCAGGTGGTGATAACGCGCGAGCACCAAAATGCGCGCCTCGGGCTTCACATAACCGCTCATTTTATCCAGTAGTCCTTCCAATTGCTCGTCAGGCAGCAGCACCACCGACTTTTTGTTCCCGTCTCGCAGACCGTTGAGCGCCTTTTTCAGCTGGCTTGGATTCTGCTGAACGAATTGACTGGCTACCTCGCCGATGCGCCGGTTGAAACGGTAGGTGGTGTCCAGCACGCACTGCGCCCCAACGCCAAAATGGTGCTCAAACGCAGTCGTCAGCATCAGTTCCGCGCCGCTGAAACGATAAATGGCCTGCCAGTCATCTCCCACCGCAAACAGACTGGTTTCGCGATTTTGCCGCCGCAGCGCGGACAATAGCATCGCTCGCTGGGGGGAGATATCCTGAAATTCATCGACCAGAATGTGCTTCCACGGACTGATGAAGCGCCCTTTATCCAGCAGATTGACGGCCTGATGGATTAAGCCTGGGAAGTCGACCGCCGCTTCCTCTTTCAACGCTTTCTTCCAGGCTTTCAACAGCGGGGCCATCAGCCTGATGCGCTGTTGAAATACCGTGCGCCGGTCATCATCCGCCAGCTCCACCATTTCGCTCTGCGACCCGCCGTGCGAACGCATCAGTCCCAGCCAGCGCTCAAGACGGCCCGACAGCCGGGAGGACAACGATTTATCCCGCCAGAAGTCGCCTTCAGGCACATCCCATGCTAATTCGTCGGTCAACCACTGCCGCCACCCCTTGGCCTGCGCTTTCTTATCGTTGCACTGTTGTTGCCACTCTTTGATCAGGAAGTGACGGCGATGCTCGGCGTCGGTTTCCAGTTTACTGATAGTCGGAACGCTGCGGCTGCAGCTTTGAATAATATGCAGCGCCAGCGCATGGAAGGTTTTGGCCTTGATCTCGCCGGTATTGAGGCGCGTCTGAATACGCTCGTTCATCTCCTCGGCCGCCTGTCGCCCGAAGGCCAGCAGCAAAATCTGGTCCGGCGTCGCGTCGCCGCGGTAGAGCAGCCATGCGGCCCGCGCCACCAGCACCGAGGTTTTGCCGCTGCCCGCGCCGGCAAGCACCAGCACGGCGTCCTCACCATTGATCACGGCCCGACATTGGGAAGGATTCAGCGGCGAGCTTTCCACGTTGGCGAAAAAGTGCTGCTGTGCGTCGAGCGTCTGTGCCGTCCAGTGCTGGTTCGCCTTTTCGCGCTGCGGCTCTCCCGCCTCCAGCCACTGCATGCAGCGTAAATAGTGCTCCCGGCAGTTGTCGAATTCGTTGAGTCTCTCCAGCGGCAGCGGTAAGGCGGAAAACGCGCCGCGAATATCCTGCTGCAACTGCGCCAGCTCTTTACGCCCGAACCAGCGGTCGCGCGTTTCCAAACGGTGAATGGCGTCGATTTGGCGCATCAGCACGTCGGAGCTGACTTGGCTCATTTCCTCACTCCACCCCTGCCAGGCTTTCACGACATAGTGAAAGAACTGCTGAGTCTCCTGCCATTCAGTACCGTGAAGACGCACGACTTTTTTATCCGGCAGTTCGAATTCGAGTTCACCCCAAATCAGCCCTTTCTTGCAGCGGATCGCCATTAATTGATTGAACGGAATAAGATACTCGTGTTTGTCGCCGCTGACTTTGACGCCGGCATTAAGCAATCTCACCCGGTTATAAGGGTGCTGCGCCAGATGCTTGCCCATAGAGGTTGATTTAAGTTCCATAATCTCCGCGCCATACCTTGTGAGATCTTGTCGTTTAACCGCTAGTTTAACCGCTCTTTCCCCGCATGCTCTAGCCATAAAAACGGGTTAGGATATCGTTGCCAATAATGTGATAATTCTTTCTTCATCATAGAGTTTGATTCAAAACACAAGTCCTGGAGAAACTATGCGCACCGTGCTCAACATTCTGAATTTTGTCCTGGGCGGATTTTTCACCACGCTAGCCTGGCTCGCGGCAACCTGCGTCAGCATCCTATTGATTTTCACGATTCCCCTGACCCGCTCCTGTTGGGAGATCACCAAGCTGTCTCTGCTGCCCTACGGTAATGAAGCCGTACACGTTGACGAATTGTGCCCCTCAGAAAAAAACCGTTTACTTAATGCGGGTGGCACACTGTTGAATGTCTTTTGGGTGATCTTTTTCGGCTGGTGGCTCTGCCTTTCACACATCGCCTGCGGGATTGCACAGTGCCTTACCGTCATCGGTATTCCGGTCGGCATCGCCAACTTCAAAATTGCAGCCATTGCACTCTGGCCGGTCGGTCGCCGCGTGGTCTCTGTGGAAGAAGCTCGAGCCTCACGGGAAGCCAATGCCCGACGCCGTTTTCAGTAATCAAGCGGAATTATTGTGATCGTGATCCTTACAGCCTATCTGCGCCGGTATATCTATAACAGTCACTGGCTTTACAACATCCGTATTTTTCTAGCGCTGGCGGGTGCTGCCGTCGTCCCCTGGTGGCTGGATATTCCAACCACCACGATTCCGCTCACGCTCGGCGTGGTTGCCGCAGCGCTGGCGGATCTTGACGATCGTCTGACGGGCCGCCTGATGAATCTGCTCATTACCCTGGGCTGTTTTTTGATCGCCTCCGTTTCCATCGAACTGTTGTTTCCCTACCCGTGGCTCTTTGGCCTTGGACTCGCGCTTTCCACCTGCGGATTTATTCTGCTGGGCGCGCTAGGACAGCGCTACGCCACAATTGCCTTCGGCGCGCTGCTGATCGCCATTTACACCATGCTCGGCATTTCGCTCTACGACAGCTGGTATCAGCAGCCTGCTTTGTTGCTGGTCGGCGCGCTGTGGTACAACCTGCTCACGCTGCTCGGACACATTCTGTTCCCCATCCGTCCTCTCCAGGATAGCCTGGCCCGCTGCTATCAACAGCTTGCGCACTATCTCGACGCCAAATCCAATCTGTTTGATCCTGATATAGAAGACGATAATCAGCCGTTGATCGATGTGGCGATGGCTAACAGTCAACTGGTTGAGACACTCAATCAGGCCAAGTCTTCGCTGCTGACCCGTCTGCGGGGAGATCGCGGTCAGCGCAGCACTCGCAGAACGTTGCACTACTATTTCGTCGCGCAAGATATTCACGAACGCGCCAGCTCTTCCCATGTGCAGTATGCGCAGCTACGCGAAACGCTGCGTTACAGTGATGCACTGTTTCGTTTTCAGCGCCTGCTGTCGATGCAATCTCGTGCCTGTGAGCAACTGGCCCGGTCCATTTTGCTGCACCAGAAGTATCAGCACGATCCGCGTATTGAAAAAGCCTTCACGCATCTGGAACTGACCCTCGAAAAACTGGCGACGCAGGGGACATCCGTCGCACAGCTGAAGGCCATGCGCCACCTAATCAACAACCTGCGCGCCATCGATGCCCAGCTCGCCACCATTGAATCCGAGCAATCCGTTGAACAGGACGAGCAGAAGGAAAACCGGCTGCTGGCGGATGATAAAATCACCGGTTGGAGCGATATCTGCCTGCGTATCAGCCGTCATCTCACGCCGAAATCGGCGCTGTTTCGCCACGCGGTGCGGATGTCCGTACTGCTGTGCGGCGGTTATGCATTTATTCAGGTCACTCATCTGCAACACGGCTACTGGATTTTGCTGACCAGCCTGTTTGTCTGCCAGCCGAACTACAATGCGACGCGTCATCGTCTCAAGTTGCGCGTCATCGGCACGCTGGCCGGGGTTCTGTTCGGGCTACCCATCCTCTATTTCGTACCGTCGATAGAAGGACAAATGACGCTAATCGTCATCAGCGGCGTGCTGTTTTTCGCTTTCCGCACCGTGCAGTACGCCCACGCGACGCTGTTTATCACCCTGCTGGTGCTGCTGTGCTTCAACCTGCTGGGTGAAGGATACGAAGTAACCGTGCCGAGAGTGCTTGATACGCTGATCGGCTGCGGCATCGCCTGGGCGGCAGTCAGCTTCATCTGGCCCGACTGGCGTTTCCGCGCTCTTCCTGCGGTCGTCAATAAAACGCTGTATGCCAACTGCCGCTACCTGGATGCAATTATGGAGCAGTACCATCAGGGGAAAAATAACAGCCTGGCGTACCGTATCGCCCGTCGCGATGCTCACAACAGCGATGCCGAACTGGCGTCGGTGGTCTCTAATATGTCCGTCGAGCCATATGCCACCAAAGAAAAACGCGAGCATGCTTTTCGGCTGATGTGTCTGAACCACACGTTACTGAGCTATATCTCCACGCTAGGCGCCCATCGGGAAAAACTTTCGTCGCCAGAAACGCTGCAGCTGCTGGATGACGCGGTTTGCTACGTGGACGACGCTTTGCATAGCGATGGCAACGATCGGGGTCAACTCAGCCGGCGGCTGGCGTCGTTGGAAGTACGCATTCGCACCGCTAATCCAGAGTCTGAAAGTAAAGATCAGTTGGTGTTGCAGCAAATTGGCCTCATGAGTGAGCTGCTGCCGAAGTTAGAAGCCTTAAAAGCCCAGATGGCGGAGCCGTCGGCCAGCCCGGCGCGGACTTGATCGCATCAGTTTTCGGAGTCTCATCTTCATCGCTACTCAGCTTAAATCCCGTGCGCGCCACACGACGTCTGCGCGCACGGAGATTCTTCCCTTGGGTTGGATGAACAACCTTATCAGTGTTTAGGCTGTTTCCCCTGGCTCGCAAGGTGGTGTTTAAACCACTCAATCAGCTCTTGGCGCACTTGCTCCGGCAACGCCGCCTGATGAACGCCACGAATGGCGCCTGCCAGCGCGAGCAATACGCTGAGATTGAGATCGTGCCTGACGACGCTTAACCGAAGAAAACTCTGTATCTCCCCCAGTTCATGCAACTGTTCAATGTTGCGAATCCCCGCTTTCCACAACTGCCGTTCTAAATAATGGTTAAGGTTAGGCAAGTCTTTCAGCCTGATACTTTGCGTCTTGATGACCTTATCTTGCCGGGCCCCTTCCAATGACAACGACGCCAGATGCAGGAGTTCTGGTTCATTGTTCCACAAGGTATTGTCCACCTCGTAATAGTTCAATGGAACAGGCACGCCGCGGTTGGTGCAAACCATGCTCACCATCTCCCGAGCGCGAAAATGCACTTCATGCTGTCGCGATGCCCGTAGATAAAGTTCACCGTTGGACACCAGCGCGAAGATAATCTTGTCTGCTGCGATGCTGTAGCCGCCAAATTGAGACCGGGAACTAATAGTTCCCAAAGAGGAGAAAACGTACTTAGACTGCCGAATCCTTTTTTCGCATAAATGCTTCATAACATTGTCCTTATCATGTTCACCCTAATTACTGAATCGCAATATACGTAACGGGAACAAGTAATTAAGCATACGAAAACGGTTGCCTCAAACACAAAATGGCGTTACTGGACATTCCCTGTAAATTATGCGAGGCGCTTTCAAATTCCGATTGATCTTTATTTGTACACGCATTACTGTATGCGCATACAGTAACCCTGCCGGTGGAATTCACTCATGCGCACACAACTCGTTAACGCTCGCCGCTTCTCTCAGTCTTCTTTACACACGCAGGATGTGCCTGCGGCCACGCCTAACGGCGGCGGCATCATCAGTGAAATTGTCTACAGCGACGATCAGCCTATTCTGGCCCCCTTGCTGCTGCCGTTGTTGCAGCAATTAGGAATGCAGTCTCGCTGGCTGTTATGGCTGGCGCCACAGCAAAAACTCAGCCGCGCCTGGCTGCAGCAAGCGGGCTTGCCGCTCGAGAAGATGATTGAACTCCACCATATCAACCCGGCAGGGACATTAGAGGCAATGGAAAAAGCGTTGAGGACGGGGAACTACAGCGCGGTGTTATGCTGGTTGCCGGCGGATCTGGAAGATGAAGAAAAAACGCGCCTGCGCGAGGCGGCGGAAAGCGGGAATACCTACGGATTTATCATGCGATCAGAGCCAAAAGCCATCAACAGACCATTTTCTACGTTAAAAATTCACTCCAGATTGTATCATTAAGTAAATTAAGAGCATTCCTACGGGGGAAGGCCTCAGAGTTAAAGATCCCCCGCAGGCATTGAGTTCTTTACTCCTCCCCTCCCATCACCAGCCATAAATAATCTGTCCGAACTGACAAATTAATCTATTATTTGTTAGTAAGTATGTGTGAAACGCTAGGATTTTGTCTGGGACTTCTAACATCATACTTGTAACTTTTGCATCACGTTGTAGACTTTACCCGCAGGAGTTGCTCTTCATATAACATCAGCTGACTGGTGAGAATAATTAAGAGCAATGTTTCCTTCAAAAAGATTTTAACCAAAGGTTTATTATCTCGAAGAGTTAATTACCTGTTTGGATGATAATGAGGCGTAAAAATGAAAAAAACAGCTATCGCAGTTGCAGTGGCACTGGCTGGCTTGGCTTCCGTAGCTCAAGCAGCACCTAACGACAATACCTGGTACGCAGGCGCCAAACTGGGCTGGTCTCAGTTCCATGACACTGGCCTGTACGGCAACGGTTACCAAACCACTAACTCCCCGCACGAAAACCAACTGGGCGCTGGCGCCTTCGGTGGTTATCAAGCTAACCAATACCTGGGCTTCGAACTGGGTTATGACTGGCTGGGCCGTATGAAGTACACCGGTGAAAACCGTGGTAACTTTAAAGCACAGGGCGTTCAGCTGGCTGCCAAACTGAGCTACCCGATCGTTGACGATCTGGACGTTTATACTCGTCTGGGTGGTTTTTTCTGGCGTGCTGACAGCCACGACGACGTGACTGGCCGCGGCGGCAACGACACCGGTATTTCTCCGATGGCTGCAGTAGGTCTGGAATATGCAGTCACCAAAAACTGGGCTACTCGTCTGGACTACCAGTGGGTTAACAACATCGGCGACGCAGGTACCGTTGGCGGTCGTCCTGATAACGGCATGCTGAGCGTTGGCGTTTCTTACCGTTTCGGTCAGGAAACTCCAGCTCCGGTCGTAGCACCGACTCCGGCGCCGGCTCCGGTCGTTCAGACCAAACGCTTCACTCTGAAATCTGACGTACTGTTCACTTTTAACAAAGCAGAACTGCGTCCTGAAGGCCAGAGCTCTCTGGACCAGCTGTACACTCAGCTGAGCACCATGGATCCTAAAGACGGTTCCGTAGTCGTCCTGGGCTTCACTGACCGTCTGGGTTCAGAACAGTATAACGAAGGCCTGTCCACTCGCCGTGCTCAGAGCGTCGTTGACTATCTGGTTGCCAAAGGCATCCCGGCTGACAAAATCTCTGCCCGTGGTCTTGGCGAATCTAACCCGGTTACCGGTTCTACCTGTGACAGCGTGAAAGGCCGTAAAGCCTTGATCGACTGCCTGGCCCCGGATCGTCGTGTAGAAATCGAAGTGAAAGGTATTAAAGACGTTGTGACTCAGCCGCAGGCTTAATCGCACTCGCCTTTCACATGAGATGATGACGTAGCGACTCACTGCGTCATATCCCGAGAAGGATTATGGCCCTTGAATTTCAGGGGCCATTTTTATTTTTAAATGTCGATTCATGCTTAATCACCGACTCTGCAAACTACCGCGCTTCCTGCTCTTTTTATTTAACCTTCCCACGCCAAACTATTTCTTCCTGCCGAAAAACAATCGTGTGATTTTTATTAAGTGAGTGACATTGAAATAAAATACGCCATTTATTTTTATTGCCGCTTTCATTTCCTGATGACTAACTCCCTTTCCTGCTAATTTTTAACTCAGCGAAGGATTAGGCATACTTTTATCATGACAATAAATAATACGAAAACTAAATAAACGGACAAAAAAGAGGAAAGAAAAAAGTGCAAAAAAAAAAGAATGTGGTCTATGACAAGACCATAGTGCTTGTCATCAAAGATCGGGACGGCAGAAAATAAGTGAACGGGAATAACGACATAGGTAATCTTCGGTTGTTCTCTTCTTCTTTTACGCGATTGTAGACGTCAGCTGAAAGTGCGTCTCCGTAATGGGGGGTGGTACGCGCGCCCTGTCATAAACGAGTACGCGCGCTTATGTTTACCTCATCACTATTGGCTTGCGCTATTCAGCACAGCAATATCCTCCGCTGTCAGAGACAATCGGGTCGCAGCAGCCAGTTCGGCGACCTGCTGAACCGACGTGGCGCTGGCGATTGGCGAAGTCACGCTCGGACGCGCGATCAACCAGGCCAGCGCGACCTGGCTGGACGACACATTATGTGCCTTCGCGACCTGATCCAATGCCTCTACGATCTTGATGCCCCGATCATTGAGATAACGATCCACGACGCCTTTACCCCGTAAGCTTTTGGAGGCGTCTTCCGGGTGGCGATATTTACCGGACAAGAATCCGCTAGCCAGCGAATAATAGCTAATAACGCCCAGTCCATACTCTTTGGCTATCGCTTCCAGACCCGATTCATAGTGCTGCCTGTCATACAAATTGTATTCAGGCTGCAGCGTTTCATAACGTGCCCACTGGTGGTCTTGACTCATTTGCAGCGCCTGAACCAATCGGTCAGCCTCATAATTCGAGGCGCCGATAGCGCGAACTTTACCCTCTCGAATCAACGCATCGAATGTTGACAGCGTATCTTCCAGCGGCGTCGCTTTATCGTCGGTATGGGCCTGATAGAGGTCGATATAGTCCGTGTTCAGACGACGCAGAGAGTCCTCAACAGCGCGACGAATGTAGGCGGGAGCCAGCCCCTTAGCGCCATTTCCCATCTCCATGCCAACTTTGGTCGCGATGATGACCTTGTCGCGTTGACCGCTTTTCTTTAGCCAGTTGCCGATAATCGTTTCAGATTCGCCGCCCTGGTTGCCATCTGCCCATACGGAGTACACATCCGCCGTATCGATAAAATTGAGTCCCTGATCCACCAACGCGTCCAGCAGGTTAAACGAGGTTGGCTCATCGATAGTCCAGCCGAAAACGTTACCGCCGAAAGTGATCAAAGGAACGTGGATCCCAGAACGTCCAAGCTCTCGGGAAGGGGTTGAAGCAGTCATAGGCAATCTCCTTTTTACTTAAACTCGCCTTAAAGTAGCCGCTGAAAAGCAGCCGCGTTCGTACAAGACTTAGTCAGCAAAGCGCTGGTCCCCGGCGCCACTGAGCCGAATAAAAGTTAATGCTATGAGACCAATGCTTTAGTTTAGGTTATTTTCCAATATATAATTCGCGCCCAGCGTATCTACTCTCAATGTTGACGCCGACGTTACCAACCTAACGTGAAAATTTGGCCTGTATCATATCTGGAGCAAACATGTCCCATCTCGTGCAATTCGTCCTGGCGCTAATCGTCATCGCCGGCTTATCGCTTTTGATCTGCCGCGATCGAAAAAGCATCCGTATCCGCTATATCATCCAGCTCTTAGTCATAGAAATCGTACTGGCCTATTTCTTCCTCTACTCTTCCATAGGGTTAGGTTTCGTCACCGGATTCGCGAGCATGTTCGACAAGTTGCTCGGTTTTGCCGCTGAAGGCACCAACTTCGTCTTTGGCAACATGAATGCTCAAGGTCTGGCCTTTTTCTTCCTCAAGGTACTCTGCCCCATTGTCTTCATCTCTGCGTTGATCGGTATCCTGCAATACATCAAAGTTCTGCCTTTTATCATTCGCGTAATCGGAACCGTGCTGTCGAAAGTGAACGGAATGGGCAGGCTGGAATCCTTCAACGCGGTGAGCTCGCTGATTTTGGGACAATCGGAAAACTTCATCGCCTATAAAGATATTCTGGGCAAGATGTCGGAAAAAAGAATGTACACGATGGCGGCGACGGCGATGTCCACCGTGTCCATGTCTATTGTCGGCGCCTACATGACCATGCTGGACGCCAGGTTCGTGGTGGCCGCGCTGGTGCTCAACATGTTCAGTACGTTCATCGTCCTGTCCCTGATTAACCCGTACAGCGTCGATGATGAGCCGGAACTACAACTCAGCAACATTCACGAAAATCAGAGCTTCTTCGAAATGCTGGGAGATTACATTCTCACCGGCTTCAAAGTAGCCGTCATCGTCTCCGCCATGCTGATTGGTTTTATCGCGCTTATCGCCGCCATTAACGCCTTGTTCAGTGCAATCTTCGGCCTTAGCTTCCAGGAAATTCTCGGCTACTTCTTCTACCCCGTTGCCTGGATCATGGGTATCCCGGCAAATGAAGCCCTGCAGGTAGGCGGCATTATGGCGACCAAACTGGTGTCTAACGAATTCGTCGCCATGATGGAATTGCAGAAAGTTTCTGCCCAGCTGTCTCCGCGCAGCGTGGGGATTCTGTCTGTTTTCCTGGTCTCCTTCGCCAACTTCTCCTCCATTGGAATTGTGGCAGGGGCGATCAAGGGCCTAAATGAAGCACAGGGCAACACCGTATCCCGCTTCGGACTGAAGCTGGTTTACGGCTCCACACTGGTGAGCCTGCTGTCTGCGGCTATTGCCGGACTGGTGCTCTAAGCCTTTCCAGCTTACCTCTTTGCGTTAACGCTACCCGGTCATCAAACGATAACCGGGTGTTTTTTTATCCTCACGAAGTTCTCTTCCTTATTGTCTTAATTTATGTTTCATATTTACTCTCTATAGTTATAAGCACTTTACCCTATAGACCAAGCATCGCTCTCTTTGCTAATTCCCCCACTTTGGGGCATCGGAGATCTCGTTTCATTACTATGAATACCAAACGTCTCTTTCGCTTGCTGTCATTGATCGCCGTTATCGTCGTAGTGGTTATTGCGTGGCGATATTTTTACTCCACGACCCCGCCCGCGAGCTCAACGGAAAAAGCCGCTTCCAACGGCGGCAGAGGCGAAGGTCATCGTTCCATGACCACACCGCCGGTGCAGGTCGCGCGCTCGTTTACCGCCTCGGTGCCTTACTACCTGACCGGACTCGGCACCGTCACGTCGGCGAATACCGTCACCGTGCGCAGCCGGGTCAGCGGACAATTGATGGCGCTGCACTTTGAAGAAGGCCAGCAGGTGGCCGCCGGCGCGTTGCTGGCGGAAATCGACCCGCGGCCTTTCGAGGTGGACGTCGCTCAGGCGAAAGGACAGTTGGCCAGAGACCAGGCGCTGCTCGCCAATGCGCGCCGGGATCTGGCGCGTTATCAGGGGCTGGTGAAAACCAATCTGGTGTCGCGTCAGGAGCTGGATACGCAGGCCTCGCTGGTGAAGCAGTACGAAGCCGCCGTCCAGACCGATCAGGGTGCGCTGGACAGCGCCCTGTTGCAGCTGACGTACAGCAGGATAACCGCTCCCGCCGGCGGCCGCGTCGGCCTGCGTCTGGTCGATGTCGGCAACTATATCACCAGTACGGACGATCTGCTGGTATTGACGCAGACGCACCCCATCGACGCCATTTTCTCGCTGCCGGAAGACAGTATCGCCACTATTCTCAAGGCTCAGAAATCCGATCGGCCCGTCGTTGTCGAAGCCTGGGACCGCGCCAACCAGCAGATGCTGTCGCAAGGCCGGTTGCTCAGCATGGATAACCAGATCGACGCCACCACCGGCACCATCAAACTGAAAGCGCGTTTTGAAAACAGCGAAGATCGCCTGTTTCCCAATCAATTTGTGAACATCCGGATGAAGGTAGATACGTTGCAAAACGCGGTTCTAGCGCCCGCCTCCGCCGTGCAAATGGGCAACGAAGGCCACTTCGTCTGGTTGTTGAATGACGAAAATCAGGCGAGCAAGCATCTGGTATCCATCGGTATCCAGTACGGACAGAACGTGGTCATCAATAGCGGCCTAAATGCAGGTGAACAGGTCGTGACGGACGGTATCGACCGTCTCACGGAAGGCATGAAGGTTGACGTAATCCCTTCCGCCTCCACCGAGCCAGCGTCCACAACCGCCGGTAAAGATCGCCAGGCGAAAAAAGCGGAGACGCCCTGATGCAGGACAGCACGCCGAATCAGGGCGGCGGCCCGTCCCGACTGTTCATTCTGCGCCCGGTCGCCACCACGTTGTTGATGGTGGCGATTTTGCTGGCCGGGATCATCGGCTATCGCGCCCTGCCCGTTTCCGCGCTACCGGAAGTCGACTACCCGACGATCCAGGTGTTCACGCTCTATCCCGGTGCCAGCCCCGACGTCATGACGTCGGCGGTGACCGCTCCGCTGGAACGCCAATTCGGCGGCATTTCCGGGCTAAAGCAGATGTCGAGCCAAAGCGCCGGCGGCGCATCGGTCATTACGCTGCAGTTCCAGCTCAATCTGGCGCTCGACGTCGCGGAACAGGATGTTCAGGCGGCCATTAACGCCGCCACCAACCTGCTGCCCAGCGATCTGCCTAACCCGCCGGTTTACAGTAAGGTCAACCCGGCCGATCCGCCGATTATGACGCTGGCGGTGACCTCCACCGCCATGCCGATGACGCAGGTGCAGGATCTGGTGGAAACCCGCATCGCCCAAAAAATCTCTCAGGTCTCCGGCGTCGGGCTGGTCTCGCTCGCGGGCGGGCAACGCCCCTCGGTTAGGGTCCGCCTGAACCCGACGGCGCTGGCGGCCTATGGGCTGAGCAGCGAAACCGTGCGCACCGCCATTACCGCCGCTAACGTCAACGCGCCGAAAGGGAGCTTCGACGGCCCGACCCGCTCGGTCACGCTCTCCGCCAACGACCAGATGCATTCGATTGACGACTATCGCCAGCTCATCATCAACTGGAGCAACAGCGCGCCGGTCAGGCTGCGCGACGTCGCCACGGTTGAACAGGCGCCGGAAAACACTTATCTGGCCGCGTGGGCGAACCGCCAGCAGGCCATCATTATTAACGTGCAGCGCCAGCCGGGCGCCAACGTGATTGCGACGGCGGATAACATCCGCCGTCTGCTGCCGTCTCTACAGGCCAGCCTGCCCAAGTCGGTCGAAATGTCGCTGCTCACGGACCGCACCACCACCATCCGCGCCTCCGTCGAGGATGTGCAGTTCGAGCTGATTCTGGCCATCGCGCTGGTCATCATGGTGATCTACCTCTTTCTGCGCAACGCGGTCGCCACGCTCATCCCCAGCATCGTCGTGCCGCTGTCGCTGATCGGCACCTTTGCCGCCATGTATTTCCTCGGTTTCTCCATCAACAACCTCACGCTGATGGCGCTGACTATCGCCACCGGTTTCGTGGTGGACGATGCCATCGTGGTAATCGAGAACATCGCCCGCTACATCGAACGCGGCGAAAAGCCGCTGAACGCGGCGCTGAAGGGGGCAGGCGAAATCGGCTTTACCATTATCTCCCTGACGTTCTCGCTTATCGCCGTGCTGATCCCGCTGCTGTTTATGGGCGATATCATCGGCAGGCTGTTTCGCGAATTTGCGATGACGCTGGCGATCTCCATTTTGATTTCCGCCGTGGTGTCGCTCACCCTGACGCCGATGATGTGCGCCCGCATGCTGAGCCACAAGGGCCTGAGTCGACAAAACCGTTTTACGCGCGCCAGCGAACGCTTCTTCGACCGGGTGATTGCCGCCTATGGCCGCGGGCTGACGCGGGTGCTGCAACATCCCTGGCTGACGCTCTGTGTGGCGTTAAGCACGCTGGTACTGACCGTTTTACTGTATCTGGTGATTCCGAAAGGCTTTTTCCCGCAGCAGGATAACGGGATCATTCAGGGCACCGTACACGCCTCCCAGACCGTATCTTTCACCGCGATGGCGCAAAAACAGCAGCAGGTCGCCTCCATCATCATGAAAGATCCGGACGTACAAAGCGTCTCGTCGCTAATCGGCGTGGATGGCACTAACCCGTCGCTCAACAGCGGACGTCTGCAAATCAACCTTAAGCCGCAGAGCGAGCGCAGCGACAGCATGACCGAGGTCATCATTCGCTTGCAGCAGCAGACGGCGCAGCTGCCGGGCGTTACGCTGTATCTGCAGCCGGTTCAGGATCTGACTATCGATACCCAGATCAGCAAAACCCAGTACCAGTTGACCGTCCAAACGCTGTCGCTGGATACGCTCAGCGCCTGGGTGCCCAAGCTGGTGGAACAGCTCTCCGCCCTGCCCGAACTACAGGACGTCAGCAGCGACTGGCAGGACGAAGCCGCCGTCGCTTACGTGAAGGTAGACCGGGACAGCGCCACCCGGCTCGGTATTTCGATGTCGGATATCGATAACGCGCTCTACAACGCCTTCGGACAGCGGCTGATTTCCACCATCTATACCCAGTCAAACCAGTACCGCGTCGTGCTGGAACAAGACACCCGCCAGCGCAACGGATTAGCGGCCCTCGACGATATCCGGCTGATCAATAGCGAGGGCGGCGTCGTCCCGCTGGGCAGTATCGCCACGGTGGAACAGCGTCAGGGACCGCTGGCGATCAACCACATCGACCGCTTCCCGGCGGCGACGGTCTCCTTTAATCTGGCGCCCGGTTATGCGCTGGGAGATGCGGTCAAAGCCATCGAGAAAGCTCAGCAGAGCATGGAACTGCCGTCGGAAATCACGACTCGTTTTCAGGGCAGCACCCTCGCCTTCCAGTCCGCACTGACCAGCACCGTCTGGCTGGTTATCGCTGCGGTAATCGCGATGTATATCGTGCTCGGCGTGCTGTACGAAAGCTTCATTCATCCGGTGACCATCCTCTCCACCCTCCCGACGGCGGGCGTCGGCGCGCTGCTGGCCTTGCTGGTCGCCGGGAGCGATCTGGATATCATCGCCATCATCGGTATCATCCTGCTGATCGGGATCGTGAAAAAGAATGCGATCATGATGATCGACTTCGCGCTGGCCGCCGAACGCCAACAGGGTATGTCGCCGTATGACGCGATTTATCAGGCCTGTCTGCTGCGTTTCCGCCCCATCCTGATGACCACAATGGCCGCGCTGCTCAGCGCACTGCCGCTGATGCTGAGCACCGGGGTCGGCGCCGAACTCCGGCGTCCGCTGGGCATCTGTATGGTCGGCGGCCTGGTGATGAGCCAGGTGCTGACGCTATTTACCACGCCGGCGATCTACCTGCTGTTTGACCGCCTTTCTCTTCGTCTTCGCCGCAAACCGGCCGAAACGCAGGAAGAAGTCTGATGAAGCTGTTCGCGCTGTTTATTCATCGTCCCGTCGCGACCACGCTGCTGGCGCTGGCGATTGCGCTGTGCGGGGTACTCGGCTTCCGACTGCTGCCGGTCTCGCCGCTGCCGCAGGTAGACTTCCCGGTAATCTCGGTCTCGGCCTCGCTGTCGGGCGCCTCGCCGGAAACCATGGCATCCTCGGTGGCGACGCCGCTGGAGCGGTCGCTCGGCCGCATCGCGGGCATCACCGAAATGACCTCCATGAGTTCACTCGGCAGCACCCGCATTATTCTGCAGTTTGAGCTGGATCGTGATATCAACGGCGCCGCCCGCGACGTGCAGGCCGCCATCAACGCCGCCCAGAGTCTGCTGCCCTCAGGCATGGCCAGCCGCCCCACCTACCGTAAGGTGAACCCGTCAGACGCGCCGATCATGATTATGACGCTGACCTCGGACACCTACTCCCCCAGCCAGCTGTACGATATCGCCATCAATCAGGTCTATCCGCGCATTTCACAGCTGGAGGGCGTGGGCGATATCACCATCGGCGGCAGTTCGCTCCCGGCGGTGAGGATATCGCTTAACCCGCTGGCGCTATTTAACCAAGGCGTATCGCTGGATAAAGTCCGTGAGGCGATCGATAACGCCAACGTGCGCCTGCCCGTCGGCAGCGTGAATGACAACACGACGCACTGGCAGATTGAAACCAACGACGAGCTGAAGACGGCGAAGGTCTACCGTCCGCTCATTGTTCACTACAACAACGGCGCGCCAGTGCGGCTCAGCGACGTCGCCAAAGTCGAAGACTCCGTGCAGGACACGCTCAACGCGGGGATGACGAACGGCGAACCCGCCGTGCTGGTTATTATCCGCCGCGCGCCCGAAGCCAACATCATCTCCACCGTCGACAGCATCCGCGCCGCGTTACCCGAACTGAGCGCCACGCTGCCCGCATCCGTGCATTTAAACGTCGCGCAAGACCGCACTCCCACGATTCGCGCGTCGCTGGCGGAGGTGGAGCAGGCGCTGGTCATTGCCGTCGCGCTGGTGATTCTGGTGGTGTACCTGTTCCTGCGCTCCGGGCGCGCCACGCTGATCCCGGCGGCGGCGGTGCCTATTTCGCTGATCGGCACGTTCGCCGCCATGTATCTGTGCGGTTTCAGCCTGAACAATCTGTCGTTGATGGCACTGACGATCGCCACCGGCTTCGTGGTGGACGACGCCATCGTGGTGCTGGAAAACACCGCCCGTCATATCGAAGCGGGCATCAGGCCGATGCAGGCGGCGATACAGGGCGTGCGCGAAGTCGGTTTCACCGTTGTCTCCATGAGCGTGTCGCTGATCGCCGTTTTCATTCCGCTACTGCTGATGGACGGGCTGTCGGGGCGACTGTTTCGTGAATTCGCCGTCACCCTGTGCGTGGCGATCATCATTTCGCTGGTGGTCTCGCTCACCCTGACGCCGATGATGTGCGCGCGCCTGCTGCGTCCGCACGCCCCACGCAGCCAGCCGCGCCGCCGGGGATTCAATCGCGTATTGCTCGCCTTGCAGGGGCGGTATGCGCTGTCGCTGAACGGAGTATTGGCGCGCGCGCGCTGGGTTGTGCTGGTCCTGTTCGGCACTATCGGCCTGAGCGTCTGGCTCTATGTCGACATGCCGAAAACCCTGTTCCCGGAGCAGGATACCGGCCGGATTATGGGCTTCGTGCAGGGCGACCAGAGCATCTCGTTCCAGGCCATGAAGATCAAGATGCAGGATCTCATGAAAACCATCAGCAGCGATCCCGCCGTGGACAACGTGACCGGTTTTACCGGCGGCAACCGGACCAATAGCGGGTCAATGTTCATCAGCCTGAAACCGCTGGCGGAGCGCGGCGCCAGCTCGCAGCAAATCATCGCCAGGCTGAGGTCCAAACTGGCTCAGGAACCGGGCGCCAGCCTGTTCCTGATGGCGGTGCAGGATGTGCGGATGGGCGGCCGCGAGGCTAACGCCAGCTATCAATACACGCTGTTGTCTGACGATTTGAGCGCGTTGCGCCAGTGGGAGCCGAAAATCCGCGCGGCGCTGGCTGAACGGCCGGAGCTGGCGGACGTCAGTTCAGACCAGCAGGACAAAGGCGCAGAACTGGCGCTGACCTACGACCGCGATACGCTGGCTCAGCTCGGCATCAGCGTGTCGGATATCAACGCCCTGCTCAACAACGCCTTCGGGCAACGGCAGATCTCCACCCTCTATCAGCCGCTGAACCAGTACAAGGTGGTGATGGTGGTCGATCCGGTGTATGCGCAGGACGCCACCGCGCTGAACCAGATGTTCGTTATCAACAGCGAGGGCAAGGCGATCCCCCTGTCCTATTTCGCCCGCTGGCTGCCCGCTAACGCGCCGCTGTCGGTCAACCATCAGGGGCTGTCCGCCGCGGCGACGATCTCCTTCAACCTGCCGCCGAACGCCAGCCTGTCCGATGCGACCTTCGCCATTGAGCGAACCATGACCGCGCTCGGCGTGCCTTCCAACGTCCGCGGCCAATTCGCCGGCACCGCGCTGGCGTTCCAGCAGTCGCAGTCGTCGCAGGTGGCGCTGATCATCGCCGCCATCGTCACGGTGTATATCGTGCTGGGGATGCTGTACGAAAGCTACGTACACCCGCTGACCATCATCTCCACCCTGCCGTCGGCGGGGGTGGGCGCGCTGCTGGCGCTGAAGCTGTTCGATAAGCCGTTCAGCCTGGTCGCGCTCATCGGCATTATGTTGCTGATCGGCATTGTGAAAAAGAACGCCATCATGATGGTGGACTTCGCGCTGGTCGCGCAACGGACTCAGAACCTCAGCGCGCGCGATGCGATATTTCAGGCCTGCCAGCTCCGCTTCCGCCCGATTTTTATGACCACACTGGCCGCCTTGCTCGGCGCGCTGCCGCTGGTAATAAGCAGCGGCGACGGCGCGGAGCTGCGCCAGCCGCTGGGGATCACCATCGTCGGCGGGCTGGTCATGAGTCAGCTGCTGACGCTCTATACCACACCGGTGGTTTACCTGTTCTTTGACCGGCTGTCCCAGCGACGCGCACGCCGCACGGTGACGCTGCCGGAGTCACTCTGACAGGCGTTAAAAAAAAACGGTCCGACTCGGTGAAAAATTTACGATAGCCACGCAAACTGAGTCTGTTAGCCTGAATGTTCTGATTATCAAACGGTAAAGGAGTCAGCGATGTCGGGTTTAGTGAAAGGTCGATGGGTGGTCGGCGACGTGGCGGCGGAAGAGACTAAAAACGGCGCGTTTCACCGTGAGGCCACTCGGTTCAGGGAAACGACGCTCGCGCCTGAAGCCGGGCGCTATCAGCTGTTCGTTTCCTATTTCTGCCCGTGGGCGTCGAGAACGCTGATCTTCCGCAAGCTGAAAGCGCTGGAGCCGGTGATTTCACTCTCCGTGGCCGAACCGCATATCGGCGAGCAGGGCTGGGCGTTCAGCACGCCGCAGGATGCGGGGCCGCATCTGCCGGCCGTGCGCTACTTACATGAGCTGTACACTGCGAGCGACGCGCACTACACCGGCAAAGTGTCCGTGCCGGTCCTGTGGGATCGCCGGGAAGGACGGATCGTCAACAACGAATCTGCCGACATCATTCGTCTCTTTAACAACGCCTTCAATACGCTCACCGGCAACGTCGAGGACTTCTATCCTCCCGCGCTGCGCGCTGATATCGATCGTTGGAACTCGCTGATTTACGATACGATCAACAACGGCGTCTACAAGACCGGCTTCTCCCGCACGCAGGAACACTATGCCCAAGCGGTCACGGCGCTGTTCGCCGCGCTGGACACAGTGGACGCGCATCTGGCGAAACACCGTTATCTGACGGGAGACGCGGTAACGGAAGCTGACTGGCGGCTGTTCGTCACGCTGGTGCGTTTCGATGTGGCCTATCACGGCGCATTCAAATGCAATATTCGCCGTATTGAGGATTACCCTCACCTCTCTCACTACCTGCGCGATCTGTATCAGCAGCCCGGCATCCGTGAAACGGTTAATATCGAGCATATCAAGTCCGGCTACTACGGCATTCGATGGCTCAATCCTACCGGCATCGTGCCGCTGGGGCCGGAAATCGATCTCGATCGGCCACACCACCGCCATAGGGTCGGCAGCACAGCGAAATAGGCATACTTTTTGTAAGTCGAATACTGATTTTTCCCCGCATAAGCGCTAGAATCTGCCGCCTTACTGCTCCCGCTCGGGAGCAGCCTGACCTGAGATCAGACTTGAGAGAACCCCATGTTTAAACCGGAACTACTGTCTCCGGCCGGTACGCTGAAAAATATGCGTTACGCCTTCGCTTATGGCGCTGACGCGATTTATGCCGGCCAGCCCCGCTACAGCCTGCGCGTGCGCAATAACGAATTCAATCATCAGACGCTGGCCGAGGCGATCAACGAAGCGCATTCGCTGGGCAAAAAATTCTACGTCGTCGTCAACATCGCGCCGCACAACGCCAAAATCAAAACCTTCCTGCGCGATTTACAGCCAGTTATCGACATGCAGCCGGATGCGCTGATTATGTCCGATCCGGGCCTGATCATGCTGGTGCGTGAAAACTTCCCGCAAATGCCGATCCACCTGTCGGTACAGGCCAATGCGGTCAACTGGGCGACGGTAAAATTTTGGCAGCAGATGGGGCTGAGCCGCGTCATTTTGTCGCGCGAATTGTCTCTGCAGGAAATTGAAGAGATCCGCGCGCAGGTGCCGGAGATGGAGCTGGAAATTTTCGTTCACGGCGCGCTGTGCATGGCCTATTCCGGCCGCTGCCTGCTCTCCGGCTACATCAACAAACGCGATCCCAATCAGGGCACCTGCACCAACGCCTGCCGCTGGGAATACAAAGTGCAGGAAGGCAAAGAAGACGATGTGGGCAATATCGTGCATATGCATGAGCCGATTCAGGTCGCCAATGTCGAACCCACGCTGGGCATCGGCGAGCCGACCGACAAGGTCTTTATGCTGGAAGAGAGCCAGCGCCCCGGCGAATACATGAGCGCGTTCGAAGACGAGCACGGCACTTATATTATGAACTCCCGCGACCTGCGAGCGATCCAGCACGTGGAACGCCTGACACAGATGCAGGTGCATTCGCTGAAAATCGAAGGCCGAACCAAGTCCTTCTACTACTGCGCCCGCACCGCGCAGGTGTACCGTCGCGCTATCGACGACGCCGTGGCGGGGAAACCGTTTGACCCGTCGCTGCTCCAGACGCTGGAAGGACTGGCTCACCGTGGCTATACCGAAGGATTCCTGCGCCGTCACGTCCACGAAGACTACCAGAACTACGAATACGGCTATTCGGTGTCCGACCGTCAGCAGTTTGTCGGCGAATTCACCGGCGAACGCCGTCACGGTCTGGCGGAAGTCGCGGTGAAAAACAAGTTCTCCTGCGGCGATAGCGTGGAAATGATGACGCCGGGCGGCAACGTGCAGTTCACGATTGAAGGGATGCAGAATGGTAAAGGTCAGACTACCGACATCGCACCGGGCAACGGCCATATCGTCTACCTGCCCGTGCCGGAAGACATCTCGCTGGAATATGCATTGCTGCTGCGCAATCTGCCGGGGACCAGTACCCGTAATCCTCACGCCAAATAAGGTGCCGGCAGTCAGAGCAGGAAACTGTTTTGACGTTTTTTAGAATTGGATCACATCAATGGTAGATGCGGTAGGTTACTATTCCACCGCTGAGAAAATACAGAACGAAAAATAAGCGTAGTTACGCGACCAGGAACCACCTCCTTCGCCAGCTCAATCTCCCTTGAGCTGGCTTTTTCTTTTCTTCGTTTCCCCGTCACGTATCCACTGCCCCCGCGCCACGCTTTTCTGCTACGCTGACTACACTATTTTCGGAGGCGCTCTGTGTAGGTTCGCCCCATTTTCGGTTTCCTCAAGGTCTTTTCAGGGAGTACGCCGACATGGCGCAAAAACCACAATCTCTTATCATTTTAAACGGCAAAAGCAGCCAAAATGACGAGCTGCGTCAGGCGGTGAAAACCCTGCGCGAAGAAGGTTATTCTCTGCACCTACGCGTTACGTGGGAGCACGGCGATGCGTTGCGCTATATCCAAGAGGCAATGGCGCTAGAGGCGGACAACGTGATCGCCGCCGGCGGCGACGGCACCATCAATGAAGTCGCGGTGGCGCTGGCGCATCAGGAAGCGGAACACCGCCCCTGCCTGGGGATTGTGCCGCTGGGCACGGCCAACGATCTCGCCGCCAGCTGCCGGATTCCGGCCGACCTGCAGCAGGCGCTGCGGCTGGCGATACTGGGCCGCGCCACCGCTATCGATCTGGCTCAGGTCAACGACCGCCACTACTTTATCAATGTGGCGACCGGCGGCTTCGCTACCCGCATCACCACCGAAACCCCCGCCGCCATGAAATCTGCCCTGGGCGGCGCGGCCTATGTACTAAACGCGCTGCTGCGCATCGACATGCTGAAGGCCGAACGCTGTCAGGTCAAAGGTCCGGATTTTGACTGGGAGGGCGATATGCTGGTCATCGCCATCGGCAATGGTCGTCAGGCCGGAGGCGGACAGCAACTGTGTCCGGAGGCGGTATTGAATGACGGACTGCTGCAACTGCGCGTGTTGTCGGCGAAGGAGCTGTTGCCGAATATGATGCAGGCCCTGATGTCGGGCGGCGAGAATCCCAACATGATCACGACCGCCCTGCCGTGGCTGGAAGTCACCGCGCCGAATGAGATGACGTTTAACCTGGATGGCGAGCCGCTGACCGATAAACACTTTCGTATCGAGGTGGTGCCGGCAGCGCTGCGCTGCCGTTTCCCCAGCCCTTGCCCGCTGCTGCGCGAGTAGTCGACCGGGGCCGAGATACCGCTATTCGCGTCGAAGGCGCTGACTGTTCGCCAGATACAAGGTCACTACCAGGATCAAAATCGCGCCTGCGTAGATCAGGGTATAGGTGGGATTTTTGTGGTCGACGATAATCAGCCGCACGATGGCGGTGATCCCGATATAGACAAAATAGCGCAGCGGGAAATGGTATCCCGACTCAAAATACTTCACGATCAACGCAATAAATTCGAAATACAGAAAATACACCACCAGACTTTCAATCAACAGGTAAGTGGAATCCCTTTCACTGCTGACCATCAATGCCTTCGCCAGATGCAGCGTCTCTTTACCCAAAAACACCACCAGAATAATAGCGAGAGCCAGTAAACCTATATTGAGTATCGTTTGTAACCCTTTGGCGATCATGATCGAACGCGTTGAACCTGCCATGTACATGACTCCTAACCATCCTTCATTTTTTCTGCATCTACGCCGGCGGCAGACTGCTATTGCTGTGTGCGGCTTCCCCCGCGGACGTCGTGAATCGGCCGGAAAAACCTGACGCCGGTCACAAAATTACCGGTAGCCCCTGAGACTGTCCATGTAAATTTCATCTTCCGCAGAGATAGGCATCACCACCAGCGGTAAAAATGATGCACCGGCCCGATTCCTTGACCGACTTCCAGCGTATCCGCCTGTTGTAAGGCCCCTTGCAGATAGGCTTTGGCGGCGGTCACGCAGGCCGACCAGTCGTTACAACGGGGACGCAATGCCGCCAACGCCGCCGATAGCGTGCAGCCCGTACCATGAGTATGGCGGGTATTGACTCTCTGCGCCGAGAAACGCTGCGGCGGCTCCCCGGTGGCGAACAACCAATCCGGACTTTCGCTGCCGGCAAGATGGCCACCCTTCATCAACACAGCCTGACAGCCCAACGCGAGCAGCGCTTCGCCCTGCTCCCGCATCTCGTTTTCATTCTCAGCGACCGGACGCGCCAGCAACGCCGCCGCTTCCGGCAAATTCGGCGTAATGATCGAAACCTGCGGCAGCAGCCGTTGACGCAGCGATTTGATCGCCTGCGGTTGCAGCAGCGGATCGCCGCTTTTCGCCAACATCACCGTATCCAGCACCACGAACGGCACCGGATAGCGGATCAGCCGTTCGGCGACGACCTCCACAATATCCGCCTCGGCCAGCATGCCGATTTTGACGCTGTCTATCCGCACATCGCTGAGCACCGAGTCGAGTTGAGCGCCGACAAAGGCGGGTTCGATGCGACAGACCGACTGCACGCCGCGCGTGTTTTGAGCCACCAGCGCCGTCACCACGCTGGCACCATAAGCTTCGAGCGCGGAGAACGTTTTCAGGTCGGCCTGAATACCCGCGCCGCCGCTGGGATCGGTGCCGGCAATCGTCAATGCGTTAATGCGTTTCATTTTGCGGCCGCCTCCGCCGCCGTAAACAGCTGGTCGAGAAACCGCGGCACAAAACTGCCGGGACCGGTCGCGCCTTCGGCGGCACGCTGCCCGCATTCGGACATTACCGCACAGGCGGCGGCGATATGCTGCAGGCGATCGCCCGGCAGCGCACAAAATCCCGCCACCACCGCCGACAACGCGCAGCCGGTCCCGACGACGCGGGTCATCAGCCAATCCCCGCCCGCCACCGCCCAGTCACGCTCGCCGTCGGTGACGTAATCCACCTCGCCGGTCACCGCCACGCAAACGGACCAGCGGCGGGCAAGCTCCCGCGCCGCTGGCAGAGCGGCCAGCGAGGTGTTGCCGCTATCTACCCCGCGCCCCTGCGAGGCGGCGCCGGACAGCGCCAGAATTTCTGAAGCGTTACCGCGTAAGGCAGCAGGCCGCAGCGCAAGAAGTTCACGGGCGAAGTCGCTGCGAAAAGTCAGCGCCCCGACGGCGACCGGGTCCAGCACCCAGGGGCGATTAGCCCGATTGGCGCTCGCCACGGCAAACCGCATGGCGTCTGCCCGGACCGGTTCCAGCGTGCCGACATTGATCAGCAACGCATCCGCCCACGTGCTGAACTGCGCGGCTTCGCTGCGCTCCACCACCATCGCGGGCGACGCGCCCAGCGCCAGCAGCACATTGGCGGTAAGGCTTTGCACGACATCATTGGTCAGACAGTGAATCAGAGGGGAACGGCGGTGAAAGTGTTTCAGAGAATCCGCCGCAAGCGCGGACGGGAACGGCACAGGTCGAGTATTCATAAGTCTCCCAACCGGCGATCAAGAAGGCGGGAGCCGGTGAGACTCCATGACTTCCCTACGCTGGCATTATCCAGATCAGGTGGTACGGGTCTTTCTCAGCCTTCATATGGAAGGGCACCCCGAGTCAACGTTCATGATTATTCGGCCTGGCGGCGCAAAGGTCAACGACGGTCTGCCATCACGGCGCGTCGGCAAGAGTCAAAACGGTGTAGCGCGAAGATCGGAAGCAAGAAAAGGAGGGATGAAGCGGGAAGAAAGGACTACCGGCATAACCGGTAAGATTCAAAAAGAGGACCGACGCCGCACGGATTTCACGGCGTCGGTATTTCATCCTCAGCGAGAACGGCTCTCCCGGCATGACGCCGGTCAGAAAGCCGTCTTGTGGTACAGGCGCGAGACCAGATCCGTAATGCACAACACCAGCGAGGACCGGATGCGCTGCTGATAGCGCTGTTTTTGCATCTCCAGCAGCGAGGTGTCCACCCCATCTTCCGGTAAATGCGAGTTGAACTGAGGCGGCAGCGGCGTAATACCATGCAGCATGCTGACCGGCCCCAGAATTTCATCATCGGTGAAACGGTAGCTTTGCCCGTTATGCTCCAGCTCATTGTTTAACGCCAACAACAGTTCAACGTCTTCATACTCGTCTCGGCTGATAACGCCCAGTGCGTAGATCAGCTTGAGGCGAACCGGCAGCGCTGACAGCGGGCCGCTGCCTTCCAACAGCGGTTCCACGGCATATTTAACGGCATAATCATCCTTACGGAACGCTTGCAGGACCAGATGGTCAATCGCCTCGGCCAGAAGTTCGACCGCCGCCTGGATAAACCCCGGCACGGTCGGTCTGGCATTCAGGCGTTCAAGAATGTGACTTTCGAACGCCTGCGCGTCTTCCATCCCCGTCTGGGGTTGCGGCACCTTTTTCTGCGCCGAGTGCGGCTCGGTAGTCTCTACCCGACGTTTACCTTCGGGAAAATAACGCTGTTCTGGCATCAGTATCGTTTTTCACCTTGCGTTACAGAGAGTGATACAACGCTGCCACCTGCGTGACAACCTCGGGGCGATCTTCCAGTCCGGCGATCTGAACCAGCGCCTTTTCAACGCCGTTCGCATCTATCAGCGCCGTCATTTCACGCGCCTGCACATCCTCAACGCTACGGTATTTCAGCGCCGCGGCGATGCCGATCAGCAGGTTACGATGCGGCAGCCCGTATTCCAGCGTACCGCGCAGCGGCCGGATTAACCGATCGCCTTCACCCAGTTTACGCAGCGGCTGGCGGCCCACGCGTTCTACGTCGTCATGCAGATACGGATTCTCGAAACGGCTGAGGATCTTGTCGATATACGCTGCATGCTGCGCCGGATCGAAACCGTAGCGTTTGATCAGCACCGCGCCGCTTTCCTGCATCGCACCTTTCACCACCGCGCGCACCGCGTCGTCGAGTATCGCTTCGCGGATCGTCCGGTAACCCGCCAGACACCCAAGATACGCGGTAATTGCGTGGCCGGTATTGAGCGTAAACAACTTGCGCTCGACATAAGCCATCAGGTTGGCGGTAGGCTCCATCCCGGCGATAACCGGCAGATCGCCCTTGAACTGCGTGCTGTCGACAATCCATTCGCTGAACGTTTCGACCGTCACCTCCAGCGAATCGTCGTTCGCCGCGGCGCTGGGCGGCACGATGCGGTCCACGGCCGAATCCACAAAGCCCACATGCTCGTCGACCCACGCGTGCAACGCTTCGGGCAACACCGCCATGACATGCTGACGGAGCTGGCTGGTGCCGCGCACCATGTTTTCGCAGGCGATGATATTCAGGGGCTGCTGATTGCCGCGCTCATGCCGTGCAATCAGCCCCTGTGCCAACGTGCCCGCAATCTTACTCAGCACCTGCGGCCCGACGGCGGTGGTGATGATGTCCGCTCGGGCGATTTCGTTAATGGCGTCGGGGCTGCCGCTGTGCACCGCGCTGACGCGGTTTACCCGTTCAACGCGCGACGCCTCTCCGACGACATGTACTTCGTACTGCTGCTGATGGGCCAGTTGATCCACCAGCGGCTGATTGACGTCGGCGAAAATGAGCTCGGACTTGGCGTCCGCCAGGAGTTTGCCGATGAAACCACGACCGATATTGCCTGCACCAAAATGAATCGCTTTCATTATAGACCTCGATATCTTGTCAAAACCGTTAAGCAGAACGCACGGACCGGTCGAACGCCGGTCCAGTGACCTTACGCCACGCGTTCGCCGGAGAGCAGCTCCAGCATCTCTTGCACGCTGCGGGTTTCCGTCAGCCGCTCGATAATGCCGTCGTCATTCAGGGCGTTGGTCAGATGCGCAATCACCTGAACATGTTCGTTATTGCGGGCCGCAATCCCAATCACCAACCGCGCGACGTCGTCCGGCTCGGAGCCGAACCGCACCCCTTGCGGATATTGGCAAATCACGACGCCGGTGCGCAGGACGCGGTCTTTGGCTTCAACGGTACCGTGCGGTACGGCGATGGACTCGCCCAGATAGGTTGAGGTCATGGCCTCGCGCTCCAGCATCGCCTCGACGTAGGCTGGCTCCACGTATCCCCCCGCTACCAGCTGTTCGCCCGCAAAGCGAATGGCCTGCTCTTTGTCGTCGGCCTGGAGATTGAGGAAAATGTTGCTTTCGCCCAGCTCGAACAGGTTGGATTCATACTCAGCCGGGTCGAACCAGTTATCATTGGCAGCGACAATCGTTTGATTAATCAGCCGGTTATCGTTCGCCGCAACGGGATGGTGCGCCGCCAGCAGCCGGGTCGTCAGCTCGTTGTACAGGCTGCTGTCGAGGAAGTTACTGAGGGAAAGATGAATCGCGTGCGGCGCGTGCTGCAACGCTCGTTCGGTAAGATCCTGGTGGGTTATGACCAGATCGACCTCTTCCGGCAGGCTGTTGATCGCCATATTCGTGACCGAAATATGCGTCAGTCCAGCATCCTTTATCTTCTTGCGCAGCACGCCCGCACCCATCGCGCTCGACCCCATTCCGGCATCGCAGGCCACGATGACCCTTCGCACCAAACTCAGATCCTGTGAGGCATCCAGCGTCGCGCGCATAGCGGGCTGTGGCCGGGCTACGCCCGGCGCTTTGCCGCCTTTCGACTTCTGCTTCATGCTCTGCATACGACGGGTTGCGTCCGCCAGACCGTTATCTTCTTCATCTCCCACCGGCACGCGTTTCAGCATGACCGCAGAGACCATGAAAGACACCAGCCCGGACAGCATAATGGAGAGCACCACGCCGATCAGCGACGACTTGGGCGTCATCAGCAGAACGGCGAAGATCGAGCCGGGCGACGCCGGAGAGACCAGCCCCGCGTTGAACAGGGTCAGCGTGAAGACACCGGTCATGCCGCCGAGGATCACCGCCAGCATCAGGCGCGGATTCATCAGGACATACGGGAAATAGATTTCATGGATACCGCCGAAGAAGTGAATGATGGCGGCGCCTGGGGCTGATTGTTTCGCGCTGCCCTTTCCGAAGAACATGTAGGCCAGCAGCAGGCCCAGTCCCGGACCGGGGTTGGCTTCGATCAGGAAGACCACCGACTTGCCGGTTTCCGTCGCCTGCTGGATCCCCAGCGGCGAGAAAATCCCGTGGTTGATGGCGTTGTTGAGGAACAGGACTTTCGCCGGCTCCACGAAGATCGAGGTCAACGGCAGCAGGTTGCCCTGCACCAGCAGGTTCACGCCGGTCGCCAGCACCTTGGACAGCGATGAGACCAGCGGTCCGATGGCCAGAAAAGCCAGTCCCGCCAGCAGCATGCCGAGGATCCCAGCCGAGAAGTTGTTGACCAGCATTTCGAAGCCGCTTTTGATTTTGCCGTCAACCCAGCGGTCGAAGCGTTTGATCGCCCAGCCGCCCAGCGGTCCGGCCATCATCGCCCCCATGAACATCGGCATGTCTGCGCCGACGATGACACCCATCGTGGTGATAGCCCCCACGACCCCCCCGCGTTCGCCGCCTACCAGCCGGCCGCCGGTATAACCAATCAGCAGCGGCAACAGGTAGGTGATCATGGGTTCGACCAGTTTGGCCAAAGTCTCATTTGGCAGCCAGCCGGTTGGAATAAACAGCGCGGTGATCAGGCCCCAGGCGATGAATGCGCCGATATTGGGCATCACCATGTTGCTGAGGAAGCGGCCAAAATTCTGTATCTTGACCTTAACAGTTGGTGATAGCATAAAACTCACTCCCCTCGGTGGTACGCGCTAAGGGATGGTGCGCGTCGTAATAGTGAGATGGTTTCGCCAAAAACCATCGGTCGTTCTGTAGACAAATCGACTCTATCACGCCGTTTTCACCCCTAGTACCCCGAGGGGAATTTGTGACTGAGATCACCCACCTCCCCCCTTCCAACCCGGCTTTAGCGAGATCGCCATCACAAATCGGAGCTGAAAGTCAGCCACATTGTTAACAAATGACGCGCCATCGCCTTGTTTTTGTGACTCACATCACGTAGCGAGCGCGCAACTTTGTTTTAACATTGTGATGAATGTCACACGACATTTCGCCATCCGGAGACCTGAACCCGGCCTGACGGCTTTGCTCGTCCTCTTTTATTGAAGAGAGCCCTGGGAAATGTCATTTAATTACAGGTTTGGGAAACTTCGGCAGCGTCAGGAGTAAAGAGAAAATCGATGGCGAAAAAGCGGGGGTGATATCGTGGTGGGAGCGGCGGACGAGGAGTGAAAAGCGCAATGCCGCTCACCGATACGTTAGCCCTGGGCCAGCGAAGATATCGGTGAGCCGAACCGTTAGCTCAAACAAGCGTTTTTGTATCTAAAATCGCCTGAACTATCCGATGATTACCGTGCCCCCGCCGATTAGTACGCCGCCGCAGTCAACGGTATCCCCGTTACGCGCGACCGGCTTACCGTCAGCTATCACCGTCGACGAACCACCGCTGATGTTTCGCGTATGACCATGAGAGGCTAACGGATCGCCTTGCCGGGCCAACGAAAGACCATCCACCTTGACCGTCGAGGAGCTGCAATTACCGCCGTCGGCGGATGACTGCCGTGTCCCGTGTCTTTATCGCCCAGTTTAACTGCGTTTCCCATTATGTTCGTCTCTCCTTCATTAGTCCGCTGACACGACGGGATTGAAAAGCCCTCGGTTGTCTCGTTATGAGGATAAATCTATGCCCGATAAAATCTCTGAATATCGCACCCATGGGCACCCGCCGCACTTTGCTGACGCTGGGCTCCTGCTGGCGGAAAGTGCCTGGGTTGGCGAAGACTCGACTACCGCAGGCGGATAACGCAGCAGCTTATCGGTCAAGCCGCTGCGTTGTGATCCGCTTTACTTATTCAACCGGCTCCTGATCGGTTTTCGGCTGCTTGGCGCGGTAAGCATTCATGATCGGCGCCCATTCCATACCGAGGGGGATGGGGTGTTGCTTAAAGAGCGCGCTGTATTCTTTGTCAAAATCGTCGATGCCATATTGTTCTGCCACAGATACTTTTTTGTCGTACCAGTTATCATTCACTTCTTCAGCGATGCCGCGGGCAATCAATAGGTCCGGTTTAACTCGCAACTTATCGCCTTTTAACAACACCTCATAATAGCCCCCAGGTGCGAGACCAAAATAGAGCCAATTACGTTGATCGACTCGTCCGTTAACCTGATAGCGCTGCCGCATCCGCTGCGCTAAATCCGCCGGTAAATCGACCCCGATGCGGTACCGTTTACGGTCATGGAACGACACCATCTCTATCTCAGCTTTGTCAGGCACAGGGACGCCATCGGTTGGTCATCCTCCGCCCCCTGGCCAATAATAATTTTTTTCAATAATGTCTTTATACGGTGCGCCCGCGTTGCATCCCCCTCCGGGATAACTGAAAACCGTTTTTCCACCGAGATAAAAAGTCGCCTTGGTCGTGCAAAAACTATCGATATTGCTGCCTGAACCATAGCTCCAATCGACTCGCGTCTCCGCCTTGTCCGTTGAGCACGCCATCAAAGACATGCAGAAGCCAAATAAAATAAAAAGAGGTCTCGACATCATGCTTCCTGATTCCCTATCAAACGCCGCCGCTCCTTGCTAACGGTAGGCTCATTTTTACTGGTGCTGGCGGGGTTGGCGATACTTTGGTTATTGGCGCTATGGTGAAGATAGTCACGACGCAGTAACCGATAAAGGCAATTGCTTGCTCAGGTCCCTAACAATACCTTGCTCGATTGCCGCCAGCGCCCAGTATTGGTCCAGCCTGCTCAGATTTACCGATGGCGGTTTAGCCGAAAGCGACTCAAGCTGGAGCGCTTTGTCTTTCGATCGCCACTCTTTAAACGGCACCCCAGCAGCACGTCCGGCCTCCACCATCATATGCAACGGAATGCGGGAGTATTCGCCCTCTACGACCCGGCGCATCACCACCTCCACGTAGACGGCTTTTTTGGGCCAGGCATCATCTTTACCACGGCGTCGGATAAACGAATAGGGGACCAAACCGATCGCCCCTAGCGGGGGCGTGGCTGCCTGTATCTGGCACCAAAGCGTCTTCCTCACTCATAAAGCGCTCCAGTTCGATGCACTCGGTCAGCGCCGGGTCGCTGTTCGGGTCAGACAGGCTCCAGCGGCTGTAATATCCGCCGCCGATATCCGAGTGCGCCCCCGGCAGCGCGCTCGCCAGCGACAACCCCAGCGCGAAGGGCTGATTCAGCCCCTCGTCGAGCTGAAAATCCACCACCGAGAAGGTGCTCTCCGGCAGTGCGCCTATGGTTACGGTAAACTGCAATCCCGTACTGTTTGCCACCCGCTCTCTCCTTATTATTCTTGTGTTGTGACCATGGCTATCGCACGCCCTGGCTGACTCCTGAAAACGGCTCGTCGCTATCCTGATTAACATGAAGACCTGAACGAGGAGCTGAGTCCGCGCTCTTGACAATGTCTCGGTTAAAACGCAACGCCGGGTAAACTCATAATCCTATATTCGACAAGGATGACGCATCGGCAGGGGCGAATTCGTTCTGCAGAGTGAAAACGGACAGTGGGATTGAGGTAATAGGTTGAATAAATGAAACGTTCCCTGTGATGTCCTTGACACGAATCTTGTGAATAAAAAGACCGCGAAATAATAACAAACAGAGCCTTATTTAATTGTACAAATAGCGCACTAAAAACAGCGACTAACTGTTCATCGGTATTGAAATGATCTCATTTTCATCGATAACAAAATGACGGAAATACTCTATGCTCCGGCCCGATATTCCGGATAATACGATTGTCGCCCCGCCATATCTCTCCTGTATCAGGAAAGCCCACCCCAGCCGGAACAACAACAGAATACCCGCCATCCGCCGTCCTACAGCGCGGCAACATCCGCCAAACCGTCGTCACCAACGTCGCGATGAGCCTCATCAGACTTGTTGCCGCCGTCATGCACATCCTTTTTGCGCTTCGAGAGCCTGACTACCGCCGTTCAGATAGGCCAACGCCCATCACCGCGCAAGCAAGAAATCACGCGGATTGGGTCATTGTTCTACGCCCTGCTCAGCACGTTCCTGTGCCTATGCATAGTCATGAACGCTGGGGGAAAAGCTCAACACTCGGTTGTCGTCACGCAGACAGTCCAGACAGCGTTATGCCCGTCGCCAGCGAAAATATAAGCGTTCAATCACTTAGCGAGCGACAAAACCCCGGCACTAAAATATCGTTACAAATCATGTCGCTGATTCACCCTGGTCGTCGTCTTATCGCCTGGAGCAAAAGCCCTTTTGCTTCCGGCTACATGAAGCGGCTGAGACGTTGAGTTAACGATGAAAAGTACCGATATTGCGACTGATTAGAAGTAAAACCGCCTTTTTTGCCATCGGACACCCTTTCGCCACGCCCGAATATGCCTGCGCAAAGACGCCATCACAGGCTCGTTTATTGCGTTTCATCCTTGTATTTATTTGGCGAAAATTTCGCCCCCCCAACTTGATTGAGCGACGCGTTAGTCATAAGGTCGAAAAAATAGCGCGGAGGATAAGGGATATCGCAGTGCGAGTTACGTCCCCCCATCCGTGTTTGACTCACTTTGGAAGCGCCGGATTTAACGTCCGTCTCATAATGGCAGTATTCATTTCGCGGACTTGGTATGAGTCCGTCGTTTATCGATGAGAACTATGGCTAATCAATCTATTTCTCCGTCTGAGAATAACCCGCGTCATCAGGACGACAACCCGCAGAATCACAACCCAGACAGCGCTCTCGCGGAGCGCAAAACGCCCGGCAAGAAGCCGCTGATTATTCTGGCCATCGTTGTCGTGGTCATGCTGATCGTCGGCCTGTTTTTCTGGCTGACCAGTCGCAATATCGAAACCACCGATGATGCTTTTACCGACTCGGACGCGGTCACCATCGCACCGAAAGCCTCCGGCTACGTCACTCAGTTGCAGGTGAAAGATAACCAGTTCGTTAAACAAGGCGACCTACTGGTCATCATCGATCCCCGTGATAACACCGCGCAACGCGAGCAGGCGCAGGCGCAGCTGGGGCTGGCGATGGCGCAGTTGCATCAGGCGCAGGCCGCGTTGGATCTGGCGAAGGTTCAGTACCCCGCACAGAAAGATCAGGCGCTGGCGACGCTCGCTAAAGCACAGGCCAACTACGTCAATGCGCAGGAAGACGACAAACGGCAGCGGGGCGTCGACCCGCGCGCCACCTCGCAGCGCAATATCGACGCGGCCGGCGCGCAGTTAAGAAGCGCCCGCGCGGAATGGGAAAGCGCCAAGGCGCAGGTGGAAGTCGCCTCGCAGGTCGCGTTGCAAATCCGCCAGCAGGCAACCAACGTCGAAGCGCGTCAACGGCAGGTTGAGCAGGCGCAGGCTCAGCTGAATACCGCCAACCTTAACCTGTCATACACCGAAGTCCGAGCGCCTTACGACGGCTTTATCACCCGCCGCAACGTGCAGGTGGGCAGCCTGGTGCAGCCGGGGACGGCGCTGTTCTCGCTGGTGTCGCCGAATACCTGGATTACCGCGAACTTCAAAGAGTCGCAGTTGGAGCGGATGCGCCCGGGCAATAAGGTGGAAATCACCGTGGATGCCTGGCCGAAGATGAAATTGGAAGGTCACATCGACAGCATACAGATGGGGTCCGGCTCGCGTTTCTCCGCCTTTCCTGCGGAAAACGCCACCGGCAACTACGTGAAAATCGTGCAGCGCGTGCCGGTCAAAATCATTATCGACAAAGGGTTGGATCCGGAAAGACCGCTGCCGGTAGGCTTGTCGGTCGAACCCAAGGTGACGGTGAAATGAGCCAGGACCAGCGTTGGCAGCCGGTCGGGAACCCCTGGCTGGTCGCCGTTACGGTCACGCTTGCGGTGTTCATGGAGATCCTTGACACCACCATCGTCAACGTCGCCCTGCCGCATATCGCGGGTTCGCTGTCTTCCAGCTATGACGAATCAACCTGGGTACTGACGTCTTATCTGGTAGCCAACGGGATTGTACTGCCCATCTCGGCCTTCCTGAGCCGAGCATTCGGCCGTAAGCTGTTCTTTCTGCTGTGTATTGTGATGTTTACCATCTGTTCGTTCCTGTGCGGTATCGCAACGGAGCTGTGGCAAATCATCCTGTTTCGAATCTTGCAGGGCTTCTTCGGCGGCGGCCTTCAGCCCGTACAGCAGTCGGTGCTGTTGGATTACTTCAAACCGGAAGATCGCGGTAAAGCCTTCGGCCTCTCGGCGATCGCGGTGATCGTCGCGCCCGTCATCGGCCCGACGCTCGGCGGGTGGATCACCGACAACTACAGCTGGCGCTGGGTGTTCTTCATCAACATCCCCATCGGCATTTTAAGCGTGCTGGCCATCTACCATCTGTTGGAAGATCCGCCGTGGGAGCGCAAATCGCCGAAAGGCAAACTCAGCATCGACTACATCGGCATCAGCCTGCTGACCCTGGGGCTGGGCTGTCTGCAGGTCATGCTCGACCGCGGCGAGGATGACGACTGGTTCCACTCCAATTTCATCGTTACCTTTGCCATATTGACGGCGATCGGTCTGGTGGGCGCGGTCTACTGGCTGCTGTATGCCAAAAAGCCGGTGGTCGATCTCCACTGCCTGAAAGATCGCAATTTCGCGGTGTCTTGCTTGCTCATGGCGGGCATGGCGCTGGTGATGTACGCCAGTGCGGTGGTGATCCCGCAGTTGGCGCAGCAGGATTTAGGCTACACCGCGACCTGGTCCGGCATGATCCTTTCGCCGGGAGCGCTTCTGGTGGTGCTGACGATCCCGCTAGCGCTGAAGCTGATGCCGCTGGTGCAGACGCGTTGGATGATTGCGTTCGGCTTCTCCTCGCTGGCCGCCTCTTTCCTGTATTCGTCGATGCTGGCGCCGAACGTGGATTTCTACACGCTGATACTGATGCGTAGTGCCCAGACTATCGGGCTTGGTTTCCTGTTTGTGCCGCTAACCACCATCGCCTTCGTGTCCATTCCGCAACGGCTGAATGCGGATGCGTCAGCCCTGTTCACCATGTGCCGCAACGTGGCTGGGTCGGTCGGCATTTCGCTGTCAACGGCGATGATCACCGAGCGTCAGCAAGCGCACAGCGCCAGCATGGTTCATAACATGACCCCGCTCAACGAGCCGTATAATCTGGCGCTGGAGCGGTTGACGCACGCGATCAAAAATTTTTCCACGATGGCGGGCGATCCGATGTCCATCGCCACCGGCCAACTTTATAAAGAGATGATTGCCCAAGCTCGTATCCTTGCCTACATAGACGTTTTTACGGGCCTCAGCGTCATCGCTCTGCTTCTCATTCCTCTTTGTTTGCTGCTTTCTCCCATCAAGAGCAAAGGCAGTGCTGGAGCGCACTAACATGACGGTTTCTTCACCCTATTCCTATTCACGAGCCGGAACGGCGATCGCCATCTTGCTGGCGCTGTCGGCTTGTAGCGTCGGCCCCGATTATCAGGCACCGAAACCCGCCACGCCGGGCGCGTTCAAGGACATGGCGTCCGACGGCGCATCGAAACCGCTGGCGGCGGATATCAACCCCAACTGGTGGAAAACGTTTAACGACCCGCAGTTGGACAGCCTGATCGACCGGGCTATCTCCGGCAACCTCACCTTGCAGCAGGCGGTGCTCCGGATTGCTGGGTCGCGTCAACAGTTAAATCAGGCGCGCGGGGCCTGGATGCCGTCGCTCAACGGCAGCGCCTCGGCACAGCGACGTCAAATGGGTCTGAAAGGCCTGATGGAATCCCATGACGTGTACGGTCAGGTAGACCAGACCGCTCCTAATCTGACGTCATCGCTCGATAACCTGACCCAATCCGTCGGCCTGTATCAAGGCAGCTTCGACGCCTCCTGGGAGTTGGACCTGTGGGGCAAGGTGCGTCGTCAGGTCGAAGCGGCTGACGCGCAACAGCAGCAGTCGATAGAGAGCCGTAATGATGCGCTGGTGTCGCTGGAAGCCGAAGTCGCGAGAACCTATCTACAACTGCGCGGCGCACAGGCCGCCTATCAGACGCTGAAGAGCCAGATAGCGATAGCGCAGCAGACGCTGGAACTCACGGAAAGCCAGCAACGTAACGGCTTGTCTCCGCAGATGAACGTGGAAAATGCCCGCGCCCAGCTCAGTTCGCTACGCGCGCAGCTGCCCGACTATCAGGCGCAGATGCGGCAGGCGATGAACGGGCTGGCCGTACTGACCGGGCAAGTTCCGGGCGCGCTGGATCGTGAACTGGCGGCCGTGAAAGCCATGCCGGCGCTGCCTGCTGCCGTGCCGGTCGGCGTACCGTCGACGCTGGCGAGACGCCGACCGGATGTTCGTCAGGCGGAAGCGCAACTGCACGCCGCCACCGCCAATATCGGCGTCTCTGTCGCGCAGCTGTTCCCCGACCTATCGCTCACCGGGCAGCTAGGTATGCACAATACGGATTTCAGCTATATGGATAACTGGAGCAGCCACTTCTATAGCTTCGGCCCTTCGGTTTCCATTCCCCTATTTCAGGGCGGCCGTTTGGTCTCCGGCGTTAAGCTGGCGCGGGCGGGACAGGCCAGCGCGGCGCTGGGCTATCGTCAGACGGTGCTCACCGCCTTGCAGGACGTGGAAAACGCGTTGATCAGTTTCCGGACCGACCAGCAGCAGGTTGAGGAGCTCGATCGCACCGTTGAATCGCAGCAGAACGCGTTTGAGCTGGCGAGTGACGGTTACAGCAAAGGTCTGACGTCGTTCATCGAGGCACTGGACGCACAACGCCAGCTCGCGCAGGCTCGGCAGCAGGCGATACTGGCGCGCGTGCAGTGCAATCTGGATCTGGTGGCGCTGTATAAAGCGCTCGGCGGCGGCTGGGAGCCTTACCAGCAGGTCAAGCTGCCGGCTTTCTCGGTTTTCGGTCCAGCCGAAAGCTAATCTTTAGGATCGAGGCGGTCTAATTGTAACGTCCGCTCTTACACTCTCTACCGCCAGACGCGTCTTCGTGCTGGCGGTTTGCCGATCACATTTGACTAAGTACATTGCCATTCCAGACATCACCCCGATTAATGACGCGAGGATTATTGACCTGCTCCCCATTGCTAACAGCTGCCAGAAAATGCCAGACACAAAAACAAAAAAGCCCGCAGTTACGCGGGATTAGCGGTGTTTATTGCTTTTACGTGCTGGCTGTTGCCAGACGTTAAATCATTCCCACTCAATCGTCGCCGGCGGCTTGCCGGAGACGTCGTACACCACGCGGGAGATGCCGTCCACTTCGTTGATGATGCGGTTGGAGACACGGCCGAGAAATTCATACGGCAGGTGCGCCCAATGTGCAGTCATGAAGTCCACGGTTTCCACCGCACGCAGAGAGACGACCCAGTCGTACTTACGGCCGTCACCCATCACGCCTACGGAGCGCACCGGCAGGAACACGGTAAATGCCTGGCTAACCTTCTGATACAGGTCGGCTTTGTGCAGTTCTTCGATAAAGATGGCATCGGCGCGGCGCAGCAGATCGCAGTACTCTTTTTTCACTTCGCCCAGTACACGCACGCCCAGACCCGGTCCCGGGAACGGGTGGCGGAACAGCATGTCGTGCGGTAAGCCCAGTTCCAGACCGATTCTACGCACTTCGTCTTTGAACAGCTCTTTCAGCGGCTCAACAAGGCCCAGCTTCATCTCTTTCGGCAGGCCGCCCACGTTATGGTGCGATTTAATGACGTGCGCTTTGCCGGTGGCAGACGCTGCGGATTCGATAACATCCGGATAAATGGTGCCCTGAGCCAGCCATTTTACCTCAGTCAGTTTGCTCGCTTCCTCATCGAAAACTTCCACAAACACACGGCCAATGATTTTACGCTTGGCTTCCGGCTCATCAATACCCGCCAGCGCGCTCAGGAATCGCTCTTCAGCCGGGACATGAACAATGTTCAGACCGAAATGGTCGCCGAACATTTCCAGCACCTGATCCGCTTCGTTCAGCCGCAACAAACCGTTGTCCACGAAGACACAGGTCAAACGGTCGCCGATGGCGCGGTGCAGCAGCATCGCCGTCACAGAGGAGTCGACGCCGCCGGACAGGCCGAGGATCACTTTATCTTCACCCACCTGCTGGCGGATGCGGGAGACGGCATCGTCGATGATTTTCGCCGGCGTCCACAGCGCTTCGCAACGGCAGATCTCGAGGACAAAACGCTCCAGCATGCGCTGGCCCTGGCGAGTGTGGGTTACTTCGGGGTGGAACTGTACGCCGTAAAAACGTTTTTCTTCATTCGCCATAATGGCAAACGGACAGGTATCGGTACTGGCTACGGTCACAAAATCCCGGGGGATCGCGGTCACCTTGTCGCCGTGGCTCATCCACACGTCCAGCAACGGTTCGCCCGCAACACTGACGGCATCCTGAATGTCCCGCACCAGCGCGCTGGCGGATTTCACTTCCACCTGCGCATAGCCGAACTCCCGCTGATTAGAGCCTTCAACTTTTCCGCCTAGCTGCATTGCCATGGTCTGCATGCCGTAGCAGACGCCCAACACCGGAACACCCGCCTGGAACACATATTCAGGCGCTCTCGGGCTGTTGAACTCGGTAGTGCTTTCCGGGCCGCCGGAGAGAATAATGCCGTTTGGATTGAATTCGCGAATCTGCGCTTCGGTAACATCCCATGCCCAAAGTTCACAGTACACGCCCAGCTCACGCACACGGCGCGCGACGAGTTGCGTATATTGCGAACCGAAATCCAGAATAAGAATGCGGTGTTGATGAATATTTTCTGTCATGAGAGGCGTATTCCAATACGGATAGAAGCGAATGAAAAATAGAACCCGATAAATATTACCGGGTTCTGTTCGTTAAATCAGCCAGCAAGAGCACTTAACCTAAGCGGTAGTTAGGCGACTCTTTGGTAATAGTAACGTCGTGAACGTGGCTTTCCTGAATGCCTGCGCCGCTGATGCGGACAAACTCGGCCTTGGTCCGCAGCGCGTCGATGGTCGGACAGCCGGTCAAGCCCATGCAGGAACGTAGGCCGCCCATTTGCTGATGAACAATCGCCTTCAGGTAGCCCTTGTAGGCGACGCGCCCTTCGATGCCTTCCGGCACCAGTTTGTCGGCCGCGTTGTCTGACTGGAAGTAACGGTCAGAAGAGCCTTTAGACATCGCGCCCAGAGAGCCCATGCCGCGGTAAGATTTGAACGAGCGGCCTTGGTAGAGTTCGATTTCGCCCGGGGATTCTTCCGTCCCCGCCAGCATGGAACCCACCATCACACAGGCGGCGCCCGCGGCAATGGCTTTGGCTATGTCGCCGGAGAAGCGGATACCGCCATCGGCGACAACCGGAATGCCCGTACCTTCCAGCGCGGCAACCGCGTCGGAAATTGCCGTAATCTGCGGCACACCTACGCCGGTCACGATACGCGTCGTACAGATGGAACCCGGGCCGATACCGACTTTGACCGCGTTAACGCCCGCTTCCGCCAGCGCCAACGCGCCAGCGCCGGTGGCGACGTTACCGCCGATGATCGGCAGGTCAGGATATTTAGCGCGCGTATCGCGGATACGCTGCAACACGCCTTCGGAATGGCCGTGTGAGGAGTCGATCAGCAGAACATCGACGCCAGCGGCGACCAGCGCGTCGATACGTTCTTCATTGCCTTCTCCCGCGCCGACGGCAGCGCCGACGCGCAGACGACCGCGTTCGTCTTTACAGGCGTTCGGTTTACGTTCGGCTTTCTGGAAATCTTTTACGGTGATCATGCCCTTCAGGCGGAACTGATCGTCGACGACCAGCGCCTTCTCGATGCGGCGTTCATGCAGCTTGTGCAGCACGACTTCGCGTTCGCGCGCTTCGCTCTCGCTCACCGTGACCAGACGCTCTTTCGGCGTCATCACGGCACTGACCGGCTTGTTCATATCGGTCACGAAACGCACGTCGCGGCCGGTGATGATACCAACGAGTTCGTTGCCTTCCGTCACTACCGGATAACCCGCGAAGCCGTTACGTGCGGTCAGGTCTTTCACCTGCTGCAGGGTCGTTGCCGGGGTTACCGTCTGCGGTTCAACCACGACGCCGCTTTCGTGACGCTTCACGCGGCCAACTTCTTCCGCCTGACGCTCAATGGACATATTCTTGTGAATGAAGCCCAGACCACCTTCCTGCGCCAGCGCAATCGCCAGAGCAGATTCGGTTACCGTATCCATGGCGGCGGACAGCATAGGGATGTTCAGGCGAATGTTTTTCGTCAGTTGAGTGCCGAGATCGGCCGTGTTGGGAAGTACGGTAGAATGTGCGGGAACGAGCAGGACATCATCAAACGTCAATGCTTCTTTTGCGATACGTAACATGGGCAATATCTCACCGAGGATGGATGGAAGATTAGATAAAATATTGCCGTGGCATTATACAGAGCATATACGATTGCCTCCAGCCTTTTTTATAAAAAGCCTTGCGTACACTCTTTTGCCCGGTAGTATGGATAGATTAACCCACTGCTTTGAAACTTGATCTTTCCCTCATGCCACAGTGCCCTTCTAGCGCCATTTTTACCGTCAGCCGCCTCAATCAAACGGTCAAACAACTGCTGGAAAGCGAGATGGGCCATATCTGGCTCAGCGGCGAAATCTCCAACTTTTCCCAGCCGTCATCCGGCCACTGGTACTTCACGCTGAAAGACGAGCGCGCTCAGGTTCGCTGCGCGATGTTCCGCGGCAGCAACCGGCGGGTCACCTTCCGGCCGCAGAACGGTCAGCAGGTGCTCATCCGCGCCATGATTACGCTGTATGAACCGCGAGGCGACTACCAATTGTTGACGGATAGCATGCAGCCCGCCGGCGACGGCCTGTTGCAGCAGCAGTTCGAACAGTTGAAACAGCGGATGTCCGCCGAGGGGCTGTTCGACCAGCAGTTCAAGCAGCGGCTGCCGAAGCCGGCCCGGCGCGTCGGGGTGATCACCTCCGCCAGCGGCGCGGCGCTGCATGACATCCTACAGGTGCTGAAGCGCCGAGATCCGTTGCTGCCGGTCATCATCTATCCGACTTCCGTGCAGGGCGCAGACGCGTCGCCGCAAATCATACGCGCCATCGAACTGGCTAACCTACGCGACGAGTGCGATGTCCTGATCGTCGGCCGCGGCGGCGGCTCGCTGGAAGATCTCTGGAGCTTCAACGACGAACGCGTCGCCAGAGCGATTTTCGCCAGCCGCATTCCTATCGTCAGCGCCGTCGGCCATGAGACGGACGTCACCATCGCCGATTTCGTCGCGGATTTACGCGCCCCGACGCCTTCCGCCGCCGCTGAGTTGGTCAGCCGTAACCAGATGGAGCTACTGCGTCAGGTGACAACCCAGCGCCAACGGCTGGAAATGGCAATGGATTACTCTCTGGCGCAGCGCCAGAGCCTGTTCACCCTTCTGCACCACCGCCTGCAACAACAGCATCCCCAGTTGCGGCTGGCGCGCCAGCAAAACCGGCTTATCCGCTTACGTCAGCGACTGGACGACGCCTTGCAGCTCAGACTGCGCCAAAGCTCGCGCAGGCAGGAGTCCCTCCAGCAACGGTTGCGGCAACAGCCGCCGCAGCCGAGGCTCCATCGCGCGCAGCAACACATTCAGCAGTTGCATTACCGGTTGCAACATGCGCTCGATAAACAAATCGGTCAGAATAAACAGCGCTTCGGCGAGTCCTGTTCCCATCTGCAAGCGGTCAGCCCGCTGGCTACGCTGGGTCGAGGCTATAGCGTCACCACCACCCCATCGGGCGAAGTCTTAAAAAAGGCGGGTCAGATTGCCGCCGGAGACACTCTCAGCACACGGCTGCAAGATGGATGGGTCGAAAGCCGGGTTACGGCCGTTCATCCCGCCGACAAGGCCTGATATCACTCTTCGTCTGAAAATGATTTACTGAACTATACTTATCGCTCCTTTACTGGTTATCTACGTTATGAACGACCGCTCATACCGAGAGATATGCATCCACGTGGAGATGATGTATGAAAGCGATTCATAGCATAGTACCCCCGTATATCCTTCACCGTATCGTCAGCAACGGCTCCGATGAGGAGCGCCGGTTTGCGCAGCAGACGCTAATGCACGTCCAATCGCTGATGGTCTCCACGCAACCCCGCCCGCCCGAGCACGACGTCATCCCCGGCGGTCAGGTCCAGCGGCATATTTATGATGCCCAGAATCAGCAGGCGCTGCCGGGAAAACCGGTCCGGGCGGAAGGACAGAGCGTCACCGGGGATGTCGCGGCGGATGAAGCCTACGACCATCTCGGCACGACTTATGACTTTTTCTGGCAGATTTTCGGCCGTAATTCGCTGGATAACGCGGGACTGCCGCTGGTGGGGTCCGTGCACTACGGCCAGCGTTATCAGAACGCGTTCTGGAACGGACAGCAGATGGTGTTCGGCGATGGGGACGGCAAAATCTTCAATCGCTTCACCCTCGCCATCGACATCATCGCGCATGAACTTGCGCACGGCGTCACAGAGAGCGAGGCCAACCTGCTCTACACCCGCCAATCCGGCGCGCTGAACGAATCACTTTCCGACGTCTTCGGCGCGATGGTGAAACAGTTTTCTCTCAACCAAAAGGCTCAGGAGTCGGATTGGATCGTCGGCGCCGGGCTGTTGACCGAGGAGATCGACGGCAAGGGGCTGCGCTCTATGTCCCGCCCGGGAACGGCCTATGATGATCCGTTGCTGGGCACCGACCCGCAACCGGCTCATATGCGCGACTATATCAATACCCGCGAGGATAATGGCGGCGTACACCTTAACTCCGGCATTCCCAACCGGGCTTTTTATCTGGCGGCCACCGACCTGGGGGGATTCTCCTGGGAAAAAGCGGGCGCCATTTGGTATGACGTCCTGTGCGACAAATCGCTGCCGCAGAACGCCGATTTTTCACTATTCGCCCAGTACACCGTGAATCACGCGGAGCAACGCTTCAATACGGCGGTCGCCGATACCGTGCTATATGCCTGGCACCGGGTGGGCGTCGATACGGGGATCCCTAATGAGTACGAACGCACTGCCCGACTTGAATGACGACGCGGTTATCGAGCTGGCGCGCGAAGGCGGCATAGCATGGATACCCAAGCTGTCGGGGCCGAGGCTGGTGGTGCTGTCCAAACTGCCCGCGGAGGAGCGCGCGAGGATCTGCGCGGTGTTGCGCAGCGTACTGGACAGGGCGCAACCGGACGAGTCGAGCGACGCACCTGGCCGGGGCGATCAATTTTACTACCGTATACACATTTATCCCGGCGATTCGGACGGCGACCGCAATACTGCGCACGTCTGGATAATTCCCGAAGGGAAGGCTCCGGCGGAGCTGGACGCCCTATGGCAGCACGCCCAGCCGGAGCAGTAGCGGAGGCGGGTCGACGCACATCGTTATTGCTCAGGCGTTTCCCCGTCCGGCCCAACAGGTTGATAGCGAAACAACACGCGTTTCTTCGATATCAATCCGTGTCCCTGCGGGCAAAAATAGTCTATCGCGCCACACGCTTTCAGCACCTGAAGCGACAACCCACACTCCGGACACAACGCCAGACGGCGATAGTCACGTCGACATCCCACGCAACGAAAACGCTCATCGCTGCGCCCCCCTATCTCCGGCATTTCAAGCCGGCACTGCGGACACGGCATCGTCATACGGCTCTCCTCCCTTTATCGCGATGTTGCTTCGTTATGGATGCGGCGGCCCCCGCAATAAAAACGGGGCGGAAAATCGTCCGCCCCGGAGGTTTGTTTTAACGCGTAGAGCCTGCTTACTTGCCTTTTTTGATGTGCTGCATCAAACGCTTACGTTTACGCAACTGGTTTGGCGTCAAGGTATTACGCTTGTTCGCAAACGGGTTTTCCCCTTCTTTGAACTGAATACGGATCGGTGTTCCCATCACCTCCAACGAACGACGGAAGTAGTTCATCAGATAACGTTTATAAGAGTCCGCCAGATCTTTGACCTGGTTACCGTGGATCACGACGATAGGCGGATTATACCCCCCGGCGTGCGCATATTTCAGCTTCACGCGGCGTCCACGCACCAGCGGCGGCTGGTGGTCGTCAACGGCCATACGCATGATACGCGTCAGAAGCGCGGTGCTGACGCGGCGAGTGGAGCACGTATAAGCTTCCGTGATCGACTCGAACAGGTTACCGACGCCGCTGCCGTGCAGTGCGGAGATGAAATGGATACGGGCAAAATCAATGAAGCCCAGACGCAGATCCAAGGTCTCCTTCACTTGCTCTCTCACATCCTGGGAAAGACCATCCCACTTGTTCACCACGATCACCAGCGAGCGGCCGCTGTTCAGGATAAAGCCCAGCAGAGACAAATCCTGATCGGAGATCCCTTCGCGAGCATCGATCACCAGCAGCACTACGTTAGCGTCTTCGATCGCCTGCAGCGTTTTGATGACGGAAAACTTCTCGACGGTTTCCGTGATCTTGCCGCGCTTACGCACACCGGCAGTATCGATCAGGATATATTCGCGCTCATCACGCTCCATCGGAATGTAGATGCTGTCGCGCGTCGTACCAGGCATATCGTAAACCACGACGCGGTCTTCGCCCAGGATGCGGTTGGTCAATGTCGACTTACCGACGTTGGGACGACCGACAATAGCCAGTTTGATCGGCAAAGATTCCGGATCGAAGTTATCTTCAGCCGCGGCTCCCTCTTCGGCCTCTGTTTCGCTGGCCTGTTGCTCCGCCCAATAGGCGGCGTTGGCTTCTTCCTCCGTCAGTTCCTGCGGCTCTTCACCACGATCTTCTACAAACGGAAGCAGCACTTTTTCCAGCAGGCCGGTGACGCCGCGGCCATGCGATGCCGCAATCGGATAAACTTCGCCGAGCCCCAGCGAATAGAAATCCGCCGTGCCGGTATCCACATCGATCCCGTCGATTTTGTTGGCGACCAGGAAGGTAGACTTTTGACGGTTGCGCAGATGCTGGGCGATCCCCAAGTCCGCCGGCATCAGCCCATCACGGGCGTCAACCATGAACAGGACGATATCCGCTTCTTCAATCGCCAGCAGAGACTGGTCGGCCATGCGTGTTTCAACGCCTTCTTCACTACCGTCAATACCGCCTGTATCGATGATAATGAACTCATTTCCTTCCACCTCGGCACGACCATACTTGCGGTCACGCGTCAGCCCAGGGAAATCCGCCACCAATGCGTCACGAGTACGCGTCAAGCGGTTAAACAGCGTGGATTTCCCCACATTCGGGCGCCCGACCAGCGCGACGACAGGTATCATTGTTACAACCTCATTGCTTATATTTCAATTCGTTACAGCAAGCTAAGCTGGCTGATCATAAAAGACGAAACGGCTCCTGATAGCGTCAGGAGCCGTTCGACAGGTCGAAGGTCTTTCTAGCGCCTTCGCCCGGAGTAAAACACGTGTGCTAGCGCGTAAAGGCGTAAACCTCGCCGCCTTTAGCCTGAATCAGCAACTTATCGCTGGCCACCACAGGGTTGCTCAGGAAGCCGGAGCTATCCACTTTCTGCTGAGAGACGAAACGGCCATCGGTCGTATTGACCCAATGCGTGTACCCTTCTGCGTCCCCAACCACCAGATAACCATTGTACAGAGCCGGGGCCGTCAGATTACGGTACAACAGCTCGCTCTGACGCCAGATGCTCACGCCGCCGTTGGTACTCAAGGCCACGATACGGTCATCCTGATCGACCAGATAGATGCGGTCGCCGTCAACGATGAAGTCATTCACCGAGCCCAGCTCGCGTTTCCATAAAACCTGTCCGGAGCGCAGGTCCAGCGCCGTCAGGTTGCCGTGGTAACCCAGCGCATACACGACTTCGCCGACGATGACCGGCGTGGTATCGACGTCGTTCAGACGATCGATTTCGGTGGCACCGCTCGGCTGAGAAATACGCTGCTGCCAGATCAGCTGGCCTTGGTTGATCATCACGGCGCTGACGCGGCCGTTGTCGCCGCCAACGATGGCCGCGCCGAATGCGGTCGCCGCAGCAGACTCGCCACGTACCGACAATGCCGGCATATCGAGGTTCACCGTCCACTTAACGGCACCGTCGGCTTCGTTCAGCGCCTGCAGCATACCATTGCCGGTATGCACCAGCACTACGCCATCGCTGACAACCGGATGGGAAGTGACTTCCCCAGCGACCGGCGTCTCCCAAACCTGCGAGCCGTCTTCGGCATTCAGGGCGAACATCTTCGCTCTTTCGCTGCCGACGTAAACGTGATTACCGGCAATCGATACGCCGCCGGACAGCAGCGCCGGACGATTCGCCGACAACAGCCCAGTCTTCTCAGACAGGTCCGCCTTCCATTTTTCTTCGCCGTTGCTCAAATCCAGCGCTTTGACCGTACCGCGGCGTTCGGCAGCATAAACACGGCTGTCCTGCCAGGCCGGACGCAGGTTGGAATAGAATTCACCGGTACCACTGCCGATGGAACGACTCCAGACTTTCGTCGGCGTGAACTGGTTCTCTACCTGCGGCAGAGGGGACATTTTAACGACGTCCTCTTCACGGTCGAATAGCGAACAGCCGCTCAGCAGGGCGGTTGAAACCAGTCCTACCAAAAGTGTTTTACGCAATTGCATGGAATTCCTCTTAGCTGGACAGGTTGTTCAGTTTCATTCGTAACAGGGCCTGCAACCCCTGAGGAGGCTGAGACTCGATGCCTTTTTCATACGCACTGCGCGCGCCCTGATTATCGCCTTTGCTGACCAGAACGTCGCCGCGAACGTCTGCAACCATAGCGCCCCAGCCTTCAGTCTTGATGGCATCCAGCGTTTTCAGCGCATCATCCGCTTTTTTCTGCGCAAGCTGTACCCGCGCCAGGCGTAGGTTAATCAATGTTTGCAGGTCGTCGTTATTGCTCTGAGAGAGAGCCTGGGTCAGTTGCTGCTCTGCTTTGGCGAAATCTTTCAGTTCGGCATAGTGAGCCGCCAGCTCCAAAGAAGCGAGCGCGCCGTAGTTGTTTTTGTTACCGGCAGCAAACGCTTCTACCGCCGTGGTGCCCTTGCCTGTCGTCAGCGTTTCGCTGGCCTGCTGATAGGCCGCCGATGTTGCCATCGCGCTATTATCCTGATGACTTTGCCAGAAACGCCAGCCCACCAGCGCCCCGATCCCCAGGACCACACCGACGGCCAACGCTTTGCCGTTTTCTCTCAGGAAACGTCTCAGCGCGTCAACCTGTTCATTCTCAGTGGTATAGACTTCCACGGTGTCTTTCTCCTCAATCCAGTAGCGTCGTCAGCCGGGCTGCAACGTCAGCCTGCGCCAGAGTTTCTTGTTCGCCGCTGGACAAGTTTTTCACTACTGCTTGTCCTGCCGCGACTTCATTTTCGCCTAGCACCAGAGCGACTCGCGCCCCGCTTTTATCCGCACGGGCAAACTGCTTTTTAAAATTGCCGCCGCCAAAATTGGTCATCAGCTTCAATCCAGGCATCTCATCACGCAGCGATTCCGCCAGCAGCATAGCCGCACTCTGGGTCCCCGCGCCGGAAGAAATGACGTAAACGTCCACGCCCGGTAGCGCTTTGAACTCCGGATTGACCGTTTGAACCAGCAGCGCCAGACGCTCTAAGCCCATTGCGAAACCGACCGCAGGCGTACTGGAACCGCCCAACTGTTCCACCATGCCGTCGTAACGTCCACCGCCGCACACGGTACCTTGCGAACCGAGGCTGGTGGTCACCCATTCAAAGACGGTGCGATTGTAATAATCCAGCCCACGGACCAGGCGCGGATTGACCTTATATGGGATGCTCGCCTGCGTTAAAAGTTCACACAGGCCATCAAAATGCTCGCGAGATTCATCGTCGAGGTAATCGGTCAAGACCGGCGCGTCGTTCAACAGCGTTTGCACATCGCGATTTTTAGAATCCAGTACGCGCAGAGGATTAGTGTACATACGACGCTTGCAGTCTTCGTCCAGGACATCCTGATGCTGTTCCAGAAACGCAATCAGCGCCTCACGGTAACGCGCGCGCGCTTCCAGCGAACCAATGGAGTTGAGTTCCAGCGAAACGTGTTCGCCGATACCCAGCTCACGCCACCAGCGCGCCGTCATCATGATCATTTCGGCATCAATATCCGGGCCTTTCAGGCCGAAGACTTCGCAACCGAGCTGATGGAACTGGCGATAGCGGCCCTTCTGCGGACGTTCGTGACGGAACATCGGCCCGGTGTACCACAGGCGCTGTTCCTGATTGTAAAGAATGCCATGCTCGATGCCTGCGCGGACGCAGCTTGCCGTGTTCTCAGGACGTAGCGTCAGGCTGTCGCCGTTACGGTCCTCGAACGTGTACATCTCTTTTTCTACGACGTCGGTCACTTCACCAATAGCGCGCTTGAACAGAGAGGTCTGCTCAACGATAGGCGTGCGAATTTCGCTATAACCATAGCTGGCAAGGACCTGTTTCAGGCTGCCTTCAATGCGTTGCCACAAAGCCGTCTCGGCCGGCAGGTAGTCGTTCATGCCTCGGATGGCTTGAATATTTTTTGCCACGTCAGTTCTCTAATCCATTGTCTCGAAAATAGGCCCGATTATAGGGGGAACGGCACTGCGGCATCAATGCGTGGCCATCGCCGTCGGGTTGCGAAGCTATCGAAGGACGGCATCTCGTGCGATGCCGCCACAGCCATTACTTATCGACCACGTTGATGGTAATGCGGTTACTCTCGTTCAATATCGCCGCTTTGGCGCGGATCTTCGACTCCAACTGGTCGATCATCTGTTCGTTGTCGAAACGCTCGCGCTGGCGAACACCGTCTTCATAAAAACCACTTTTCTTGTTGCCGCCGGTTACGCCCAGCGTCGACACCAACGCTTCGCCCGGCCCGTTAACCACGCAGCCGATAATCGATACGTCCATCGGCGTGATGATATCTTCCAGCCGCTGTTCCAGCGCGTTGACTGTACCAATCACGTCGAACTCCTGACGCGAGCAGGTTGGGCAGGCGATAAAATTGATGCCACGCGCGCGAATGCGCAGCGACTTCAAAATATCAAAACCGACTTTCACTTCCTCGACCGGGTCGGCCGCCAGCGAGATGCGCAGCGTATCGCCAATCCCTTCGGAGAGCAGCAGACCCAGACCAATGGCTGACTTCACCGCCCCACTTCGTGCGCCACCTGCTTCGGTGATTCCGAGATGCAGCGGCTGATCGATGCGGGAGGCCAGCAATCGGTAGGACTGGACGGCCAGGAAGACGTCTGAAGCCTTCACGCTGACTTTGAACTGGTCGAAGTTAAGCCGATCGAGAATATCGACGTGACGCATAGCGGATTCCAGCAGCGCTTCCGGCGTTGGCTCGCCGTACTTTTCCTGCAGATCCTTTTCCAGTGAACCGGCGTTGACGCCGATACGAATAGGGATGTTGTTGTCCCGTGCGCAGTCCACGACCGAGCGAATACGCTCTTCGTTACCGATATTGCCGGGGTTGATGCGCAGGCAATCCACGCCGTACTCAGCAACTTTCAGTGCAATGCGATAGTCAAAGTGAATATCCGCCACCAGCGGCACATTCACCTGCTGTTTGATCAACTTGAATGCCTCGGCGGCATCCATAGTGGGTACGGAAACGCGAACGATATCGACGCCCACGCGTTCTAACGCTTTGATTTGATTTACCGTTGCTTCAACATTCGTTGTGCGGGTGTTCGTCATCGACTGCACTGCGATCGGCGCGCCGTCACCGACGGGCACCTTACCAACGTAAATGCGCTTTGATTTGCGACGGGTTATGGGTGCGGGGTTATTCACAACTTCACCTCCAAAATGCCGCTACCAGCCGGAAAATTATTGGCCGGCCAGCGTTAAACGTGCAACCTGATTACTTCTGACGTACTGGCTCAAATCCACCGGTTTGCCCTGATACTGAATCTGTACAGCAGCAGGCGCGCCGATTTTGAGTCGATAAGGAGGTTGTCCACTCAGATTCAGCGAACCGCCGTTGCGTTGCATACCGCTGAACAGCTTTTTGCCGGTGCTGTCCACCACTTCCAGCCAACAGTCCGCAGAGAACGACATCGCTAATACATTCGATGCAGGCATAGAAGGCGCCGGAGTCTCGACGGCCGGAGCCATAGAGGATGGCGCAGGAGAAGGCTGAGCCGGGGACGCCGTCTGTGCGGGAGCCGGCGTGACAGGAGCAACCGGCGCAGGCGGATTCGTCGTTGGCATAGCGGTTGTTGCCGAAGACGCATCGGCAGGCGGCGTCGCTTCGGTAGCGGCACCACTGGTGGCGCTATCGTCCGGTACGACCGAGTCCGGTTCGCCATCGCTCAAATCCAGCGGCTGTCCATCCTGCGAAGTCTGCGTAGCGTTCGCATGATCGACCATGGAATTAATTTCCTGCTGCTGCGCCTGATGATTCTGCCACCACCAGGCGACCGTCAACCCCAATACCCCCAGCAAAATTAGCCAGGTGAAGGTCATCAGCCATCCGTCGCGCTTTTTGCGACTTTTGCCCAGCGCAAGGTGCTGCATAGGGGAAACGTTAGAGGCGCAACTCGCCACCACGTGTTTTTCCAGCATCGGCAGCAGCTCATCTTCGGGCAGATGCACCAGCTTGGCGTAAGAACGGATATATCCACGCAGGAATGTCGGAGCAAGGCCGGCAGGCGTGTTGTCTTCTTCGATCTCACGAACGGTGGAGACTTTCAGGCATAATCTCTCTGCGACGAGTTGCTGCGACAACCCTAAGCTTTCACGCGCCTGACGCAGTCGCTCCCCAGGAGTGACTGTGGGTGATGCTGTTTTATCTTGATTGGCTTCAGTATTCATTAGCTAAGAACTGCTGGTACTGTTTAGATTGTGGAAAACTTCGCGCCAACATCGCACCGTAACGCTTCGCGTCATCGGTATCCCCCGCCAGCGCGGCGAAACGAATCTGTAGCCATAAACTTTCGGCACTCGCCGGAAATTTCGGCTGATAAATAGTCAAGAGCACCCGCGTTTGTTCTGTATGACCGGTATGCATACGATGCTCGGCTTCCGCGAGTAGGCGCCGACCTTTGCGCGGGTCGTAGTTCAACGCCCGATGAAGTCGTTGCTTCGCCTCATCAGACCGCCCTGCGTCTAAAAAACAATAACCGGCGTTTTCCAGAGCATCGGCAACCTGTGGATGATCCGGGAGCAGCGCTGCGCGGCTAAACTGTTGTTGCGCCATTACATACTGCCCTAAACCACACAGAAACGCACCGTAATTATTCATCACGCTCCCGTTCGAAGGGCTCTGTCGCAACAACTGCTGATAACGTTTTTCAGCTGCTGCATTTTCACCAATTTGCTGTTCGTATAGCGCCATACCCAATTGGGTACGGTAGTCATCCGGGGCTGCTTTCAAAGCGCTGAGCAGGTTGCTATGCGCGACGTCGAACCGGCCACGCTCCAGATAGGCCAACCCCAGTTGCAAACGCGTCTGCGCCTGCGGCGAGAGTGAGTCTGTTTCTGCGGTGCTCACGCACCCGCCAATCATCACGCATACCACGGCCAAACCGCGCCGCCACCTTCCCTGCCGCCGTAAATTCATCTCTGACCATCCTTAGCCATTGTCTCTTGCCGAAGGGAGACGACCGCGGCTACAAAAGCCCGCCGCTATCACAGCATAGTATGATAAGCCCCTGAAATGTATTTATCATTAGTCCGACCCTGTCAGGCCAACCACGATCATACACTTTTAACGGCTATCGTATCCTTGATCATTTTTTTCTTCATCGTCCGCTTGGTGCGGTCAACGACTTCCCCGGCCAACTGTCCGCAGGCCGCATCGATGTCGTCGCCACGCGTTTTACGCACGATAGTGGTGAAGCCGTATTCCATCAATACCTTGGAGAAGCGGTCAACCCGGCTGTTGGAACTGCGCCCATACGGTGCGCCGGGGAACGGATTCCACGGGATCAGGTTGATCTTGCACGGCGTATCTTTCAGGCATTCCGCCAACTCATGCGCATGTTCCGTGCCGTCGTTGATGTGATCCAACATGACGTATTCGATGGTGACCCGCCCCTGATTGGCGTTGGATTTCTCCAGGTAGCGCCGCACTGCCGACAAAAAGGTTTCGATATTATATTTTTTGTTAATCGGCATGATTTCGTTACGAATTTCATCATTCGGCGCGTGCAGCGAGATCGCCAGTGCGACGTCGATCATGTCGCCCAGTTTATCCAGCGCAGGCACGACGCCGGAAGTCGAGAGCGTCACGCGACGCTTAGAAAGACCGAAGCCGAAATCGTCCAACATGATTTCCATCGCCGGCACCACGTTGGTCAGGTTCAGCAGCGGTTCGCCCATGCCCATCATCACGACGTTGGTGATAGGACGCTGCCCGGTGACTTTAGCCGCGCCGATAATTTTCGCCGCGCGCCATACCTGACCGATGATTTCAGAGACGCGCAGGTTACGGTTGAACCCTTGCTGCGCCGTTGAGCAAAACTTGCACTCCAACGCGCAACCGACCTGCGAAGATACGCACAGCGTTGCGCGTTCCTCTTCCGGGATGTAGACCGTTTCCACGCGCTGGCCATCGACTTGGATAGCCCACTTGATTGTGCCATCAGAGGAGCGCTGCTCATCGACCACGACAGGCGCGCGAATCTCAGCGATCTCCTGCAATTTAGTGCGTAACACCTTATTGATGTCAGTCATTTCGTTGAAATCATCGCAGCAGTAGTGATAGATCCACTTCATGACCTGATCGGCACGGAACGGCTTTTCTCCCATAGAGGCAAAAAAGGCGCGCATTTGCTGACGGTTAAGATCCAGCAGGTTGATTTTTGCAGTGCCCGTCGGCTTAACGGCGATAGCGTCAGACTTGTTGGCGATCGGGGATACGGTTTGCTCAGACATATTGACTCATGGCCTCGTTGTTACACGTTATGGCTCGAAAGAAGTGATAAAGGATAAAGAAACGCCTTGGCCGAGCGCCTGCTCGCTCCGGGGCGCGGCATTGTACAAAGTTTGATACGGAGGTGCCAGCGCCACTCCGCTTTTAATTCTTTGTCTCGGCTCAGCGGGTGCGTGCGTGCACCTCGTCCGCACTGAAGAAATAGGCGATTTCGCGTTCGGCTGACGCTAAAGAGTCAGAACCGTGCACCGCATTTTCAGTCACGCTGTCTGCATAGTCTGCACGTAGCGTCCCCGTCAGCGCATTTTCGGGATTGGTCGCGCCCATCAGGTCACGGTGACGCTGCACGGCATTTTCGCCTTCCAAAACCTGAACAAAAATGGGGCCGGAAGTCATGAAGGTTACCAGACCGTCAAAGAAAGGTTTGCCCTGATGCTCAGCATAAAACCCTTCGGCCTGTTCGCGAGTCAGATGAAGCATTTTGGCAGCAACAATCTTAAAGCCCGCGCTTTCAAAGCGGTTGTAAATAGCGCCAATCGCATTCTTGGCGACCGCATTGGGCTTAATGATAGAAAAAGTACGTTCTACCGTCATAGTGACCTCGCTCGATAACTGTCTGATAACCGTCTGATAACTGCCGGTTAATAAATTATGATCCCGGCACCGTAAAGTGGCGCAGATTATAGGGTTGCGACTCCATCTTGCCTACGGTCAAATAACATTTTTTTAAAATAACGTTATCTTATCGTCCTTTTCTTATCATTATAACGCTGAATCCTTGCCTGGCACCTCCTCGCTGCCCGACCTGCGGGGCGGATGGTAAATAAACACCCGCGTTTCATCTGTTTCATCCATGAGTTTCAGTCACGCTCGCATTTCTGAAATAGAGTGCGCTGATACCGGCGTCAGAAACAGGTTTACGCTTGTCCGCTGCAAAGAAATTGCTGACAATTAAATCATTATCTTATTTCGGGCTGCCTCGACAGTCCGCTCGGGAGGTCTCATGTCTGTGTCCGGTTCCGACATTTTTATCACCACCACTTGGCTGAATTCGCATCTGAACGATCCTGATATCACGCTGCTTGATGCGCGGATGCTTCCGCCAGGCGACACCACGCGGGATATTCAGGTCGAATATGAGGCCGAACACCTGCCGGGTGCGGCGTTTTTCGATATCGAAGCGCTGTCAGACGCGTCGTCGCCTCTGCCGCATATGATGCCGGACAGCGCATCCTTCGCTCAGGCGATGGGGATGCTGGGCGTCAGCGAAAGCCAGCACTGCGTCATCTACGATGAGGGCAACCTGTTTTCCGCACCTCGTGCATGGTGGATGCTGAGAACCTTCGGCGTGACGAAGGTTTCGATTCTGGTTGGCGGGCTGACCGGATGGAAGCTCGAGCAACGGCCCCTGGAGCAGGGAAACAACGGCCATTCGCCCCGAACATTCATGGCTCAGTTGGACGCTGGCGTGATCTGTCAAGCCGAAGTGGTGCTGGCGATCACCCGCGATAGTTCCGCGCAAATCGTCGACGCCCGTCCGGCACAGCGTTTCACCGGTGAAGTCGATGAGCCCCGTCTGGGACTGCGTCGCGGGCATATCCCCGGCAGCTTTAACGTGCCCTGGAATGAGCTGGTGGCAAACGGCGCGCTGAAAGATCCAAAGGAGCTGGCCGCCGTGTTCAAACAAAAGGGAATTGATATCCAGCGCCCCATCGTCGCCAGCTGTGGCTCCGGCGTAACGGCAGCCGTGATCGTATTAGCGCTGCATGTTCTAAATGCCCCTCAAGTCAAACTGTACGACGGTTCCTGGGGAGAATGGGGGGGCCGGGAAGACCTGCCCGTTGAGGCGAAGTGAAACGCTGACGACAAGCGGTTTAAAATCGACAAAATCCCAGTAAAACGGCCACATCGTGTGATCGTCGCAGAAGCCGTCATGACTGATGTTATGCATACACCGGTAACATCGCGGCGGCCTCACGTACTGGAGTGTCAAAAACGGCTGCGATCGTGATTCATCACGACTAGCATCCAGCGCGCTTTTGGCGCTTTGCGGTCAAGCGGTCAAGCGGTCAAGCGGTCAAGCGGTCAAGCGGTCAAGCGGTCAAGCGGTCAAGCAACATTATCTGTTCAGGCGCGGCTGCTGTTTTTGAAGTCGCGAAGAAAGCTGCCCCACTTACGCTCATAAAATGGCGTAGTGTGCTTGATCATATAATGGCTGATGCCCGGCTCGTTGTCGGCAACGACGCAAAGGTCAATCGGGCGTTCGTCCGGCAGCGTGTCGCTGGCGACGGTGCCCGCCGCCTGAACGATCGACTCGACGTCTTCATCCACATCGATGCCAACCAGCAGATGCGGCTGTTCTTCGTCAGGTTCCTGAATTTGCACCAGAAACGCACGGCGAACGGCGGGATATTTCGCAAATAGCTGGGTCAGAGAGTCGATCATCTGTGCGGGCATTTCTGCAGGCTGTCCAATGAGGAGCTGAGTGTCCTCCTCGATAACCTTCTTCGTCACGAGTCCCGTGCCTTCGCCGGCCAACAGGTGTTCAACCTCCTGCGGCAGAAACTCTTTGCCGTAGGGCAATTTCGGATTGAGGAATAACACGGCTCCCTGAGTCAGCTCAAACAGCGCACGCGCAGGCAGCGCCAAAAAAGACTGCTCTTCGGTGATGGCTGACTGCAAAGCCTCAAGGGAAGAAAAAAACGGGATCGCAGAACTGCCATCCGGCGTCTCCCAATGCTGAAGATGCACATGGCTTCCGGCCTGAAGCGTTTGCTCGCCAAAAGTCGTGTCGCCGACACTGTTTCCCAGTACATACACCGTGGCCGTCATTAGTTCGCTGAAAAACTCAGGCCGATGTGCAGGCTCCGTCGCTGCACGCATCAGCGCCTCTTCCAGTGTGTTTTGTGGTGAAAATTTCATCGTGCTCCTCAACGCTCTCGGCCCTGCGCGTTTTCAACTGCGCAAGGCCTGTTGTTATGCTCGCGCAGCATCACCGCGCGTTGTTCACTGCGGGCATAAACTTACCCGCCATCGCTTATTTAGCCGCCTTTGCTTAATAGGAAGTCCGCCAGCGTGCGAACGCCCAGTCCGGTTGCGCCCGCTGACCACTGATCGACCGCGCCTTTACGGTAAGTCGCCGAACAGTCGATATGGAGCCACCCCTTCTGGTAGTTCTCCACAAAGTGGGACAGGAAAGCCGCCGCCGTGCTGGCGCCAGCCGAATGCGCCGGGCTGGCGATGTTATTCAGATCAGCGAAGTTAGACGGCAGTTGCTGACGGTGAAACTCCTCTAACGGCAGACGCCAGAAAGGTTCGCCCTCGCGCCCGGCGCTGTTCAGTAAATCTCCGACTAACGCATCGTCAAAGCTGAACAGCGCATGATAGTCGTTCCCCAGCGCCGTTTTCGCGGCCCCCGTCAGCGTAGCGCAGTCGATAATCCACTGCGGCCTCTGGGCAGATGCGTCGATCAAGCCGTCGGCCAGCACCAGGCGCCCTTCGGCATCCGTGTTCATTACCTCCACGGTCTTGCCGTTGCGATAGCTGATGATGTCGCCCAGACGAAACGCATTGCCGCTTACCATGTTGTCGGCGCAGCACAGATACAGTTTGACGCGCTGGTTCAGCCCTCGCGCCGCCGCCATTGCCAGCGCCCCGGTTACCAGCGCGGCCCCCCCCATATCGGACTTCATCGAATCCATAAAGCTGCTGGGTTTCAGGCTATAGCCACCGGTATCGAACGTAATGCCTTTACCGACCAGACAGGCCATCACCGGCGCAACGGGATTGCCGGTCGGATTGTAGTCGAGCGCCAGCAATACCGGCTGACGGTCAGAACCACGCCCAACGGTATACAGGCCCGAATAGTTCTGCTGACGCAGGTCTTCGCCTTTAGTAATGCGGTAAGACACCGCGTCGCAGTTGACGGAACACAGCAGGTCCACCGCGCGGGTTGCCAACTGCTCCGGCCCTAGCGCTTCCGCCGGCAGGTTGATCGTATCGCGTACCCAATCGACGATTTTCAGTCGGCGATCCAACTCCCGCTGCGCAGCCTCATCCAGCTCGGCCCACTCGACGGTGCGCTTGCCCTTCGGCCCACGGTAACCCTGCCAGAAAGCCCAGCTACTCTTGAGATCCCATCCCTCGCCTTCCAGCTTGACGCGTTTGATGCCCTGACCGTCGATTTTACGGCCGGCGCGCTGGATGATAGCCAGCGGTTTATCGCCTGTCAGATGGATGGTAAACCCTTGTTCACCAGAGGTTAACGTTGCTTTTTCGCCCCAGCGAGCGTCTGCCGGCTGGTGGGAAAGGCTAATTGTCATAGCTTCGGTTGTCATAATCACGTTCCCTATTGCGCATGTCTTTCATCAGGCCGCTCAGCCATGAAGAAAAAAAACGGCCGCCGTGAAGGCGCGCCTGTGATGCTGGTAATTCAGCTTTTATCCAACCAGAGAACCGCGTCTCTTCCAACCTTTTTAGGTCGCGGTTCGATGGCCGATCGTTCAAATCATGCCGCTGCATTTTTCGTCATGCAGTTGGGCCGCTTCTAAAGGAATCGGTATGGCGATAATCAACCGCCGATCCCGTGTATATCCGTTTCGCCGCACGGGCTGACAGGAACAAAAGCCTTTGCGTGTATCAATATAGTGTAATGTGGCGTTTTTACGCCCCACACCTCATATTCACATGCGGTGGTCGTCTGAAGGTTTCAAAACACCGTTCTCTCCACTTAGCCAGTCGAGCACCATGGTCATATTGGTGCAGGTTTATGGCTAATCCTGCAGACCTTGCATTCTTCCGCATAAAACTCGTGCCAAGATACCATATATGCGCCTTACGACTGGCGTAACTCGTTGGAAGAGAGGATCGAAAACAAGAAAAATCCCGGATGGCACCAGCACATGGGAGAGCGAGATGAATAGAAATTCGGGTTGATAAGCAAATAAGCCGCGATGGCGATGAAGCGTTGAACGGTTCAACACACCTCAACCGAGCATTGGCTCAGACTCGCGCTAGGGTCATCACCGCATGGGACGCGCGTTGGCTGCAACGTTGACCGAGCTAAAGCCCGGCCAACCACGTCTGTTCGACTTATGGGAAACGTCAGAATTGAGGCGCGCCTGCAACGCGGGTGCTCCTGGCGCTCTGTTTGAAGGCTTTCCAGCCAGGTGAAAGGCTACGCAGTCGATCGACGGCTTTATGCACCTGCGCGATGGCGTAATCCACCTCTTCTTCCGTGCTGAAACGCCCCAGCGAAAAGCGAATAGAGCTCAACGCCAGCGTTTCATTTACCCCGAGCGCCCGCAGCACATAGGAAGGCTCCAGACTAGCGGAAGTACAGGCAGAACCGGAGGAGACCGCCAGATCTTTCAGCGCCATCAGCAGCGATTCGCCCTCGACGAAGTCGAAGCTAACGTTGAGAAGAGTGGGGATGCTCTGAGACAGGTCGCCATTCAGGTAGATCTCTTCTATATCCCTAAGGCCGTTCCACAACCGATCGCGCAGGGCGCGCAGCCGCGAAGATTCAGCCTCCATGCCCTCGGCGGCGATGCGATAAGCTTCGCCCATACCGACGATCTGATGTACAGGCAGCGTACCGGAACGCATGCCGCGCTCGTGCCCGCCGCCGTGCATCTGCGCATGAATACGCACACGCGGATTGCGGCGAACGAACAGTGCGCCGATGCCTTTTGGGCCATAAATTTTATGAGCGGAGAACGACATCAGATCGACGTTGAGCTGACCAAGATCGATCGGTAATTTGCCGACGCTCTGCGTAGCATCGACATGGTAGATCACGCTATGGCGATGGCAAAGATCGCCGATAGCGGCGATATCCTGCACCACGCCGACTTCGTTGTTGGCATGCATGATGGAAACCAGAATCGTATCATCGCGGAAAGCGGCTTCCAGTTCGCTCAAATCAATGATGCCGTTGCTCTTCGGCGTCAGGTAGGTGACGTCAAACCCTTCTCGCTCTAGATGGTAACAAGGGTCCAGCACGGCTTTGTGTTCGGTGACGCAGGTAATGATGTGCTTACCCTTTTCCCGATGAGCGCTGGCGGCGCCTTTAATCGCCAGATTGTCGGCTTCCGTGGCGCCCGAGGTGAAGATGATTTCACGAGGGTCCGCGCCAACCAGAAAGGCAATGTGGTTGCGGGCCACGTCCACCGCCTCTTCCGCCTGCCAGCCGTAACGATGCGAACGGGACGCGGCATTGCCGAACGTGCCGTCCATCGTCAGGAACTTCATCATTTTTTCAGCCACGCGCGGATCAACCGGCGTAGTGGCTGAATAATCCAGATAGATGGGTAACTTCATCGCTCATTCACTCCGTACTTCACATCAAAACGTACTCTGCGTTTTGTTTATTGTCGGGCGCTCCTGCCCGTGTCCCTCAGGGCCAACGCCATGCGTTGTCAGCACTTCTCCCGAACGCGATTAGGCGCGCAGATTGACGTTGATCGTTTCCTGCGTGCGGCCGGTAGAGGTACGGCGCGTATCGGCATCCTGACGGTCAGCAACATCAAGAATATCTTTGTTGTTGACCAGCTCGCCCAGGGTAATGTTGTTGAGGAAATCGGTGATGCGGTCGCTCAGATCGCGCCACAGCGTGTGCGTCAGGCAGCGGTCACCACCCTGGCAGCCTTCACGCCCCTGGCAACGGGTGGCATCGACCGACTCGTCAACGGCGGAAATAACCGCGCCGACGGCGATGTCATTGGCGTCTCTCCCCAACAAATAACCACCGCCCGGGCCACGCACGCTGGAAACCAGGCCGTTTTTACGCAAGCGGGAGAACAGTTGTTCAAGATACGAAAGCGAAATACCCTGACGTTCAGAGATGTCGGCCAGCGGAACAGGGCCTTCCTGAGAGTGCAGCGCCACATCGAGCATGGCGGTAACAGCGTAACGGCCTTTAGATGTCAGTCTCATATCAATAGTATCCGTAGAGTAACCCTGCGTTGTGAATACAGGGAGAGTCGAAATGTGACATTAGTCTGTCATTCCCGAGTATTTCAGTCAAGTATTTATCCGAGTAAATCACTCAACTATTACTCGCTTCTCAACGGTCATTTTTATGGATAGAACTGAGGATGCCACGCAGTATATTCAGCTCCTGACTTTCCGGGCGCGCGCGGGTAAACAACCTGCGCAGCTTGCTCATCACCTGCCCCTGATGCGCCTGGCGGATAAAACCGGTCTCCAGCAGCGTGGATTCCAGATGCTGATAAAAGCGCTCCAGATCGTCCACCAACGGATACGGGGTTTCTTCATGATCGGGCGTATCCATCTGTTCGTTATGCTGGTGCGCGACACGGATTTCGTAAGACAGAATCTGCACCGCCATCGCCAGATTCAGCGAGCTGTACTCAGGGTTAGCCGGGATCGCCACATGATAATGACATTTCTGCAGTTCATCATTAGTCAACCCAACGCGCTCGCGGCCGAACACGATGGCGACTGGCGCATGACGGGACTCTTGCGCGCTGCGAACGCCGCACTCGCGGGGTTCCAGCATCGGCCACGGCAGCGTGCGCGAACGCGCGCTGGTCCCAATAACCAGACTGCAACCTTCCAGCGCCTGATCCAGATTTTCAACCAGCGTCGCATTCCCGATGACGTCGCTCGCGCCGGCGGAAAGCGCAATCGCCTGTGAATCAGGCTTAACCAGCGGATTGACCAGATAAAGATTGCTCAACCCCATGGTTTTCATCGCCCGTGCGGCCGATCCCATGTTACCGGTGTGGGACGTTTCAACCAGGACAATGCGTATATTTTCTAACATGCTGACTCGATAGTGCGAAAAAGGAAATGCGGACTATGTTAACACAATCTTCGCTATTTTCTCTTTTGCTGGTATACTGCGCGCCGATTTCTGTTCTTTAACATTCTTGTGGACGATACCATGCATCCGATGCTGAACATTGCCGTGCGCGCCGCGCGTAAAGGCGGTAACTTAATTGCCAAAAACTATGAAACGCCTGACGCCGTTGAGGCTAGCCAAAAAGGCAATAACGATTTTGTCACCAATGTCGATCGGGATGCAGAGCGCCTGATTATTGAAATCATTCGCAAATCCTACCCTCAGCACACCATCATCAGTGAAGAGTGCGGAGAACTGGTCGGAGAAGACCAGGATGTTCAATGGATTATCGATCCCCTGGATGGCACTTCCAACTTTATTAAACGTCTGCCGCACTTCGCGGTTTCCATCGCTGTTCGCATCAAAGGTCGCACCGAAGTCGCGGTAGTTTACGATCCGATGCGTAATGAGCTGTTCACCGCCACTCGCGGTCAGGGCGCTCAGTTGAACGGCTACCGTCTGCGCAGCAGCAACGCTCGCGATTTGGACGGCACAATCCTCGCTACCGGCTTCCCGTTCAAGCACAAACAGCATTCCGCCAGCTACTTCCGCATGATGGAAGGTCTGTTCGGTCTGTGCGCGGATTTCCGTCGCACCGGTTCCGCCGCGCTGGATCTGGCTTATGTCGCCGCTGGCCGCGTGGATGGCTTCTTCGAAATCGGCCTGAAACCGTGGGACTTCGCTGGCGGAGAGCTGCTGGTACGTGAAGCAGGCGGTATCGTGACCGACTTCGTCGGCGGCCACAATTACCTGACGACCGGCAACATCGTCGCCGGTAACCCGCGCGTGGTGAAATCTCTGTTGTCTAACGTGCGCGACAACCTGAGCGACGCTCTGAAACGTTAAGTTTCTCTCGGTTAGCCGACGTCAGTGGGCTAACCGCCGCTTTCCTCTATCCCCTTAGTGACATCCTTTCTATTTACCACTATTTATCAATAAATTACCTAACCCCTCCATCATCGCGCTCATCAACACAGGCAAAACATCTCATAGCGAAGAGCGCGTTTTACGCGCTGGTGACGAGCAAATCGTCTTATGCATCCTCATACGCTTGTTTTGTTAATAATGACGAGAGAGAAAAGCACGAGCGTTGTCCCTGATCTTCCCCGTACACACAAAAACTCATGCGGCGGCAGCCTAAAGCACTCCACCTATATCTCTTCACAACCTGGTTCCATCTCCTTCTTAAGACGAAAGCGTGATTTTATGCACTTTAATCACATAAAGGCCGACCACATAACCGCTCGCTAATTTTTGTTTTTTAACTTTTTTGTTGGTTGAAAGCTATCTGATTAAATATGATAATAATTATTAAACTCATTTTAAGAATGGAGTGCGGTCGCATTATGTTCATCACCTTATTTCGACATGTTTTACTGGTCACCGCACTGGCGGCCTCTTTTATCAGCCATGCCACGCAGTATCCCGTCACGGTGACCGATCTCGACGGTCAGAACGTCACTCTCAAGCAAGAGCCCCGGCGTATTGTTCTGCAGGACGGCCGCGATATCATGGCGTTAGCGCTGCTGGATCGGGAAAATCCGTTCCAGCGGTTGGTAGCCTGGAATAATCTGCCCAGAACGTCCGATACCGCCACATGGAATATATTGAAAAGCAAATGGCCTCAGGCGGCGTCTATTCTGGAAATGGGGTTCAGCGACAAAGGCGATATCGAGCTGGAAAGCGTGTTGGCGCAGCGGCCCGATCTGATGATTGCGCAAATGCGCGCCAAACCCACGCTGACCGAAAGCGGCGTTATCAGTAAACTGCGCACGCTCGGCATCCCGGTCCTTTTCATCGATTATGAAGTCTCTCCCATCAAGAATACGGCGGAAAGCATCACCCTACTGGGGCGTGTACTTAACCGTGAAGACAACGCCAAAGCCTATACGGATTTCTACCGCCAGCATCTCGCCGCCATTCAGCAACGCACCGCCAATCTCTCGCCGAAAGCCAACGTATTCGTCGAGGCGCTGGCCGGCAGGTCCGAGTCCTGCTGCTTCAGCCATGCGCATAACGGCTGGGGCGGACTGGTCGAAGCCGCCGGCGCACGCAACATCGGATCGGAACTGCTTCCCGGCGCGAATGGCTACGTCTCTCTGGAAAAGCTCATCAGCATGAAGCCGGATGTGTACATTATGACCGGGTCTACGCGTGGTAACGGCACCAGTCCGCTGTTACCGCTGGGCTACAGCGCGGATAAGGCGAAGATTGATGCCAGGGGCAATCAGCTGCTTAGCCGTACGGGCGTAGCGCAAATTCCGGCGGTGCAGGAGAAACACGCTTTCGGCCTGTATCACCACTTCTACAATCATCCGTACAACATCATCGGTGTGGAGTACCTGACTAAAGCCATCTATCCCCATCAGTTCACCGATTTGAATCCGGATGAGTCCTACCGCGAAATCATTCGCCGTTTCACCACCTTGCCCGATAACGAATTTATTTTTTCCTGGAAACAGGCTAAGTAACGTTCATGAGTGTTACAACCGAATCGACTCACCACGGCAGCTCCGCTGCCGAAAACCGCATTATGCATCGTTATCAGCATATCGTCCGACACCGCCTGCTGATTATGTCCATCCTGGCGATGGCGATCGTCGCCTCGCTGCTGCTGGACTTTGTCCTCGGCCCATCGGGCCTGCCGCTGAAAACGCTGTGGCACACGCTGACCGACCCCGCCGCGGCAGATGCCGGTATTCGCGTGATCGTCTGGGATATCCGCCTGCCCTATGCGCTTATGGCGGTCGTCGTCGGTCTGGCGCTGGGGATCGCGGGTGCGGAAATGCAGACCATCCTCAATAACCCGCTCGCCAGCCCGTTTACGTTGGGCGTCTCCTCGGCCGCCGCTTTCGGCGCGGCGCTGGCCATCGTGCTGGGCATCGGCATTCCCGGTATTCCGGGCCAGTGGTTTATCTCGGCCAACGCCTTCCTGTTCGCGCTGTTGGCCGCGCTGCTGCTTGATGCCGTCACCCGCTGGACGCAGGTCGCCACATCGGGCGTCGTGCTATTCGGTATCGCGTTAGTTTTCACTTTCAACGCGCTGGTTTCCATGCTGCAGTTCGTCGCCAACGAAGATACGCTGCAGGGACTCGTCTTCTGGACCATGGGCAGCCTGGCCCGCGCATCCTGGGAAAAACTGGGTATTCTGTTGCTGGTGCTGGCTGCCGTCATGCCGCTCTCTATGGCTAACGCCTGGAAGCTGACGGCACTGCGTCTGGGCGAAGACCGGGCGGTCAGCTTCGGCATTAACGTGCGGCGTCTGCGTCTGGCATCGCTGCTGCGCATCAGTATGCTTTCCGCGCTGTCGGTCGCGTTCGTCGGCCCCATCGGTTTTATCGGACTGGTGGCGCCGCACATCGCCCGCCTCATTTTCGGAGAAGACCACCGTTTTTATCTGCCGGCCAGCGCCCTGACCGGCGCGTTGGTACTATCGCTGGCCTCCGTGGTGTCCAAAAATCTGCTGCCGGGCGTCATCATTCCCGTCGGCATTGTCACCTCCTTGATCGGCGTGCCCTTCTTCCTGAGTATTATTCTGCGGCATAGGGGGAGCATATGAATTCGTCACCCAAGGGGCTCACCCTTGCCCACTTCCACGCCGGCTATCCTAAGCGCCCGGTGATCGCGGATCTCAACGTGCCAAAACTGCCGAGAGGCAAAATCACCGTGTTGCTGGGGCCGAATGGGAGCGGGAAATCCACGCTGCTACGGGCGATGGCCGGGCTGGGCAATGCGAAAGGGGCCGTGTATCTGGACGACGTGAACCTGATGCAGCTGCCTTTCAGCAAACGCGCCGAAAACGTGGTTTATCTGCCCCAGTCGCTGCCGGCCGGGGTGCATCTGCACGTCCTGGAATCGATCATTGTCGCCCAGCGCGCCAGCGGAGGCTTGTCCCGGCCCGGCGATAAAGATGAGGTTATGACGCTGCTTCGACAACTCGGCATTGAGCATCTGGCATTGAGCTACCTGGACCAGTTGTCCGGAGGTCAGAAGCAACTGGTCGGGCTGGCACAGTCGCTGATCCGTCAGCCGTCTCTGCTGCTACTGGATGAGCCGCTCAGCGCGCTCGATCTCAACTATCAGTTCCACGTGATGGATCTGGTACGGCGAGAAACCCAGCGCCGGAACATCGTCACCGTGGTGGTGGTCCACGACATTAACATCGCGCTTCGCCACGGCGATCACGTGTTGATGCTGCAAAATGGACAGCTGATTGCCGATGGCGAACCGGCTGAAGTGATTACCGCTGAGAGTCTGGCCCGCGTTTACGGCGTTCGCGGGCGAATCGAGCGGTGTTCACAGGGAATACCGCAGGTGATGATCGATGGACTGGTCACGGAGCCGATGCAGTAACCTTTCCGCCCCGGTCTATGCCGGGGCTTTAAGCTGCTAGCCTCCCGACAGTCGTCGAAACGTAGGGAAACCGTCGTGATTATCCCGTAAACGGGCAAATCCCCCCATCATGGCGGGTTGAGCGTTGACGTACAGCCCCCCCCACCACCAGCAATGCGCCGCCGCTCAGGGACAACGCACACCAGGGGACCTGCTGCCAGTCGGCCCGGCCATCGCGACGTCATTGCACCGAATACCATCATTACCTCTGACTAATGATTTTCATTGAGGCAGGTCTTTATCTTCGCCGTATCCGGCAAACGTAAAAACAGGACCGGCAACGCCATCAGCGCCATCACCCAGAACGTTTTACCCTGCAAATGGCCGAACAGATAACCCGACAAGACCGTGACCAGCGCGATTCCGCCGCCCATCGCCAGCGCGGAATACACCGCTTGCAGTTTTAGTATATCGCTGCCCTGACGCGTGGCGATAAAGCGCATGGCCGACAAATGACATACCGTAAACGTCCCGCAATGTAGTATCTGAATCACGATCATCCACGGCAACGACGTGGTCGAGCCCATCAGCCCCCAGCGGATCACGCCGCATGCGGCGGAGAGCAACAGCAGTCCCTGCGCCGTCCAGCGCCGAAATAATCGATGACTGAACGCAAAAATGACAATCTCTGCCACCACGCCAAGCGACCAAAGATACCCAACCACCGACGCCGAATAGCCCATATTTTGCCAATAAATGACGCTGAAGCCGTAATACGCAGCATGCGCTCCATGCAACAGGGTGACGCCAAGCATAAAGCGCCACACGGCGGTTTGACTCAGTAGCTGACGCCACGGGGTTGTACCGGGATCGGATGCCGTTGACGCGGCCGCCTGCGGGGCGGTTTCAGGTCGAAACAACATCCCTAGCAACATACACAGCAAGCCGACGCACAGAACCATAAGAATGGCTGGATGACCCCAAACGGCCACTAAATCACCGGTGACCGCAGAACCAATAACGAATGCGACCGATCCCCACAGCCGCACCCGTCCGTAGTCCATCGTGAGCTGTTGACGCCAGGTATTGGCCAACGCATCGGTCAACGGGACCAGCGGTGCGAAGAACAGGTTGAAGCCGATCATGACCAGCAGCAGCCACAGCCACGCGTTGCCAAGCCAGAATCCGAAGGCCATGCTCAGCGATACCAACGCCAGACAGCGCGACGCGCCGATCAGGCGGGACGGATGGCTCACCCCGGCGGTGATAGCCAGACTCCCGCAGCAGCGAGCGACCAGACCCGCGCCGAGCAACAGCCCAATAGCTTCATCCGAGAGACCTTCTCCCTGTAGCCACCGCCCCCAAAAGGGCAAGAAAATGCCGTAGCAGAAAAAGTAGGTGAAATAGCTGAGAGCCAGCCAGCGAGCGGATCGTAAAACCATGAATTCTCCTGGACTCGACCGGCTACTTTGGCAAGGTTGTTTGACAGGCGCAACCACGGTCGACAGATAAAAAAACGCCAGCGTTGCGCTGGCGTCTATTCGCTGTGCGTGACGAAGCACGCATCGCAATCTTAGGCGTAAACAGGGAAGCGAGCGCAGAGTTCCAGCACTTTCTGCTTGGTGCGCTCAATCACAGCTTCGTCGTTGATGTTATCCAGCACGTCACAAATCCATCCAGCCAGTTCGCGCACTTCCGCTTCCTTGAAGCCGCGGCGGGTGGCGGATGGCGTACCGATACGAACACCGGAGGTCACAAACGGGCTTTTAGGATCGTTCGGCACGCTGTTTTTATTGACGGTGATGTTCGCGCGACCCAACGCAGCATCGGCTTCTTTACCAGTAATATCTTTGCTGACCAGATCCAGCAGGAACAGGTGGTTTTGCGTACCGCCGGACACCACGTTAAAACCGCGCGAAAGGAAAACTTCAACCATCGCCTTCGCGTTTTTCGCTACCTGCTGCTGGTAAACGGTAAAACCAGGCTCCATCGCTTCTTTCAGCGCTACCGCTTTACCCGCAATCACGTGCATCAGCGGACCACCCTGGCCACCCGGGAATACCGCGGAGTTCAGTTTCTTATACAGTTCTTCATCACCGCCTTTCGCCAGGATCAGGCCGCCGCGCGGACCCGCCAGCGTTTTGTGCGTAGTGGTGGTGACGATGTGCGCATGAGGCACCGGCGTAGGGTAAACGCCAGCGGCGACCAGACCAGCCACATGCGCCATATCAACGAACAGGTAAGCGCCCACGCTGTCAGCGATTTCACGCATTTTCGCCCAGTCAACCACCCCGGAATAAGCCGAAAAGCCGCCGACGATCATTTTCGGTTTGTGAGTACGCGCCAACTCAGCCATTTCGTCGTAGTCGATCTTGCCGGTTTCGTCGATACCGTAAGGAATAACTTTATACAGTTTACCGGACAGGTTAACCGGCGCGCCGTGCGTCAAGTGTCCGCCGTGAGCCAGGTTCATGCCCAGAATGGTATCGCCGGGCTGCAGCAGCGCGGTGTAAACCGCGAAGTTAGCCTGAGAGCCCGAGTGCGGCTGAACGTTAGCGTAGTCCGCGCCAAACAGCGCTTTCGCACGATCAATGGCCAGTTGCTCGACGATATCGACATATTCGCAACCGCCGTAATAGCGTTTGCCCGGGTATCCTTCCGCATACTTGTTGGTCAGTTGAGATCCCTGGGCCTGCATGACGCGTGGGCTGGTGTAGTTTTCTGAAGCAATCAGCTCAATGTGTTCTTCCTGACGCACTACTTCCTGCTGCATAGCCTGCCACAGCTCGGCATCATAATCGGCAATGTTCATTTCACGCTTTAACATCCGGATCTCCTGACTCAGCTAACGTGCATTTTTACAACGCAATATAATCGCCCCGAAAGGCACTGGCCTATAGTGTAAACCGATTTTCACCGGCGAAGATAGGCTTTGACAGAGGTTTTTGCGCAAACGATTAGCTACAGGCAGCGCAAGGGTTTGCGCTTTTCTCACGCTGTCGGTAAGCAGCGACTTTTTCTCATCAGCCACCTGCATTTTTTCATGTTGAGTTGTGATCTAATGGGCTGGCGCCTCTCTCTTTCCCTCATCATTACTCTCATCACTCCCTCTGGATTTTTCGCCCCGCGACCTCTAGGACCATTCTGATACTTAGTATTTTTAACGCATCTTTGATCAGGAATAATTATTCCCAATAATGACATTGGGCCCTAATGAATTGGCTGATAACTTGTTAATACTAAATGAATTTAAACCACCAGCTCTTTTATTCTTACACCAGGGAAACGTAGGCGATACACGTGGGCATAACAAGGAGATAGCCTTATGACTAATCTTTCACCTCGCATTGGACCAGGCCATTCCGGCCGATTGACCCCTTCCACCTTTTCGCTGAAAACGCCTTCACGTTTACTGTTCGTGAGCGTCGCGATGGCGCTGATGTCCTCCAGCGCAACCGCCGGTTCCCTGCTGACGCAGGAAGCCCTAACCACCGCACCCGTCGTCGGTTGGGCCTCTCAAAACGGTTCAACCACCGGAGGCTCCGCCGCAGCGGAAGAGAACATCTACAGCGCAGGCACGATCGACGAGTTCAAAACCGCGCTGGCTGCCGGCAGCACCAGCAAAATCATCCAGATTACGGCACCTATCGACATCAGCGGCGGCACCGCCTACATGAGCTTCGCCGATCAAAAAGCACGTAGCCAGATCCAGATCCCTTCCAATACCACGATCATCGGTATTGGCGACCAGGGTAAATTCACCAACGGTTCACTCATCGTTAAAGAGGTCAGCAACGTGATTCTGCGGAATATTTATATTGAAACGCCGGTCGACGTTGCGCCGCACTATGAGTCGGGCGATGGCTGGAATGCGGAATGGGATGCGATGAATGTTCAGACCGCCGACCATGTGTGGATCGACCATGTGACCATTAGCGACGGCAGTTTTGCGGACGACCTGTACACGACCAAGGATGGCGAAACCTTTGTACAACATGACGGCGCGTTAGATATTAAACGCGGCTCTGATTATGTCACCGTTTCCAATAGTCGCTTTGAACTGCATGATAAAACCGTCCTGGTCGGCCACAGCGACAGCAACAGCGCTCAGGATGCGGGCAAGCTGCACGTTACTTTCTTCAACAACCTATTTAACCGGGTACGTGAACGTGCGCCGAGAATTCGTTTCGGCAACATACATGCCTTCAACAATGTCTATATCGGTGACGTGAAGGACACGACTTATCCTTACCTGTACAGCTTTGGCATCGGCACCAGCAGCAGTCTATTATCAGAGAGTAACGGCTTTACCGTCAGCAACCTCCGCGGTAAATGCAGCGTGGTCAAAGCCTTTAATGGCAAAATTTTCTCCGATAAAGGCTCCATACAAAACGGCAACGAAGTTGATTTATCCACCTGTGGCTTTACAGCATATACGGACACTATCCCCTACAGCTATACCGTGCAACCAATGACGACCAGCTTGTCTGGCGAAATCGCCGCCAATGCCGGTTTCGGCAAACTCTAAATAAACAATAGCGGCAATCATAAAAGATTATTGATCAGGGTTGCCGCTTTACTCTGTTTTTATTTTATCGCGATCACATATAGCTAACAATAAAATAAGAAAAGGCCGATAAATAATCATAAAAATCTATTTATTAACACCTATAAAAATTGATAAGAATACGACACAACAAAAAAACGCCACCCAATATATCAATGTATATAGTTACACTCTGAAATTTTCATTTCATCTAAACCTCTCTTTAAGTAAAACATCTCCCAGACAATTAAAACTTTCTCTCAGGAAAGTGACTTTGATCAAAAACAGCAAATCCCAGTTCTGAATAATGGGCCAGACGCTTTGATATATATATCAAGCGGGTCGATAAGGATCTGATGAATGAATTTTATAATGAAAAAGGAACTTCTAAATGAGCACCAGTATTTTATCTAAAAGAACACAACCGGAGTATTACGGATTATCCTTGCGTATTTGCTCTTGCGCCAAACCGCTGCTGATGGCCGGTATTACCGCCGCGTTGATGACTTCCAACGCCTCCGCCGCCAGCCTGCTCACAACGCAAGCCCGCACGACGGCATCCGTCGGTTGGGCCACGCAGGCAGGCGCAACCACCGGTGGCGCCTCTGCTGCTGCCGCCAACATATACACCGCGAAGAACATTGCTGAATTCAAGGCGGCGCTAGCCGCCGGAAGCAAAGCAAAAATCATCCAGATTACCGGAACAATCGATATCAGCGGAGGCAAGGCCTATAGCTCTTTTGCAGACCAAAAAGCCCGCAGTCAGCTCAGCATCCCAGCGAATACGACGATTATCGGCATCGGCAACACTGGTAAATTCATCAAAGGTTCTCTAGTTATCAACAGCGTGAGCAACGTCATCGTGCGTAATATCTACGTTGAAACCCCGGTCGACGTCGCCCCGCATTATGAGCAGGGCGATGGTTGGAATGCGGAATGGGACGGCATAAACATCAGCACGTCTCATCACGTTTGGATAGACCACGTGACCATCAGCGACGGCAGTTTTACCGACAACAAATACACGACCAAAAACGGCGAACGCTACGTACAGCACGACGCCGCTTTGGATGTTAAACGCGGTGCCGACTATGTGACTATCTCCAATAGCCGATTCGAACTGCACGATAAAACCATCCTGATTGGTCACAGCGACACCAATGGGGGGCAGGATGCGGGCAAACTGCACGTGACCTTCTACAACAACCTGTTTAACCAGGTCCGCGAACGTACGCCACGCGTTCGTTTCGGCAATGTGCATGCGTTCAACAACGTCTACATGGGAGATGTTAAGGCTTCGGTATATCCCTATCTCTACAGCTTTGGTATCGGTACTAGCGGCAGCCTGCTGTCAGAAAGCAACGGTTTCAATATTGCCAATCTCAAGAAACCGTGCGACGTCGTGAAAGCGTTTAACGGTAAGACATTCACCGATAAAAATTCGCTCATCAACAATAGCGCCGCTGGACTATCAAGCTGTGGTTTCACTAACTATACCGCTAAGATCCCTTATTCTTACAAGGTACAGGCCATGAACTCCAACTTAATGAAAGCCATCGTAGCTGGTGCCGGTTACGGTAAAATCTAATCCAGCATTGATGCTGTCTGCGTAATATAAAAACGTGGCATATCATGGCCGGTCACGCCGTATGAATAACGGAGTGACCGGCCAGAATAAAAAGGCGGAAATATCATCATGCCATCGTCAATATATCAATAATACATATATTGTTTTTATAAAAAACAATTTCGTCCTAAATAATATCAAAGTCAGGGTTGGATAAAACGACAACAGTCGTCAAAAAAACATGTTAATTCTATTTTTATACCAGAAGATGGGTATCTCACCGCCCCTGTTATCTATTAAAAACCAGGCTAAGTTATATTCGTTCCCTTTATCGCCATCATGAGCGCTATAATATTTTAACCAAATTTTGACGCGGCCATAATAGGGTTCCTGAAACATGCCTGTATCATCTGAATAAATAGAACCTGAAGGGCTTTGTTCAGCTCACGATGATTGATCCGGTCGTCTTTCCTGATGACGTAGCCTGCTTTTACCGCCTGTGGTTTCTGCTCCTGAGCGCCATAAGACCAATAAAACCTTTCCCTCTGGAATATAGCAGCAACTGGAAAGTTTCCCGAGTATCGGATCTCGTCCTCTGCGAATGACAAAGGCGTGGTAAAGCTCGTTATGCAGTCAATGATGCTCCGACAAAGAAGTGGGATAACCTGCGGCAAATAGATACCCAGACACGAATATCGGGGGTGACGATCAGGTGAGAACCGTCAGATTAGACAACCCCCCCGGGTGTACCTAAATCAACGCCGACGACATATTACGGACGGCATTGATTCAGCTCGTTTTGTGGTCCAAAGGACGTAAAAAAAGCCCTAACTCCTTAAAGCGCGGCTTCGTCTTCCTCACCTGTACGAATACGCACGACCTGTCTAACGTCATAAACAAAAATTTTACCGTCGCCGATTTTACCCGTCTGAGCCGTTTGCATAATGGTTTCGACACAGGTATCAACGATATCGTCAGCAACAACGATTTCGATTTTTACCTTAGGCAAGAAATCCACCATGTATTCCGCACCGCGATACAGCTCGGTATGACCTTTCTGGCGACCAAATCCTTTGACTTCAGTCACCGTCATGCCGGTAATCCCTACTTCCGCCAACGCTTCACGAACGTCGTCCAGTTTGAAGGGCTTGATAATCGCATCAATTTTTTTCATCAAGAAATCCTAATCATCACTTTGTCTCGGCCGTAGCCTGGCATCGTTTATGCGATGGGCCGCGCATTAACTCGCACCCGCTATCAGCACGATACTTACCCATAGTTAGTCTTTAAAATCATTGGCGTCCAGTTCATGGCGCGCCAGCAGTTTATAAAATTCAGTCCGGTTACGGCCCGCCATGCGAGCCGCATGAGTGACATTGCCCTTGGCGATCTGCAGCAGTTTACGCAGATAGTTCAGCTCAAATTGATGGCGCGCATCCGCAAAAGTCGGCAAAGCCGTATTTTCGCCTTCCAGCGCCTGTTCGACCAACGCCTCGCTAATGACCGGCGCGCTAGTCAATGCCACACATTGTTCGATGACATTGACCAGTTGCCGCACGTTACCCGGCCAGCTCGCCGTCATCAAGCGTTTCATGGCATCCGTGGAAAAACTATGCACAAACGGTTTATGACGCGCAGCGGCATCGCGCAGCAGGTGGTTGACGAGCAAAGGAATATCTTCTGAACGCTCATTCAGCGCCGGGATTTTCATATTCACGACGTTGAGACGGTAAAACAGATCTTCCCGAAACTCCCCTTTCTCCATCGCCTTGGGCAAGTTGCGATGGGTCGCCGAAATAATACGCACGTCGATATCCAGATCGTTGTTGCTGCCGAGCGGCCTGACTTTACGTTCCTGCAATACCCGCAACAGCTTAACCTGTAGGGACAACGGCATATCGCCTATCTCATCCAGAAACAGCGTTCCACCGTCCGCCGCGCGAAACAGGCCATCACGACTGCTCACAGCCCCGGTGAACGCGCCACGGGCATGGCCGAACAGCTCCGACTCCAGCAGCGGCTCCGGCAGCGCGCCGCAATTGATCGCCACGAAGGGTTTGTCGGCTCGCGGGCTGGCCGAATGAATCGCCTGTGCCAGCACCTCTTTACCGGTCCCGCTCTGGCCATTAATCAACACGCTGACATCCGATTGCGCGACCATTTTAGCCTGCTCCAGCAGACGCAGCATCAGCGGACTGCGGGTAATCATCGTCTCTCTCCAGCTATCGTCCCGAGCGGGCGCCGCCACCGATAAGGCCTCGCCGATGGCCTGATAGAGCGCATCGCGATCGACAGGCTTGGTCAGGAAGCTGAATACGCCTTTTTGCGTCGCCGCCACCGCATCCGGAATAGATCCATGCGCGGTCAGAATAATAACCGGCATCCCCGGTTGCTGCTTCTGGATCTCCGCGAACAGCGCGAGGCCGTCCATTTCATCCATCCGCAAATCACTGATCACCAGGTCGATTTTTTCGCGCATCAGCAAACGCAACGCGTCCTGACCGCTGGCGGTGGTCGTCACACTGAAGCCTTCGCTGGTCAAACGCATTCCCAATAGCTTCAGCAGGCTGGGATCGTCGTCGACCAGCAGCAGGCTGGCGGATTGCCGCTTCATCATGGATTATTGACTCCCATTTTCGAACCAGGCTGCGCCGGTGAGGTCTCGGCGTTCAGAGGCTTCACATTCGTCTCTGACGACGAACGTGTCTGAGCGTTGTCGCGACGCTCCTCTCCGTCAGAAAAATCAGCGGACACCGCTTTGCGCGCCGACAGCTGACGCTCAATATCCGTCAGGTTTTTCAACTTGCGCGTCGTGATATCTAACTGCTCACGCAGCTGATTTTGCTGTTCACGGAGATCGGCCAACGCTTTGTTGTGATCGTCCTGCAAATGCTGCGCTCGCGCGCGCGCTTCGTCCTGAAAGGCAGCCAGTTGCTGCTTGTCCATCCACAGCTGCAGCAAGGGGATAAGCCCTCCCGGTATGTCTTCGCTCTCCTGCGCCAGCCGGGCGATCCGCTGCCGCTGCTCCGCGGGAACCGTGCCAGCCCGCTCGCGCAGCAGACTTTGTTTCCAGAGCCCGGCCCAGTCTGAAGACGTCGGCGTCTGATTGGCCTGCGTCAGCGCCTGCGATGGGGATAGTTGGGCCGCGCAATCCATCGCCCTCAGCCAATACAGGGAATTTGCCATGGCTTCACGGCTATTCGCCAGCCAAAGGGGACGGCAGTCCACCCGGCTATAATCGGCCAACAGCCGATTGGGCTCGCGGTTAGCTTCGATAATCATGGGCGTTCCGCCGCCCACGGGTTGTGCGCAGCCGACTAAAAGGGGTGAAGAGATCAGCAAAATGCGTAACACACGGCCCCATAGGGTTGATGCTGCCACAGCATACCGACGGGGGAATAAGGAGCGGAAAAACCGTGCATTCATGCTTGATTCTCGGTGGTTAATGGCAATTCGATACGGAAACAGACGTCGGCATAGTCTACCGAAACCAGAGCCAGCTCGCCGCGCATTCGCCGAATGCAATCTTGCGCGATGCTTAGCCCCAGTCCACTGCCCTTGACTGCGCCTTTGCGCTGATGCGCACCCTGATAAAAAGGCTCGAAAATCATGCTGCGTTCCGCTTCCGGTATCGGCGCTCCCGTATTGGCGACATCAATCTGAAGGTGCGAACCGACGCTGCGGCTGCGCACCCAAATGTTACCGGATTCCTGCCCATAGTGCACCGCATTGGAATAGAGATTATCCAGCACTCTCATCAACAGCGTGGTTTCCGCATGGCACATTGTGACGTCCAGTTCAACGTGCGTCCTCATCGCTTTGCCGCGCGCTGGCAGACTATGGTCGGCGACGACGGACTCGACGATCGCCGCCAGATCCACCGGCTCAAGTTCGGTCGGCGCATCAGCAAGCTGGCGGTTGTAGTCGAGCAGCTGCTCTATCAGCTGTAGTAGATGACGGCTGCTGCTGTCCAGAATAGCGACGACCTGCCGCTGGTCTTCCGTCAGCGGTCCGGCGACCTCATCCGCAAGCAGCGACGTGCCTTCGCGCAGGCTCGCCAGCGGCGTTTTGAGTTCATGTGAAATGTGCCGCAGAAACTCATGCCGCTGCGCTTCAAGCCATGAGAGACGTTCGCTCAGCCAGATGATGCGTTGTCCCAACGAACGAATTTCCCGGGGGCCTCTGAACGTTAGGGATGTCCCCAACGGCAGTCCTTCACCTAAGCGGTTGATCATCCGCTCGACGCCCTTGACCGGACCGATAATCATGCGGGTAAACAGCCCCACCAGCAGCACGCTGACCAGAAACAACAACAGCGCCTGCCACCCGAAGAACTGGCCGCGCTCCGCGATAGTCCGCTGAAGCTGCTGCCCGCGGGAGAAAATCACTTCTCGCGTTACCTGCACCATCTGCGTATTGGCCTGAGAAAAGCGCTCCAGAAGAGCAGAGGCTTCACGGCTCGGGGCACTGTTCTGACAATGCATCTCCGCCAGTTGCGTCAGATACTGCCGCAGGCGCTGGGGTAATTGAGGATCGGGCAGGATCGGAGCGTGGACGTCCAGCATCTGAACATACTGCCTGCGCTGAGTTTGATAGAGCTGGGACAGCGCGCGATCGTCCAGTACACAATACTGACGATAGCTGCGTTCCAGCGCCAATGCCAAACCGGCCATCGCCTCGCTGCGGCGGGCATCCGCCAGCGTGGTACGGTTAATGATGGCAGCCTGTTCGCTGAGGGCATTCAGGCTGCCATAAGCCTGATAGGCCAGTACCAGCAAGGGCAGCAGCACCAGCAAGAACGCCATGATGACCAGCTGTCGCAGAGATCGGGGAAATAAACGCCATCGTTTCAATGAGACCATCTCGTTGCCTGTTCATTCGCTCGATGCTAGCCAACTCCAGCGAAAGTGCAATGTTTTCGCCCACGACCTGAGAAGCGCATGCCAGCCCATCGCGAAATTCGGTCGGATTACCGGAAAGAATGCGAAACGCCTCGCAGAATTAGCGCGTTTCAGCGCATGGAGGCGCTAAAAAAGCAAAACCCGGTCAAACGGGAAGTTTGACCGGGTCTCTGAAGAGGGGGTGCCTCACTCAACGTGTCGTCCGAGGGGTGATAAAGTTCGTTTGTACGCACAGTTATCGTTAATGTTGGACGATAGGCACCATTTCTTATGGCATCATTCCGGGCGTCATGAGCAAAAGCGTTGACTCCGCTTCGCTGTCATAACCAGCTGAATGAGCAGCTGAATAAGCTATAGCATCTACCGTGCCATCAATCTACGTAATATCATAACCAATTGATGTTTAATCGAAATTAAATTTCAGTTTTCTTCTTACTTCGCTCATCGCCCGTGAATGAGTCGGTATCGCCTCGCGCGTTTCCGTTTTCTGTCGCTAAAAACCGACACCAAAATAGTTAAAAAATAAAAAACTTATTTATCAACAAAATAGATGTCTCCATTAGGAGACAGCCCAGAATAGCCTTGTCGTGGCTATGAGACAGCCCGTTCGGAGCGCGCATTTAAGAATGGGTTGAAACCCGCAATATGGCAGAAAAAAGGCGGCGTTCTTTCAGCGCTACCCACGCCGCTTTCCTGTGCCGTTCGCAAGATCACGCGGGGAAAGTGGCGCACGGTAGAACACACCCTCTGCGGATCGGCAACGCCGTATTATCCGATCGTTCGTCATAGCCTAGTGTCAAGGTTTAGGCCCATAAAAAAACCGGACACCCAAGGTGTCCGGTCCTGGGAGCTTCGCCCCTTTTTCCGTCAGTGCTTCAGCTAAGCCAAAGTACCTTATCCAAGCTGCTTACGCGCATTGCGGAACATCCGCATCCACGGGCTATCCTCGCCCCAGGAATCCGGATGCCAGGAGTTGCTGACGGTGCGGAATACACGCTCAGGATGCGGCATCATGATGGTGGCGCGCCCGCCGACGCTGGTCACCGCTGTGATCCCGCGCGGCGATCCGTTCGGGTTGGCCGGATAGTTTTCTGCGACCTGACCATAGTTATTGACGAAGCGCAGCGCCACCAGTTGCTGTTGTTCCAACGCGGCCAGTTGCGCAGCATCCCGCACTTCCACCAGCCCTTCGCCATGCGACACGACGATAGGCATGCGCGAACCCGCCATATCCTGCATAAACAGCGATGGGCTCTGAGCGATCTCCACCAGACTAAAGCGCGCTTCGAAGCGATCTGATTTGTTGCGAACGAAACGCGGCCAGTTCTCTGCTCCCGGGATCAGCTCGCGCAGCGTGGACATCATCTGACAGCCGTTGCACACCCCCAGCGCCAGCGTCTGCGGACGCGCAAAGAACGCCGAGAATTCATCGCGGACGCGGCTGTTGAACAGGATAGACTTCGCCCAACCTTCGCCTGCGCCCAAGACGTCACCATACGAGAAGCCGCCGCAGGCGACCAGCGCCTGGAAGTCCTGCAGGTCACGTCGGCCCGCCAGCAGATCGCTCATGTGGACATCGATAGCCTCAAATCCGGCCCGATCGAACGCCGCGGCCATTTCCACATGCGAGTTGACGCCCTGCTCACGCAGTACGGCCACTTTCGGACGCACCTGCGTATTGATGAACGGCGCGGTAATGTCCTCCTGCGGATCGAAGCTCAACGAAACGTTCAGACCCGGATCGCTGTCGTCTTCTTTCGCCAGATGCTCTTCATCAGCGCACTGCGGGTTATCGCGCAGGCGCTGCATCTGCCAGGTCGTTTCCGCCCACCAGCTGCGCAGCGTGGAGCGTTTCTCACGATAAATCACTTCCTCGCCCAGGGAGATGACGAACTGGTTGCCCGCTTCCGCGCGGCCCAGGTAGTGCACGCACTCCGCCAGACCAAACGCCGCCAACACCTGCTCAACTTCCGCGCGTCGGTCGGCTTCAACCTGAATGACCGCGCCTAATTCTTCGTTAAACAGAATAGTCAGACCGTCTTCGCCCATACTGCCGATATCGGCGGACAGGCCGCAATGACCGGCAAAGGCCATTTCCACCAGCGTCACCAGCAGGCCGCCGTCAGAACGGTCGTGGTAGGCCAGCAGCGCCTTGTCGGCGACCAGCTTCTGCATGGCGTTGAAGAAACCGGCCAGTTGTTCCGGGCTGCGCACGTCCGCCGTTTTACGTCCTAACTGACGATACACCTGCGCCAGCGCCGTCGCGCCCAGCGCATGATGACCAATGCCGAGATCGATCAGCAGCAGGGCGTTGTCTTTATCGGTGCGCAGCTGCGGCGTAACGGTATTTCGCACGTCTTCCACGCGGCCAAACGCGGTGATTACCAGCGACAGCGGCGATGTGACGGCGTGATCCTCGCCGTTTTCCTGCCAGCGGGTTTTCATGGACATCGAATCTTTACCCACGGGAATGGTCAGCCCCAACGCCGGACACAGCTCTTCGCCGACGGCTTTGACGGCTTCATACAGACCTGCGTCCTCGCCTGGATGCCCGGCGGCGGACATCCAGTTGGCGGACAGCTTGATGCGTTTCAGATCGCCGATGTGCGTCGCTGCGATGTTAGTGAGCGCTTCCCCTACCGCTAAACGGGCCGAGGCGGCGAAGTTACGCAGCGCCACCGGCGTACGCTCCCCGATGGACATCGCTTCGCCGTAGTAGCTGTCCAGACTCGCCGTTGTTACAGCGCAGTCAGCGACCGGCACCTGCCACGGCCCCACCATCTGATCCCGTGCGACCATGCCGGTGACGCTACGGTCGCCGATGGTGATCAGGAAGGTTTTTTCGGCGACGGCCGGTAAATGGAGTACGCGCTCGATAGCGTCGGCCAGATAGATATTGTCGAAGTTGAGCGGCTTGCCTTCATTGTGCAGCCGGGTCACATCGCGCTGCATTTTCGGCGCTTTACCCAGCAGCACTTCCAGCGGCATGTCGATCGGTTGATTGTCGAAGTGGCGATCGTTCAGCGTCAGATGCTGTTCCTCGGTCGCTTCGCCGATCACGGCGTAGGGCGCACGCTCGCGGCGACAAATGGCGTCGAATGTCGCCAACTGTTCCGGCGCGACCGCCAGCACATAGCGCTCCTGCGACTCGTTACACCACACTTCCAACGGGCTCATGCCCGGCTCGTCGTTCAAAATGTCGCGCAGTTCGAAACGGCCGCCGCGCCCGCCGTCGCTGACCAGCTCCGGCATGGCGTTGGACAGGCCGCCCGCGCCCACGTCATGAATGAACAGAATCGGGTTTTCGTCACCGAGCTGCCAGCAAACGTCGATCACTTCCTGACAGCGGCGCTCCATTTCCGGGTTATCACGCTGCACCGAGGCGAAGTCCAGATCGGCATCGGACTGGCCGGAGGTCATGGAAGAGGCCGCGCCACCGCCCAGACCAATATTCATCGCCGGTCCGCCCAGCACGATCAGCTTCGCACCGATGGCGATCTCGCCCTTCTGCACATGATCCGCGCGAATGTTGCCGATCCCGCCCGCCAGCATAATAGGTTTATGGTAACCGCGGACTTCCGTTCCATTGTGGCTGTCGACCGACTCTTCATAAGTACGGAAGTAACCGGTCAGGGCCGGACGGCCGAATTCGTTGTTGAACGCCGCGCCGCCCAGCGGGCCTTCCAGCATGATATCCAACGCGTTGACGATGCGATCCGGCTTGCCGAAGTCCTGCTCCCACGGCTGAATAAAGCCGGGTATGCGCAGGTTGGAAACGGAAAAACCAACCAGTCCGGCTTTTGGCTTGGCGCCGCGTCCGGTCGCGCCTTCGTCACGAATTTCGCCGCCAGAGCCGGTGGCGGCGCCCGGCCACGGCGAGATGGCGGTGGGATGGTTATGGGTTTCCACTTTCATCAGGATATGAGCGTCTTCCTGATGATATTCATAGCGACCCTGCGGATTCGGGAAAAAGCGTCCTACGGCGGAGCCAGTCATGACGGCGGCGTTGTCTTTATAGGCGGACAGCACGAAATCCGGCGTCTGTTCATAGGTATTTTTAATCATTTTGAACAGGGATTTGGGCTGTTTTACGCCGTCGATGACCCAGTCGGCGTTGAAGATTTTGTGCCGGCAGTGTTCCGAGTTGGCCTGCGCGAACATATAGAGTTCGATGTCGGTCGGATTGCGGTTCAGGCGGGTAAAGGCGTCGATCAGATAATCGATTTCGTCTTCCGCCAGCGCCAGTCCGAGAAGAAGGTTGGCGGCTTCGAGTGCCTGACGCCCTTCCGCCATGATGTCGACCCGCTGAAGGGGCGCGGGTTCGTGCTGAACAAACAAACGCTCCGCCTGTTGCAGTTCGCTGAACACCGTCTCCATCATACGGTCGTGCAGCAGTTCGCTCAGCGACTGCCACTGTGCTTCACTCAGCGTCGGCGCATGAATATAGAAAGCCAGACCGCGCTCCAGACGACGAACGGTGCTCAGGCCGCAGTTGTGCACAATGTCCGTGGCTTTGGAAGACCAGGGAGAAAGGGTGCCGGGACGAGGCGTGACCAACATCAGGCGGCCTGCGGGATCGTGTTCGGGGAGTGAGGGACCGTATTTCAGCAAGCGGGCCAGCTGCGTTTTTTCATCGTGGCTTAACGGGGCGGTAACGTCGGCGAAATGCATATATTCAGCGTAGATATCGCTGATGGGCAGAAAATTGTCTTTGCAACGCGTCAATAGTTTGTTGATACGAAAAGCCGATAAAGCCGGGGAACCACGCAGTATTTCCATCATTTCACATTCTCTCGTCTTCGATGCACCGATAGCCGGGCACCATGGCGCTACAGGAGGGGGAACGCGGCACATTATAGAGAATACCGGCGCACGACGAAACCGTTTGCGCGACAATAGCCGAACATCTTTGATGATGGGTGACCAATTCGTTACCAGGGCAATAAAAGTTGCACCCTGGCGGTTTGTTACGCAAAATGCCCCGACTCTGGGACATTCAGCATAAGAAACTGCCTAACAGACAGACAGGCCTACAGGCCGCCGAGAGACATCAAATTACTTGAAGCGTTTAACGATAAATTACTTTTTCATCGGGGCGATTGCACTGTTATTGGCATTGGCGCTGTGGCCAAATATTCCCTGGCGCAGTAGCCAGGACGACCAACTCAGGCAAATCCTTTCACGTGGTGAGCTACGTGTCAGTACGATTGTTTCTCCACTGACCTACTCCCTACATCGGGGCTCCCCGTCAGGGCTCGATTATGAACTGGCTAAACGATTCGCCGATTACCTCGGCGTCAAGCTGGTCGTTTCTACTCGTCGGAACATCGATGAATTATTCACCGATCTCGATAACGGCGACGCCGATATGCTGGCGGCGGGTCTGACCTACAGCGACGACCGGACGCAGTCGTTCCGCGCGGGCCCCACCTATTATTCCGTCTCACAACAACTGGTATATCGACTGGGCTCGCCTCGTCCCACGTCGCTTGGCAAGCTCAAAGGCCGTCTGGCGGTATTGTCCGGCGCCGCCCAGATATCCACGTTACGCGAACAGCAGTCCAGGCGGTATCCGAGCCTGACCTGGGAAACCAGCACCAACATCTCAGAGCTGGATCTGCTTAAACAGGTGGTTGACGGCAGGCTGGATTACACGATTGCGGACTCGATCAGCGTCGGGTTGCTGCAGCGCATTTATCCGCAGTTGGCGGTCGCTTTTGATCTCAGCGATGAAGAGCCGGTGAACTGGTATATGCGCCAAACCCACGATGACAGCCTGTCCGCCGCCATGCTGGACTTCTTCAGCCGGATCGGTGAAGACGGCTCGCTGGCGCGTCTCGGAGAAAAATATCTGGGTCACGTCGGTGAGTTCGACTATGTGGACACAACCACGTTTCTGAACGCGATTGACAACAGACTGCCGGGACTGCGGTTACTGTTTGAGCGCTATGCCACGGAGATAGACTGGAAGCTGCTGGCCGCCATCTCTTATCAGGAATCGCACTGGAATCCTTTGGCGACCTCGCCGACCGGCGTGCGCGGTCTGATGATGTTAACGAGGAATACGGCGGAAAGCCTGGCGGTGGTCGACCGCCTGAATCCAGAAGAAAGCATTCGCGGCGGCGCAAAATACCTGTCGCTGATGATGCAGCGTATGCCGAACACCATTCCGGACGACGAGAAAATCTGGTTCGCACTGGCGGCCTACAATATGGGTTACGCCCATCTGATGGATGCGCGCAAGCTGACGGAGAAGCAGAAAGGCAATCCGGACAGCTGGGCGGACGTCAAAATGCGCCTGCCGATGCTCAGTCAGAAACGTTACTACCAGCAGACCGCCAACGGCTATGCGCGAGGTCACGAAGCCTATAACTACGTGGAAAACATCCGTCGCTATACGATCAGCCTGGTCGGCTACCTGACGGAAAAAGAGAACCAGGCACAGCATATTAAGCAGGCGGGTGAAGGGTATCCCGCCGTTTCTCCGGCGCTGGCGCAGTCCGGATTGTCTCCGTCAGGAAAGTAATCCCCCGCTGGCCGCCGCACGGCGCGCCTTTTGCTGTTTCCGCCGCAGGCGGAAAAAGTCGCTCAGCTGCGTTGAACAGGCCTCGGCCAGTACGCCCGATGTGATCTCGATCTGATGATTCATACCGGGATGACGCAAAATGTCCACCAGCGATCCGGCCGCGCCCGTCTTGGCGTCGGCGGCGCCGTAAACCGCACGGCCGATACGGCTGTGCACCATTGCCCCCGCGCACATCACGCACGGCTCCAGCGTGATATATAGCGTACTGTTCAGAAGACGATAGTTTTGCACTACCATGCCACCCTGCCGCAGCGCCATGATCTCGGCATGCGCGGTGGGATCGTGCTGACCGATAGACCGGTTCCAGCCTTCGCCGATCACCTGATTGTCCAGCACCAGCACCGCGCCGACGGGAACCTCCCCTTCGTCCCAGGCCCGTTGCGCCAGCACCAGCGCGTGCTGCATCCAGAATTCATCACCATTTACGCTGTTCATCGTGCCTCTTTTGCCAGTCAGTCTCTCGTGCGCGGCGGGCATTATACACGGCGGGTGGCGTGGTGGAATTACTCCAGCTGTTGCAGGCTCCCCTGCCGCGTGACCCGCCAGCGATGCTCGCAAAAGTACAGCAGCGGGTTATCCTGTTTACTGTCGCTGTAGCCGCTGTAAAGCTTCAGCGGAGCGCCCAGATGACGTTCCAACTGCACCACCTTTTCCCGGCCCAGGCAGCGCAGCGTGAGCACCCAGCCGCCGTAGCGACGGGATATTTGGCTGCCCATCAGCCGCACGCCCGGCAGAAACGGGGCGTCGCGATAAACCGCTTCAACCAGCCGCTGCGGCGAACCGGTGACCAGCCACACCTGAGCATCGCTGGCGCTCAGGTAAGTGGTCAGCCTTTGCTGCACCTCGGGAAACGGCGTCACCTGCCGACGAAAACTATCCACAAACGCTTTTTCCAACTGTTCGAGCTTCGCCTCACCGCGGCCCACCGTGATGGCCCACAGTAAACAGCTCATCGGCCAGCGAGCCGCCCTGCCCCCGCACAGCAGCGAGAACATCACCACGGGCAGCACGGAAATAACCACCAGCAAATTCAACGGCAAACGCCGGATAAGATACCGCAGAAAACAACCGAACATATCCTGCTGATGCAGTGTGCCGTCCAAGTCGAAAAATACGACGCGCAAATTTTTCTTATCGTTCAAAACGGGCTCCTTAGATTGGCGGGGACGTCCCCGCCTCATTGACGATCATGCGCCGTGAAAGGCCCATCCCTATTCCTGAATCGCGTCGCGCAGGTATCCCTGATGACGCGCCAGTTTTTCCTGCGCCTGCGCGGCATCGCAGCCGGTTAACAGCATCACGATCGCGGGTTTGACCTCATACCCTGTTTGTTCCAGCGCCTGCCGCGCGATGCCGCGCTCCACGCCGGAGGCTTCCACCACGATGCGGCAGGCGCGATCGACCAGCTTGGCGTTGGTCGCTTTCACATCCACCATCAGATTTTGGTACACCTTACCCAACCTGACCATCGCAGCGGTGGAAATCATATTCAGGACCAGCTTCTGGGCGGTGCCGGACTTCAGCCGCGTCGAGCCGGTCAGCACTTCGGGACCGACGACCGGGGAGATGGCGATCTCAGCCAGCCTGGCAATCGGCGACGCGGGGTTGCAGGAAATCGCCGCGGTATGGCAGCCGATACGGTGCGCATACTCCAGGCCGCCAATCACATAGGGAGTTCTGCCGGATGCCGCCAGCCCGATCACCATATCCTGCGAGGTCAGCGACAGCGCCGCCAGATCGGCCTCGCCCCCCGCTGGGTTATCTTCCGCACCTTCCACCGCCTTTAACAATGCGCCGGGACCGCCCGCGATCAGCCCGATCACCCGCCCCTGCGCGAGGCCGAAGGTCGGAGGACATTCGGAAGCGTCCAGCACGCCCAAACGTCCGCTGGTCCCCGCGCCGAGGTAGATCAGCCGACCGCCCGCCTTCATGCACGCGGCGGTGACGTCCACCGCCTGCGCAATCGCCGGCAGCACCTGCCGGATGGCTTCAGGCACCTGTCGGTCCTCTTCATTGATGAGGGCCAGCATGTCCAGCGTCGCCATACGATCTAAATCCATCGTCGCCGGGTGACGGCTCTCTGATACCAGTGCCCCTAAATCCATACTCTTCCTCACTTGTGAATGCGAAGCTGATGCGTGTCAGCTTCGTGATAAATCAGTCGTACCTGCTATCGTTATCACATGGCACTTTTCAACCGTTCAAAGTAAGCTATGCGGCAGCGGTCTACAATGCCTGATTGCCCAGGCGCCGATTCAGACCACGGAGTCCGGGCTCACCGGTGGGTAACAGAGACGTCACGTTGAAATTTCATGCGCAGCGCCAGTCATTAGTTCATGTTCTATTACATCTGTTCATCGGCAGCCTGCTGCTGGTGGCGGGTACGCTCTATGCGGACTGGAATTTCTCCGCCATCAACTCAATCACCGATCAGCGATATGGTCAGGCCACGCTGGAGGCACGCCAGCGGATAGCCGCATGGCAAGCATTGATGCAAGCGCAGCAAACGGCCACCGAAAGTCAGAAGCTGGAGTCGGTCAATCGCTTTTTCAATGACAGAATAGCTTACCGGGAAGACATCGACGTCTGGCGGCAAGAAGATTACTGGGCCACGCCGATCGAGATGTTACGAGAGGGGATGGGCGATTGCGAAGACTATGCGATCGCCAAATATCTGACGCTGATCCATCTTGGCGTCGAGCGTGAAAAGCTGCGCATCACCTACGTTAAAGCGCTGAGCCTAGATCGTGCGCATATGGTGCTCAGCTATTACCCTTCACCAAACGCCATCCCGTTGATCCTGGATAGTTTGATTACCGAGATCCGACCCGCCACCCAGCGTAACGATTTGCTGCCGGTCTATTCCTTTAATGGCGGCGGACTCTGGCTCCCTGGCGCTGGCGGCAACCGACGCGCCGGCGACAGCAAACGTCTGTCTCGCTGGCAGGACTTATTAATTAAAATGCGCGCAGAAGGATTTTCTCTTGATGAGTAGGATGGGGCTATGTCGCTATTTAAACAATTACTGATAGCCATCTGTTTGTTTATGCTGTTCATTTTCAGCGGTAGTTTTATCGCCAACCTGGAAAGTTCACGCGAACAATATAACAACCAGCTGCACTCGCACGCCCAGGACGCCGCCACGGCTTTGGGCGTGGCGCTCACGCCGAACATCGACGATCCAGCGATGGTGGAATTGCTGGTCAGTTCTATTTTCGATGGCGGCTATTTTTCCAGCATTCGCATCATCGATCTGGAAACCCACAAGGTGACGATGGAGCGCGTCACATCGCCGGAAGTCTCCAGCGTTCCCGCCTGGTTTGTCCGACTGGTGAATTTGCAGCCCGGCCAGGGTCAAGCCATTGTGATGCGCGGCTGGGAACAGGCGGCGCGGGTCGAGGTGGTCAGCCATCCGATATTCGCCATCGCGAGACTGTGGCAAGGCACCTCCGCGTCACTGCTCTGGCTGTTGTCGTGCGGCGCCATCGGACTGGTGCTCGGCGCCTTGTTCCTGCGCCGTCAACTGCGCGCGCTGGATGATATGGTCGTGCAATCGCTCGCGATTTGTCGTCGCGAGTTCCTGAGCATCCCTAAACTGCCCAAAACGCCGGAACTGCGCCGGGTCGTCCAAGCCATGAACCTGATGGTCACCAAACTGCAGTCCCTGTTCGAAGAGGAAGCCCAGCGAAGCGAGCGCTTACGTAAGGAAGCCTATCAGGATCCGCAAACCGGACTGGCTAACCGCCGCGCCATGGATATCCAGTTGGAAACTCGCCTGAGCGATGAAGAAGCCTCTACCGGTTATCTGATTATGCTGCGGCTGCAGGATCTGGCGGGCATGAACCAGCGTCTGGGCGCGCCCAAAACCGATGCCCTGCTGGCCTCCGTTGCGCAAAATATTCTGAAATGCAGAAAACGTTATGTCGAAGCCGATAGCCTCGCCGCGCGTATTCGCGGCGGAGAGTTCGCCATTTTCTGCCCCGGTCTGGTACAGAAAGAAGCGCAGGCGCTGGCCGACGAACTGTCAAACCGGATTGAGGCGCTGTTTCTGACCGGCGAGACGGATGTCTCGCCCGTCGCCCGCTTAGCGCTGGTGTCATTTCAGCACGGGGATTCGCCGGCGTCGCTGTTCATCCGCGGCGATCGTCTGCTGATGAAAGCGGAGCGCAATTCGGATATCCATGCCGAAGAAGAGGAAAACGGCCAGGAGTCTCAATGGGTAGCGGACCGCCATCACTGGTTTACCCTGCTGGATCCGTTGCTGGCGCAGGAGAATATCCAGCTCTTTCTCCAGCCGGTGATGGACTGCGCTCAAAAAGGTCAGATTCTTCATCACAAGGTGCTGGCTCGCATCCTCGACCAGGAAGGCCACACCATCAACGCAGGGCAATTCTTGCCGTGGGTCCAACGCTTCGGATGGAATACGCGTCTTGATCAGGTGATGATGAAGCACACCCTTGCCTATTTGCAGCGGTACGACGGCACGCTGGCCTTGAGCCTGTCCGGCAGCACGGTGTTGGACCTGCAACTGATGGCCGAATGGCTGGCGCCGCTGAAAGCGCATCCGCAGCGGGCCTCGCGCCTGATTCTGGAACTGGACGAAAACCAACTGCCCGACGCGCAGCAGCTTGATCTGCTGGTCAAACTGCTCAACGAGTTCGGCTGCAAACTGGGGCTACAGCACTTCGGCGGCCGCTTTACCATTATCGGCAATCTGTCAAAATGGGGCCTCGCCTACCTGAAAATCGACGGCAGCTATATTCGTGGTATCGATCAAGCGGAAGATAAGAAGGTGTTTATTACGGCGCTACAACGCGCGATGAATAGCATTGATTTGCCGCTGATTGCAGAACGGGTGGAAACGAAAGGCGAACTGGAGGAGCTGCGCGCGCTGGGCATTAAAGGCGCAATGGGCCGACTGTTGGGAGAACCTTTCCCGGTGTTATTTTCCTGAGACTAAACAACGGACTTACCGGTCTCGGCAAGTCCGTTGCGTTATGACTGGCGTTCAAAACATACTCTCTTCATCATCGCGAATCAGCGCATCCAATCCTCCCAACGCCTCACGCGCCTGCGCTCGCTGAATCAATTTCAGCTGCGCCGCCTGCGGGAAATCCGTGATATTCAGCAACCCTTTGCTCATCAGCACCTGGATCAGGTCTTCCAGCACACGCACCATTTCCAGATCGCTGTTGCGCAGTTGTTCCAGACTAGAAAGAATCGACCGTTGATTATTCATCCACGCCAGTGCCTCAACCGAGTCCTGCGGCAGCTCGCCGTTCATCCCATCGAAGGGGGAACGCTCCACCTGAACCAAGTTACCGTCGTTGTCTCGTAATATATAAAACATAGGCTGTCCTTTTACATACCGCCAATAAGGAAACCGGACGCATAACGCCCGGTTTCCTTTTATTACCTACTGCGAGTGAGTCTTGATGACTAAGCGCTGTGTTCCGGCTTCGCTATCAGGCTTTCCAGAGAAGGCATCGTCCCGTTGTAATGTTCCAAGGTGATGGACGTGTCCGGCGTCGCGCCACCCTGCTCCGTGAATTGGCCTTGGGTACTCACCTCAATCGTTGGCGAACCCTGGTTATCCACAATGCGAATATAGTGGCTAATATCCGTTCCCGCCTCCAGCTCGCCGACCAGATCGCTCAGGTCGATGCGGTCGCCTTCCGCCAGGTTGAAGTCCTTGATGGTGTCGAATCCGGTATCGCCCGCTTTCCAGACGAAGGTGTCCGCACCGCTGCCGCCGATGAGCGTGTCGTTGCCGACGCCGCCTTTCAGAACATCATTGCCGCTTCCGCCATATAGGATATCGTCGCCCAAACCACCGTCCAGGTTGTCGTTACCGCCCTGTCCGTACAGGATATCATTACCCGAACCGCCGCCGAGCGTATCGTTACCGCCCGCAGAGGTGGCAACATCGAATTCCGCGCTATGTCCGGCGATGTAATCGTGTACCTGCTGCACGGAAGCGGTGGTGTCCGCCCCCAGATGCAGCTGGTTGCCGACATACTGCTGCAAGGCAGGCAGACCATTGCCGTCGATGCCGTCGAACGAGATAGAGTCGCCAAACAGAATATCGTCGCCGTTACCGCCCAGCAACGTGTCATGACCGCCGGACAGAGACTGATTCGATCCCAGAATCGCTTCAGACAACTGGCCCGGATCGATGTGATCCAATACCACGCCGTCGCTATCGTAGTTTTTCAGGCTCGATGCGTTCAACGAATCCCCAACCCCGATAGCTTCCACACTCGATACCTGATGCAGCAATGCGTAGCCTTCAGAGGAGTTCGACGCCGTCGCCGTGTTGGCATTGTAGCCCGTACCCGCCAGATGAGAGATCTCGTAAGTCCCGTCGCCCTGGGCATGAACCTGACCGATCACCGAACGCGACACGCCTCCACGACCCGAGCTGTAGTAGTACACGTCGCCGCTGCCGCCGATCACCTCGCGGTTCACTCCCGAAACGTTCATATAGTAGGAATGGCCCGGTTGGTAATCAAACGAGTCGATATTCAGTGTCGTATCTCTGCTGACCCTGACCGTATCGGTTTCACCGGCCTGATAATAGGTCGGTTCACCATCGGTGATAAAGTAGGTCAGGTTGGTGCCGGGATTGCTTTCCACGGTATCGCTCTGGAACCAGTTAGCCGCCGTTTTGAATACATCCTCGTAGTTCGTCCCACCGCCGGAGGTCATTGTCTCCAGCGCCGCAACCAGTTTAGACAAGGCGTTCGAATCCGACAGGTTGACGGAGATCGTCTGCCCGACTTTAGTATCGAAGTCCGCCAGGAACACATTCACCGATCCCGCGTGGACATCCGACGTACTCTTGACCAGGTTGTTAAAGACATTGGTCAGCGAAGCCACCGTCTTACCGATGCTGTCGTTCGACATACTGCCGGAGGAGTCGACCAGGAAGGCAATGTTATAGTTTTGCCCTTCCATAATCTGCAGACCGGAAACGTCGCCGACGATCAGGTCATTACTGATCGTCCCCGTCAGCGTATCGTCACCGGTGGTCCCCATCGTAGCGCCAAACTGTTCAACCTCCTGCGAAGAGTAGCCGGTCGACGAATCGTAGTTCGCCACTTCGGTCGCCGTCGCCTGGGCAATGATGTCGAACTTGCCGACGTCAACAGGCGTCTGGATGGTGATGGTTCCGGCTAACGTATCCAGATGCTGAGCATTGGTAATTAGGTAAACGCCGTCCGCGCCGACGGTGACCGCCACGTTATTGATGTGATCGGTCAACACGGAGCCTTCCGGAATCCCCGTCAATGTAATGCCCGACAGCTGCTCGCTGCCGTCAAGGTCGGTCAGCGCGGCAGACACGGTTAACTCATGCTGCTGATAACCCACCTGCTCCGCGACGGACTCTTCCTTGAAGTCTGGCTTATCTGCCGCGATGTAGCTGCCATCGCCGTAGATAATACCGTCCAGATGGTTCGCGCCGGCGATCAGCGTATTGCCCTGATATGTGATGGTCACAGAGTCATACGTGTTCACGTTGGTGGCGGCATTGTTGTTCGGACCGACGTAGGTGGCGTAGCCATCGGCCGTCGTTCCCTCAACAAAGATATAGTCAGGGCGTGTTCCAGAAGATTCCGTCCCGCTATTGCCGGTCACCGCGTTCAGCGAGCGCCAATTGCCGTCCTGATAATAACCGCTGCCGTCATGGACAACAAAGAGGTCGGTGTACTGGCTGCTGGTGCCGTTCGTGTTCCCCTGGCTATAGTAAGCGACTACGCCGTTACCCACAATTTCAGGCACGGTATCGCCCTCGGACAGCCAGATGCGCACGTTGTCGCCGATACGCACAATTTTGCCGTCCTGAACGTCGAAGCCGCCGTTTTCACTACCGCCGTTGACCTTGATGTAAGCCGGGGTCGTCGGCACCGTTTCACCGCTGGAGATATCCAGCGATACCACCGGCGTATCCGCCACCGGCGTCACGTTTACCGTCACTTCGCCCTGAGAGCCGATATTGCCTGCGGCATCAACCGGCCGCCAGCTCAGATCCGCCAGTCCGTTTCCGGACACATTGGCGGCAGGGACAAACTGCAACGCGGTATCCCCCGCCGTCAGTTCCTGACCCACGATAACCGGATGCCACTCACCGCCCTGGCTGTAATAGAATGAGCCAGCGCTGGCGTCGGGCAGCGAAGAGATCACGATGCTGCTGGTGTCGGAGGACACGCCCAAATCGCTCCAGGCGATCGACAGCGCCGTATCTTCTGCGACGGTCAGCGTATGGCTGCCGCCATCCGGACCGGCCGTATCCACCTCGTAGCCGTGATCGGCCATTGCCGTGGCCACGTTGCCCGCCATATCCAGCGTCCTGACGGAAGCGTGAATCTGCGAGTCACCCGCCAGCACGCTACCTGGAACAGTCACGCTCCAGATATTGCTGCCGTCCGCTGCGGCGACCACGTTCGTTTGATAAGACTGACCGCCCACGGTCACCGTGACGATATCGCCGACCTGCACGTCATTGCCGACGCGACCGGTGATGGTCTGAGTCTGACCTGATTCCGCCAGGTTAATGGTATTATCCGCCGTGACTGCATCAATCGTGATGCTGGCTTCCGGTGCCGCCGTGTCGACCGCGTAGCTATGGTCCGCCGACGCCGTTGCCGAATTGCCGACGACATCCGTCGTGGTGACTTCCGCATGAATCTGCGCGTTACCGGCCAGCACGTCGCCCGGCACAGTCACGCTCCAGACGGTGTCCCCATCGTCATTGACGGTGACTTCGGTTTGATAACTAACGTCGCCCACGTTGACCGTCACGATATCGCCTGCCTGCACGTCGTTGCCGACGTGGCCGGAGACCGTCTGGGGTTGTCCGGACTCGACGATGTTGAGGGTGTTGTCGCTGGTGACATCATCGATGGTGATGCTGGCTTCCGGCGCGGCGGCATCGACGGCGTAGCTGTGATCGGCCCCCGCCGTAGTGGCATTGCCGGCTGCATCGGTGGTGGTGACTTCGGCATGGATCTGACTGTTACCGGCCAGGACCTCGCCCGGCACCGTTACGCTCCACGCGTTGCCGTTATCCGAGGCGGTGACGGTGGTCTGATACGACTGATCGCCGATAGTGACGGTCACCGTATCGCCCACCTGGACGTCGTTGCCGACGCGGCCGATGATGGCCTGATTCTGACCCGCTTCCGCGATATTGACGGTGTTGTCACCGGTCACGTCGTCGATAGTAATCGACGCTTCCGGCGCGGCGGTGTCGACCGCGTAGCTGTGGTCAGCACCGGCAGTCGTGGCATTGCCTGCACCATCGGTAGTAGTGACTTCCGCATGGATCTGCGAGTTACCGGCCAGTACCTCGCCCGGTACGCTTACACTCCAGACGTTGCCGTTATCCGACGCCGTCACGGTGGTCTGATACGACTGGTCGCCAATGGTCACGGTCACCGTATCGCCGACCTGCACGTCGTTGCCGACGCGACCGGTCACGTTCTGGTTCTGACCCGCTTCCGCGATATTGACGGTGTTGTCACCGGTCACGTCGTCGATAGTAATCGACGCTTCCGGCGCGGCGGTGTCGACCGCGTAGCTGTGGTCAGCACCGGCAGTCGTGGCATTGCCTGCACCATCGGTAGTAGTGACTTCCGCATGGATCTGCGCGTTACCGGCCAGTACCTCGCCCGGTACGCTCACGCTCCACACGTTGCCGTTATCGGACGCGGTGATGGTGGTCTGATACGACTGATCGCCAATAGTCACGGTCACCGTATCGCCCACCTGCACGTCGTTGCCCACACGGCCGGTCACGTTCTGGTTCTGACCGGACTCGGCGATATTCACGGTGTTATCGGCCGTCACGTCGTCAATGGTGATGCTGGCTTCCGGCGCGGCGGTATCGACCGCGTAGCTGTGATCGGCACCCGCCGTGGTGGCATTGCCTACTCCATCGGTGGTGGTCACTTCGGCGTGGATCTGCGCGTTACCGGCCAGCACCTCGCCCGGCACCGTTACGCTCCACACGTTGCCGTTATCGGAAGCGGTCACCGTCGTCTGATAGGACCGGTCACCGATAGTCACGGTCACCGTATCGCCCACCTGCACGTCGTTGCCCACACGGCCGGTCACGTTCTGGTTCTGACCGGACTCGGCGATATTCACGGTGTTATCGGCCGTCACGTCGTCAATGGTGATGCTGGCTTCCGGCGCGGCGATATCGACGGCGTAGCTGTGATCGGCACCCGCCATGGTGGCATTACCCGCCGCATCGGTGGTGGTCACTTCGGCGTGGATCTGCGCGTTACCGGCCAGCACATCGCCCGGTACGCTCACGCTCCACACGTTGCCGTTATCCGACGCCGTGATGGTGGTCTGATACGACTGATCGCCAATAGTCACGGTCACCGTATCGCCGACCTGCACGTCGTTGCCCACACGGCCGGTCACGTTCTGGTTCTGACCGGACTCGGCGATATTCACGGTGTTATCGGCCGTCACGTCGTCAATGGTGATGCTGGCTTCCGGCGCGGCGGTATCGACGGCGTAGCTGTGATCGGCACCCGCCATGGTGGCATTACCCGCCGCATCGGTAGTGGTCACTTCGGCATGGATCTGCACGTTACCGGCCAGTACCTCGCCCGGTACGCTGACACTCCACGCGTTGCCGTTATCCGAGGCGGTCACCGTCGTCTGATAAGACTGGTCGCCAATGGTCACGGTCACCGTATCGCCGACCTGCACGTCGTTGCCGACGCGGCCGGTGATGGCCTGCGGCTGACCGGCTTCGGCGATATTCAGCGTATTGTCTGCCGTCACATCGTCGATAGTGAGCGACGCTTCCGGCGCCGCCGTGTCGACCGTATAACCGTGGTCGGCAGAGGCTGTAGCCGGGTTACCCGCCGCATCGGTAGTGGTCACTTCCGCATGGATCTGCACGTTACCGGCCAGGACCTCGCCCGGCACCGTTACGCTCCACGCATTGCCGTTATCCGAGGCGGTGACGGTGGTCTGATACGACCGGTCACCGAGGGTCACGGTCACCGTATCGCCGACCTGCACGTCGTTGCCGACGCGACCGGTGATGGCCTGCGGCTGACCGGCTTCGGCGATATTGATGGTGTTGTCTGACGTCACGTCGTCAATGGTGATACTGGCTTCCGGCGCGGCGGTATCGACGACGTAGCTGTGATCGGCCCCCGCCGTGGTGGCATTGCCGGCTCCATCGGTAGTGGTGACTTCGGCATGGATCTGCGCGTTACCGGCCAGCACATCGCCCGGCACATTCACGCTCCACACGTTGCCGTTATCGGACGCGGTCACCGTCGTCTGATAGGACCGGTCACCGATAGTCACGGTCACCGTATCGCCCACCTGCACGTCGTTGCCCACACGGCCGGTCACGTTCTGGTTCTGACCGGACTCGGCGATATTGACGGTGTTGTCACCGGTCACGTCGTCGATGGTGATCGACGCTTCCGGTGCCGCCGTGTCGACGAAATAACCGTGGTCGACTGAGGCTGTAGCCGGGTTGCCGGCTGCATCGGTAGTGGTGACTTCCGCATGAATTTCAGTGTTACCGGCCAGTACCTCACCCGGTACGCTCACGCTCCAGACGTTGCCGTTATCGGAAGCGGTCACCGTCGTCTGATAGGCCTGATCGCCGAGGGTCACGGTCACCGTATCGCCGACCTGCACGTCGTTGCCGACGCGACCGGTCACGTTCTGGTTCTGACCGGACTCGGCGATATTGACGGTGTTGTCACCGGTCACGTCGTCGATGGTGATCGACGCTTCCGGTGCCGCCGTGTCGACCGTATAACCGTGGTCGGCAGAGGCTGTGGTCGGGTTACCGGCTGCATCAGTAGTGGTGACTTCCGCATGAATTTCATTGTTACCGGCCAACACGTCGCCCGGTACGCTCACGCTCCACACATTGCCGTTATCGGAAGCGGTCACCGTCGTCTGATAAGACCGGTCGCCGATAGTCACGGTGACCGTATCGCCGACCTGGACGTCGTTGCCGACGCGACCGGTCACGTTCTGGTTCTGACCCGCTTCGGCGATATTGACGGTGTTGTCTGACGTCACGTCGTCGATAGTGATCGACGCTTCCGGCGCGGCGGTATCGACGGCGTAGCTACGATCGGCCCCCGCCGTGGTGGCATTGCCGGCTGCATCGGTGGTGGTCACTTCCGCATGGATCTGCGAGTTACCGGCCAGGACCTCGCCCGGTACGCTTACGCTCCAGACGTTGCCGTTATCCGACGCCGTCACGATGGTCTGATACGACTGATCGCCGATAGTCACGGTCACCGTATCGCCGACCTGCACGTCGTTGCCGACGCGACCGGTGATGGCCTGCGGCTGACCGGCTTCGGCGATATTGATGGTGTTGTCTGACGTCACATCGTCAATGGTGATGCTGGCTTCCGGCGCGGCGGTGTCGACCGCGTAGCTGTGGTCAGCACCGGCAGTCGTGGCATTGCCTGCACCATCGGTAGTAGTGACTTCCGCATGGATCTGCGCGTTACCGGCCAAAACCTCGCCCGGCACATTCACGCTCCAGACGTTGCCGTTATCCGACACCGTCACGGTGGTCTGGTACGACTGGTCGCCAATGGTCACGGTCACCGTATCGCCGACCTGCACGTCGTTGCCGACGCGGCCGGTGATGGCCTGATTCTGACCGGCTTCGGCGATGTTCACGGTGTTGTCTGACGTCACGTCGTCAATGGTGATGCTGGCTTCCGGCGCCGCCGTGTCGACCGCATAACCGTGATCGGCAGAGGCAGTAGCCGGGTTACCGGCTGCATCGGTAGTGGTGACTTCCGCATGAATTTCAGTGTTACCGGCCAGTACCTCACCCGGTACGCTCACGCTCCACACATTGCCGTTATCGGAAGCGGTCACCGTCGTCTGGTATGCCTGATCGCCGATAGTCACGGTCACCGTATCGCCCACCTGCACGTCGTTGCCGACGCGACCGGTCACGTTCTGGTTCTGACCCGCTTCGGCGATATTGACGGTGTTGTCACCGGTCACGTCGTCGATAGTGATCGATGCTTCCGGCGCCGCCGTGTCGACGAAATAACCGTGGTCGACAGAGGCTGTAGCCGGGTTGCCGGCTGCGTCGGTGGTAGTCACTTCCGCATGGATCTGACGGTTACCGGCCAGGACCTCGCCCGGCACCGTTACGCTCCACGCGTTGCCGTTATCCGAGGCGGTCACCGTCGTCTGATAGGCCTGATCGCCGATAGTCACGGTCACCGTATCGCCGACCTGCACGTCGTTGCCGACGCGACCGGTGATGGCCTGATTCTGACCGGCTTCGGCGATATTCAGCGTATTGTCTGCCGTCACATCGTCGATAGTGATCGACGCTTCCGGCGCCGCCGTGTCGACCGTATAACCGTGGTCTGCCGTAGCCGTGGTCGGGTTACCGGCTGCATCAGTAGTGGTCACTTCGGTGTGGATCTGCACGTTACCGGCCAGGACCTCGCCCGGCACCGTTACGCTCCAGACGTTGCCGTTATCAGAGGCGGTCACCGTGGTCTGGTACGACTGGTCGCCAATAGTGACGGTGACCGTATCGCCGACCTGGACGTCGTTGCCGACGCGGCCGGTGATGGCCTGCGGTTGACCGGCTTCGGCGATATTCAGCGTGTTATCTGACGTCACGTCGTCAATGGTGATGCTGGCTTCCGGCGCCGCCGTGTCGACCGTATAACCGTGGTCGGCAGAGGCTGTAGCCGGGTTGCCGGCTGCATCGGTGGTGGTCACTTCGGCATGGATCTGCGCATTACCGGCCAGTACCTCGCCCGGCACCGTCACGCTCCAGACGTTGCCGTTATCAGAGGCGGTCACCGTGGTCTGGTACGACTGGTCGCCAATAGTGACGGTGACCGTATCTCCCACCTGGACGTCGTTGCCGACGCGGCCGGTGATGGCCTGCGGTTGACCGGCTTCGGCGATATTCAGCGTGTTATCTGACGTCACGTCGTCAATGGTGATGCTGGCTTCCGGCGCCGCCGTGTCGACCGTATAACCGTGGTCGGCAGAGGCTGTAGCCGGGTTGCCGGCTGCATCGGTGGTGGTCACTTCGGCATGGATCTGCGCATTACCGGCCAGTACCTCGCCCGGCACCGTCACACTCCAGACGTTGCCGTTATCCGACGCGGTGACGGTGGTCTGGTACGACTGGTCGCCAATAGTGACGGTGACCGTATCGCCCACCTGCACGTCGTTGCCGACGCGGCCGGTGATGGCCTGATTCTGACCGGCTTCGGCGATATTCACAGTGTTGTCTGCCGTCACGTCGTCGATGGTGATGGACGCTTCCGGCGCGACGGTATCGACGACGTAGCTGTGATCGGCACCCGCCGTGGTGGCATTGCCGGCTGCATCGGTGGTGGTCACTTCGGCGTGGATCTGACTGTTACCGGCCAGCACCTCGCCCGGTACGCTCACGCTCCAGACGTTGCCGTTATCGGAAGCGGTCACCGTCGACTGATAGGCCTGATCGCCGAGGGTCACGGTCACCGTATCGCCGACCTGCACGTCGTTGCCGACGCGACCGGTGATGGCCTGCGGCTGACCGGCTTCGGCGATATTCAGCGTGTTGTCTGCCGTCACGTCGTCGATAGTGATCGACGCTTCCGGCGCCGCCGTGTCGACCGTATAACCGTGGTCGACAGAGGCTGTAGCCGGGTTGCCGGCCGCATCGGTAGTAGTCACTTCCGCATGGATCTGGCTGTTTCCGGCCAGGACCTCGCCCGGCACCGTTACGCTCCACGCGTTGCCGTTATCCGAGGCGGTCACCGTCGTCTGATAGGCCTGATCGCCGATAGTCACGGTCACCGTATCGCCGACCTGCACGTCGTTGCCGACGCGACCGGTGATGGCCTGATTCTGACCGGCTTCGGCGATATTCACAGTGTTGTCTGCCGTCACGTCGTCGATAGTGATCGACGCTTCCGGCGCGGCCGTGTCGACCGTATAACCGTGGTCGACTGAGGCTGTAGCCGGGTTGCCGGCCGCATCGGTAGTGGTCACTTCGGCATGGATCTGCACGTTACCGGCCAGCACGTTGCCCGGTACGCTCACACTCCAGACATTGCCGTTATCCGACGCCGTCACGGTGGTCTGGTATGCCTGATCGCCGATAGTCACGGTCACCGTATCGCCGACCTGCACGTCGTTGCCGACGCGGCCGGTGATGGCCTGCGGCTGACCGGCTTCGGCGATATTCAGCGTGTTGTCTGACGTCACATCGTCAATGGTGATGCTGGCTTCCGGCGCGGCGGTATCGACGGCGTAGCTATGATCGGCCCCCGCCGTGGTGGCATTGCCGGCTGCGTCGGTGGTGGTAACTTCCGCATGAATTTCAGTGTTACCGGCCAGTACCTCGCCCGGTACGCTCACGCTCCACACATTGCCGTTATCGGAAGCGGTCACCGTCGTCTGATAAGACCGGTCGCCGATAGTCACGGTCACCGTATCGCCGACCTGCACGTCGTTGCCGACGCGACCGGTGATGGCCTGCGGCTGACCGGCTTCGGCGATATTCAGCGTGTTATCTGACGTCACATCATCAATGGTGATGCTGGCTTCCGGCGCAATGAGGTCGACCTCATAGCCGCGATCGTCGGTCGCCGTGGTCAAGTTGCCCGCATCATCAGTGGTAATGACTTCAGCATGGATCTGTGAGTTATCGACCAGGGTGCTGCCCGCCACATCCACACTCCAGACGTTGTTGCCATCGTCATCATCAACAACGGAGGTTTTATAGGTGTTGCCACCAATGGTCACCGTCACGGTGTCGCCGATTTTCACCTCACCGCCAACACGCCCAGTGATAGTTTGCATCTCGCTTGATTCGGCAAGATTAATGCGGTTGTCATCAGTAATCGGGTCAATGGCGATGGTCGCGTTCGGCGCCAGTGTATCAACCGTTACGGAGCTTTGTGAGCCCTGACCGGAGTTACCGGCGTCATCCGTATAGCTGCCGTCAGGCACGGTAACAGATACCGGACCTTCGTAATCGCTTTCCGGCGTCAAAATCGCGACCCAATGCGTGGGATCGTTAGGATCCTGAGTCAGGCCGGTGACAGTACCATGATCAACAGTGATATCCGACAGGTCGAAATCTTTCGGCGTCTCTGAAAATTTGAACTCGACCTTTCCGTCTTCGGCGAAGGAAATGGCGAGCGAAGGAGCCGTTGTATCGGCAGAAGCCGCTTCAGAAGAAGAATCAGTCGGCATATCTGAACTGAGACGGCCGCCGGAAATGTCTTCGGAAGAAACATCTGTTGTAGAAGTTAGCGTTGCGGTCTCGTAACCAGAAGTCGGATCAACCACGTTGCCCGTCAGGTCCAATACGACGTTTTCGCGATGGCCGCCACCCTCGCCGGCTTCACCGATGTCAGTGCTGGCATCATTGCCAGCGGCGGTCGCCTCGAGTGACTGCGTCGGGTCCAAACCCTTCGCGATGGCCTCCTGAACGGCAGCGACATCCTGTGCCTCTGTCGCACGGTGATCTGTGGTCGTCCCGGGGTTTTGGGACTCGCTCCACTGACTATCGCGCCCCAAATCCAGAGTCCGTCCATCCGGCAGTGAAATTGAAACGGCGCCAGCATTGCCTGTGGCCACTTGCTCGCCGCGATAGATATGGTCTCCAGCAGAAACCTGACGTTGAGTACCATCCTGCGCTATGACAAATACTTGTCCGATAACAAATTTGATGGTACCGATAACGCTACTCACTATAGCCTCTCCTCAATATTTTCGATGGAAACCATCGAATGAAAAAACCGATTAAATTTATATGTAAAGCCTTTTCGTAAATCAGGCTTTAAAGAATGATTTCAATCTCTTGTTATTACTTTATTATTGCAACTGAAAGTATTTAGCTGACGTCAATGACTTGACTCAGCCCCTAATATAATAAAAAATTTGGAACATTCTTACCAAAATTTTACTCGATTAGAGCAAAGAATTTGCGGTAATGCGCCAATTTTTTCGATAAGCGGCTAATGGATTGACAGCTATCATTTTATTAATGGAATGCTGTTTCCTTTGGTCATTATTGAAAAAGAAATAACTCATTATTAATGGCATTCAGGAAAAAGCGTTATATGAAGCGTAAAAATCCATTTGTTTCTTTACTTTTATTAATCACGGTTTCCCCTATTTCATTTGCTGATACGTTAAAAGATGCAATTGAAAACACGCTAAATACTCACCCTGAAATAAGTGCGGCAAGTAACAGCCGCCATTCAGCGGAGAGAAATGTACGTGCCGCCCAGGGGGGCTATCTACCGAGTATTTCTCTCAACGCCGGTATCGGCAAAGAGAACCTCGATACTCCTTCCACCCGCGCTCAGAACAGTCACAACGACATTCTTACGCGTCGGGAAACATCAATCAACCTGAGTCAGATGGTCTTTGATGGTTTCGAGACCGCCAATGCCGTTGCTCAGCAAAAAGCGACGGTCAATTCCAGAGCCTATAAAACGCTGAACACCAGCGAGACTCGCGCTCTCGATGCGGTCCAGGCCTACTTCGACGTATTGCAGCGTCACGAATTTCTGCGTCTTGCCGAGGAAAACCTGAGCACCAACCAGCGTATTTACGATCAGATCAAACTGCGTTCCGAGCAGGGCGTCAGTCGTCTGGCCGACCTGGAACAGGCGGAAGCGCGTGTCGCGCAGGCGCGCAACAATGTGCTGACCGAACAAACCAACCTGACCGATGCGGAAAGCAATTATTTCAGCGTCGTAGGTAAAGAACCGGTGGGCCTGCAGATCCCGAGCAACGATCTGCTGAACATTCCCGCTACGCTGGTTGATGCCAAACGCATCATGGTTGCGAATAGCCCGATTCTGAAGTCTGCCGAGTCAGATATAGAGGCGACCAGAAAGCAGTACGAGGCTCAAAAATCAGGTTTTTATCCCAAATTCAACGTTGAGCTTGCCCGCACATTAGACGAAAATGTCGACGGAACGCGCGGTAAATACAACGAATGGCAGGCCATGCTGCGGATGCGCTATAACCTGTATGAGGGCGGCAGCACCAAAGCAACCTTGGAATCGAAAGCTTTCCAGGTCAAAGAAGCGGAAGATGTACGTAATAACATGCTACGTCAGTTGAATGAAGAGTTGCGTCTTTCCTGGTCCGCGATGAATAATGCGCGCCAACAGCTGCCTATCGCGCAAGAATATGCAGAACGTAGCCGCCGCGTGCGCGACGCATACCAGAAGCAGTTTAGTCTGGGCGAACGCACCCTGCTGGACGTGCTGGACAGTGAAAATGAGCGCTTTACTGCACAGCGCAGAATGGTCGAAATTCGCTTCCTGTCGCTGTACAGCCAATATCGACTGAAAGCCCGTATGGGCGACCTGTTGAGCAGCCTGTCGATTCCTGCGCCATCCGCAGGTCAGAGCCTGAGCGCTGTCAATACGCAGGTAGATCTGCCTGACTTACAATAATTTTCAGTCAGCCCATGCCTTTTCCGTCCGCGGAAAAGGCATTCTCAGTTAAGGAATGTTTGGTTAATGATGCCACAGCATGAACAACCACCTGGCAGCACCGACGCTGCTGCTTCCGTAAACCATGACCCTCGCAATCGTCACGATGACCCCCTGCTTGATAGCCTGTTGATACTTTGCAAACTTCAGGGAAAATCCGCCAGCCGTACTACGCTGACCGCCGGGTTGCCGCTCGCAGAGCAACGAATGACGGTTGAACTGCTGCCGCGTGCCGCAGCGCGCGCAGGACTACAGGCCCGCGTGCTCAAGCGGCCGCTGAATGCGATCTCCGGCATGTCGTTGCCCGCGATGCTGCTGATGCGAGAAGGCCGCTCTGCCATCCTGCTGGGTTGGAACAGCGACGGCAGCGCCCGCATCATGCCCAGTGAAACCGAGGGCGGCGAAATCGTCGTCGACCATAGTACTTTGCAGCAAAACTATCTGGGATTAGTGATGTTCGCGCAGCCCCGACATTCGTTCGATCTGCAGCAAACCTCGTTGATCCCGCGCACAAAATCCTGGTTCAAGGACACGCTGAAGCTGTCCCGCTTCCTGTATATGGACGCGATTCTCGCCAGCCTGCTCATCAACATCATCGCGCTCGCCACCCCACTCTTCGTGATGAACGTTTATGACCGCGTGGTACCCAATCAGGCGACGTCAACGCTATGGGTACTTGCCCTCGGCGTCAGCGGCGCTTTCTTTTTCGATCTGATATTGCGCACGCTGCGCAGTATCTGTCTGGATATCGCGGGTAAAAAAACCGACCTTATCCTTTCCGCCACGCTGTTCGAACGCATCACCGGCATGGCGATGAAAGCGCGTCCCGCCCGGGTCGGCAGCTTCGCGCAAAATATCCATGAATTTCAGCTGCTGCGGGATTTTCTGTCCTCGCTGACGCTGACCACGCTAATCGATTTTCCCTTTACTTTGCTGCTGCTGCTGGTCATTGGCATCATCGGCGGCCCGCTGGTGTGGATCCCCATACTCGCCTTCCCTCTGGCCTTGCTGGTGAGTTGGGCGCTGCAAAAACCGCTGACCTCGACCATCGAAAAATCGCTGCATCTGGCGAGCGAACGTCAGGCAACGTTGATTGAGACGCTGACCGGGCTTGATGCGATTAAGGTCAATAACGCGGAAAGCGAGCGCCAGCATCAGTGGGAACAGACGATCGGCAGCCTCAGCCGTCTGGAAATGCGGGCAAAAACGCTCTCTTCTCTGGCGGTCAACCTGACCCAGTGGTTCCAGCAGTTGGCGGGCGTCATCATGATCGTCGTCGGCGTTTATCTGTTGATTGACGGTAAACTGAGTATGGGTGCGCTCATCGCCTGCTACATGCTTAACGGACGCGCCTTGATTCCGCTGGGACAACTTTCCGGTCTGGTCACCCGCTATCAGCAGGCCAAATTGACGATGGTGACGACCGAGCAGATGATGGAGCTGCCGCAGGAGCGCAAGGAAGACGAACGCCCGCTAAAACGCGAAAACATCATCGGCGGCATTGAGTTTCGCGATGTGACCTTCAATTACCCCGAACAGAAGATGCTTTCTCTGTCGAACATTAACCTGACCATTCAGCCAGGTGAGAAAGTCGGCATCATTGGGCGAACCGGGTCAGGCAAAAGTTCGCTGGAAAAATTACTCGTCAATCTCTACCAACCGACCAGCGGCAATCTGCTGATCGATGGGGTAGACTCGCGGCAGTTGGACGTCAGCGATCTGCGCCACAACATCGGTTATGTCCCGCAGGATATCCAGCTGTTCAGCGGCTCGCTGCGCGATAACCTGATTTGCGGCGCACGCTATGTAGAAGACGAAGCCATGCTGCGCGCCGCCGAAATCGCCGGCGTCAGCGAGTTCGCCCGGCTTCATCCCGACGGCTTCAACCTGCAGGTCGGCGAGCGCGGTTTACAGCTCTCGGGCGGCCAACGTCAAGCCGTGGCCATTGCACGCGCCCTGCTGCTGGAGCCGCCGATTCTGGTTATGGATGAACCCACCAGCTCCATGGATAACAGCAACGAAGATCGCCTCAAGCAGGCTCTGCAATCCGCATTGATCAACAAGACGCTGCTGCTGGTGACGCACCGCGTGTCCATGCTGTCGCTGGTTGACCGCCTGATCATCATGGATAAAGGCCGCATTATTGCCGACGGTCCGAAAGCCATCGTGATGGATGCATTAAAGAAGGGGCAGATCAATGCGTCTCGTTGAAAGCACTAAAAAAATCCTGGCCTATTTTCAAGCATCTCGTAAAAACAGCGATGCGCAGACCATGCCCGAAGTCAGTCAGGCCATGGTGGAAGATGCGCCCCGAATTATTCGCGTCACGCTATGGGTAATTCTGGCATGCATCAGTTTTTTCCTGCTGTGGGCCGCTTTCGCCGAAATCGACGAGGTGACACACGGCGAAGGGAAAGCCATTCCCTCCACCCGGCTACAGAAAATTCAGAACCTTGAAGGCGGGATCGTGAGCGAGATTTTCGTGCACGAGGGGCAAATCGTTAAGGCAGGCGAGCCGCTGTTGCGTCTGGATGACACCCGTTTTGCTTCCAACGTCGGTGAAACCGAGGCTGACCGACTGTCTCTGGTGGCCCGAATCGCCAGACTGAATGCGGAGATCAACGACACGCCGCTCACACTGCCCGCCGAGGTGGAAAAGCAGGCTCCTACCGTCGCCACCGGCGAGCGGGATCTCTACAACAACCGCAAGCGGCAGTTCAACAACGAAATCTCCGGCCTAAAAGAACAACTGGTGCAACGACGCCAGGAGCTGCGTGATTATGTTTCCAGGCAGGAGCAATACCGCAGCAGTCTGAATTTGCTGCAGCAGGAAATCAGAATGTCCGAGCCGTTGATTAAGGAAGGCGCTATTTCTAAGGTCGAAATTCTTCGTCTGCGTCGCTCCGAGGTCGAAACCCGCGGCCAGATGGATTCGGTAACGCTGTCCATTCCGCGCGCCGAGGCGGCATTGAAGGAAATCGATAACAAAATCGAAGAGACTCACGGCCGCTATAAAAGCGAAGCCTTATCGCAGTTAAATGAAGCGCAAACCAATCTCAACAAGATTGCGGCAACGGGCAAAGCACTGGAAGACCGCGTCAACCGGACGCTGGTGGTGTCGCCCGTCCGCGGCATCGTGCAACAGATTCTGGTGAATACTATCGGCGGCGTTATTCAGCCGGGTAACGATCTGGTTGAAATCGTACCGCTGGACGATAGCCTGCTGATTGAAGCTCGTATTCGCCCACAGGACATTGCCTTTTTACATCCCGGTCAGCAGGCAGTGATCAAATTCACCGCCTACGACTACACCATTTATGGCGGTTTGAAAGGACACCTGGAACAAATCAGCCCGGATACCGTGACGGATAAAGAGGGACGCAGCTACTACGTGATCCGCCTGCGCACCGAGAAAAATCATCTGGGTAACGAAGACAAACCGCTGCTGGTCATCCCAGGAATGGTCGCGACCGTGGATATTATGACCGGTAAGAAAACCATACTGCGTTATCTGCTTAAACCCATCCTGCGAGCCAAGGCGGAAGCGCTGCGAGAGAGGTAGCATTTACGCTAATCAATCGGTTATGGACTGATCGGAACGTCAACGTATGACGGGCAACCTCTAAGGGCGGCCCGTTTTTTTTGGCAGAGTTCTTAGCCTTTTTCGTTTCGATGACCCGCCCGTCCCCGAGCAAATGCGGCGTTTGAAGTGAATACCCATTTGCGTCATGAAATCGCGGAAGCAACCTTGCTGAGAACTTGATTCGAACAAAGTGGGCCGTTGCCCGTGATTTAACGTCGGCCCTCATCCTACTTCGCCGCCCCAGCGACAAACATCATCGCACAGCGAAATACGGCAGGGATCAGTGAGTGTTTACATCATGGTAGATCATGGTCTGGCTGCGTCCCCGCGTTTTGGCCTGATACATGGCGGCGTCGGCATTGATGGCGAGCGACAGCGCGTCGGCGCCGTGCTCAGGATAAAGGGCAATGCCGATGCTACAGGAAATATCGAGCGTTTTACCTTCAATTTCGAAAGGCTCATTCAGCGCATAGTGGATTTTATCCGCCACATACAGCGTGTTCTCCTGCTCTTTGATCCCTTGCAGGAGAATAATAAATTCGTCGCCGCTGCGGCGATATACCGTATCGCTATCGCGAACGGCAAGGCGCATTCGCGCGGCCGCTTCCTTCAACAGCAGGTCGCCGACGGCATGGCCGAAAGTGTCATTGATCTGCTTGAATTTGTCCAAATCCAGGAACATCAGCGCGATTTTACGCCCCGTCTGCTTCGAAAGCTGAATAGCCTGCTCCATCTGTTCCGCAAAGGTCAGCCCGTTGGCCAAGGACGTCAGGGAATCATAGTGCGCCAGCTGGCGATAGTGCTCTTCGCTGCGGCGCAGCATATCGATGGCGCGATAGCGTTCAATGGCGACGGAGACCAACTGCGCGGACTTCTCAATGGATTCGATTTCGTCTTTGGCCGGAGAGTAGACTTTGCGATGATAAACGCTAAGTACAGCTAATATTTCATCATTTTGTCCGAACACGGGTTCAGACCAGCAGGAGCGTAAGCCGGCATACAACGCCAGACCTTTATAGAGCGACCAGCTCGGATCGGTGGAGATGTCTTCTGCAATGACCCGTTTACCGGTATGTGCTGCCGTACCAAACGATGCTGCGCCGTCGGCAATCTTCACGTTATGAATGGCATTTTTATAAAAACCCGGCAGGCTGGGTGCAGAGCCGAGAGTCAAACATTTCTTGTCCTTGTCAATCAGCAGGACTGAACAGACGATTCTTCCAGGGCTCTTCTCTTCTACACTAAAAATAATGGCATCGAGAATATCTTTAAGAGGCGCCCCGCTGGACAACAATTCTAACGCCCGGTTGTAGGAATTATCGTGATACTCTTTTGTTTTTCTCTCTGTAATATCCATTTTAATGCCGACATACTGAATAGCGTTACTCGCCTTATTATATATCTTTACAATGCTGGCTTTTTCCCAATACAACTGACCATTTTTTTTGCGATTAATAAACTCCCCATTCCATATATCGCCTTTATTCAGCGTATCCCAAAGCTCTTCATAAACTCTGGCATTGGTCATCCCCGAGCTAAGAATACTGGTATTTTTACCAATCACCTCCTCAGCGTCGTACCCTGACATGGAGATGAACTGTCTGTTTACATAGATAATTTCGCAATTTTCGTTGGCAATGAGTAGAGCAGCAGGACTGTATTCCGCGGCAAACAGAACCATGTTCAAAAAATCCAGCTTTTTATTTTCAGTGCTGGACTTTTCCTGGCGCTTACGGTTTCGTAACGAAGATACACCCAAGAGAATAATCAATAGAGTTATTATAATTTCATACACAATAACACTCTCCTCAGGGCCGTAGGGTCCTGAACGAACACAGCGCATCACTGAAGACGAAAAATCCCGGTAATAACGTCCCCCTATTCAGTTTTTCAGAGTTGGCAGATTTCCGGAGAGTTGATGGGATAAATGAAAAAAATATCCGGCCAGGCTGAGAGTTCAAAAGCATAGGAATGTAAGCATAACGCCCCCCAAATATCACTGCGTGAAGATAGAAATAATCAAATAAAAAAATTCAGCTTTTTTGTTATATATACCGCCAACACTTTTATAAGTTTTACTAATATTTTAAAGTTAATCTTTATGCATTCAGCCTGCGCTGTATTTTGACTATCAATTGTAATGAAGCAAATCAATTATACCAATAATTAACACCCTTTTAATCACAAAAACCTATCATGCGTAAATTATTGATCGTTACAAGCAAACCATTGATTTTTTATTGATAGAAATCAATTGGTTATTTCTTTTGTTTTCTACAAGTTAAACCGCAAGAGACGGACGCCGATGTACATAGCGTCAATCATTATTATATACCGTTATTAATAGACAAATTAACATAATTAACTACAATTAAACCAAATTAAAGAGTTAAACATCTACAGTTTAAATTTTCTTAATCAAACACTTTGTTTTTATCATCACATTCTTTAGGCCCTGTCGCTTCAAATAGCCCTATATTCGAAACTATTCATCCCATCGGCTCGCCGTATGTGAAATTAAAAGAAAATGGAACTCTGTAAAAAGATAGGATTGACTACAGGCGACGTTAGAATTCGAGTTTTAATGACTCGAAATATTCAAATGACTGGGGGCGAGAAAGGAAATAGCCTTGTGCTGCGGTTGCGTTGGACTCTTTGACCATAACCCATTCGTTTTCCGTTTCCACGCCTTCAACGACAATGTAATTACAGTAACGGGTCATCAACGTGATCAGCAGATGAAAAATCTGGCGTCCTTCTTCAGTTTGCCGAAGCATGACGAACAGCTCTCGGGCGACTTTGATGCAATCGTGCCGTACCATCAACAGAGAAGAAAAGTTGGCTACACCGCAGCCGAAATCATCCAGCCATAGGCGGCTGGCTTCGGGCAACGCGTTCAGCAGCTCTTTAGGCAAACCTTCCTGACACTCCACCAGCTCAAAACGCAACCAAGGCATACTGGCAATCAGCTTTTTTGCCTGCAGGTTTTTCTGCAAAGCCATCAGCACCGGCCCGTCGATATTGACTGAGGCCAGCAGGTCATCCCGAACAAAGCGGCGATGCAGGCGACGCAAGAGCTGCATCTGCTCGATAACGATTTTAAGGCGCATGCCGACATCGATACGAGCAAAGTAGACTTCGGGAGAAAGCGCTTGATGAGGGACGGTAGGATGCGAAATTGCCGTTAATAGCTCGACGCCCAGCAAGCGTCCGGTTGTTCGATAAATCGGCTGGAAAGTGTATTTCCGGCGGCAACTGAGCAAAAAATCAACGTCATCTTTTGTCTCCGGCCCACCACTGGGTGGAATGGGCCCAAACTGATTAAGCTGACTGATTTGATGCACTCTATATATTCCGTCGTTAGACATACGCTGAATGACTAAAATAATCCCACAGTTCCAGAAAACAGCCCTGACCGCGATGAAAGTAAATTCGGAGGCAGTTAACGTAATGTGGGCTACATTACGATGTAAACGTGACAGGCACATTGCTGTGTTGCGAATTTGACCGGTTTATCAAAGGGCTGTGGAATCGTAGTTTTTTAGCACCTAATGATAAAGACTAATTTACACACCGCCTAGGAGCTCAATCCAGAGAGTAAACGGTGATTTTGTGCTGTACTCCATCGGATGCCGCGGGCAGTAAAATGCCGCCCCGCGAACAAGGCCTATTTTTGATTATTTCCCATACAACCAGTCAGTTAGCGCAGACTGCCCTTTACCGGCGAACGGAATAATACAGCGCATAATAAATAGAGATTTAATAATAATAAAAACACAGATTTGTAGGACGGCGGATTCGAAATACCGCTCCTGAAGGATCATTCAAACCGTTTCGTCCCGCAGAATCCTCTCTTTTAGTCAAGCATCATCACTCATTGAGCGCCCCATGCCGTTGGGCTTATATCGCTTTTATGCTAAAGTGCGCGCCGCCGATGATGCCTCTTTTTGAGAAACGCGCGGCCCCCTGTCCACCCACAGATGTGGAGATCGCATCGAGAGTTGTGGCTCAGGCGAAGATGACTTCATCAGGTGCGATGGTTGCGGACAGGTCGCTCGATAGCGGCAAAAAATGGGAAAGATCTAATGGCATTATTAATTACTAAACGCTGCATCAACTGCGATATGTGCGAGCCAGAGTGCCCGAATCAGGCTATATCAATGGGAATGGAGACCTACGAAATCGATGCTGAGCGCTGCACGGAGTGCGTCGGTCACTACGACACTCCAACCTGCCAGAAAGTGTGCCCAATCGATAACACCATCGTCACGGACCCAGCGCACGTGGAAGATCAGGATCGGCTGTGGGAAAAATATGTCCGGCTACACCACACCGACCAACTCTAAACTGTCAGCTTTCCACAATGACGGTGGCGCACGCATAGCGCCGCTCATCCGCAAGTGAGACGTGCACATGCTGCACGCCCAGTTCTTGCGCAAATTTCGCCGCTCGACCAAGAAAGCGCAGGCATGGCTTACCCAAATCATTGTTGAATACCTCGAATTGGGCGAATGCCAAACCCTGACGAATTCCCGTGCCAAATGCTTTAGACGCCGCTTCCTTCACCGCAAAGCGTTTTGCCAGAAAGCGTATCGGCTGCTGATGTTCCTGGTAAATCGCCCACTCGGCGTCGCTCAAAATGCGACGCGCGAGACGATCGCCCGAACGCTCAACGGCCGCTTCGATACGCGCGATTTCGACGATGTCGGTGCCGAGTCCCAGAACCGCCATTAACGACGCGCTTCCCGCATCAAGGATTTCATTTCAGCGACGGCAGTCGGTAAGCCGCCCATCACCGCGCGCCCGATAATCGAGTGTCCAATATTCAGCTCGTGCATTTCCGGCAGCGCGGCGATGGGCTGGACGTTATGGTAGGTCAGGCCGTGACCGGCATTCACGCGGATCCCTTTGGCTGCCGCATAGGTCGCGGCGTCACGAATGCGTTCGAACTCATGCTGGCGCGACTCATCGCTGTCGGCATCCGCGTAAGCGCCGGTATGCAGCTCGATGTAGGGCGCGGCGCAGGCGACGGCGGCATCAATTTGGGCGCGATCGGGATCGATAAACAAAGAGACGTTAATTCCAGCAGCGTTCAGCTTCTTCACGGCGTCCTGCATTTTGTCCAGTTGTCCGGCGACGTCCAGACCGCCCTCCGTCGTCACTTCCTGCCGTTTTTCCGGTACCAGGCAGCAGAAGTGAGGCTGCAGTTCGCAGGCGATGGAAACCATTTCGTCCGTGACCGCCATCTCCAGATTCATACGCGTCTGAATGGTCTGGCGCAGCAGGCGCACATCGCGATCCGTAATGTGGCGACGGTCTTCGCGCAGATGCACGGTAATACCGTCCGCCCCCGCTTGCTCAGCGATAAAAGCAGCCTGAACCGGATCGGGATACGCCGTTCCCCGGGCGTTACGCAACGTGGCGATATGATCGATATTTACACCTAACAACAGCTCAGTCATGATCCATCCTTACTCGTTATCTCATCAATGGCGTCAGTTTACACCGCCGCCAATCCTGTTTGGTATTCCCGACGTTACTCTTCTTGCGACTGTGCAGGCTCGGGCGGTTTGATCACAAACTGTCGGAACAGCTCGCGGCTCTTGAGCGGTTTACCGCCGAGGTAGGGTTTAAGCGCCATGCGGGTGAACCGTTTGGCGGCGCGCAACGTGTCCGCATCGGGGAACTCCCTAGCCGCCAGCGAGCGAAGTTCGCGTCCGGTAAAACTGAGGCGGTCCACCACCAGACTGGCGATAAACCCTTTCTCTTCCCGATAGCGATAGGTCATGTCGTCCGCGACGCCCTCGCCGCTGCCGGAGCAGTGAAGAAAGTCGACGCCATATCCCAAATGCCCCAGCAGCGCCAGCTCGAAGCGACGCAACGCCGGTTCAGGCGAGCCGTCGAGCGCGGCCAGCTGTTGCAGACAGTGCAGGTAATCGAAGAACAGCGCGGAGAAGTTGGTTTCGAACTCGAGAACCCGAGTGAGCAGTTCGTTAACGTACAGGCCGCTGTACAGCGTACTACCGCTGATGGGAAGAGCCAGAGAAACCGGCTCGGCATTGCGAAGCGTTTTGACATCACCCCGGCCGCTCCAGCGTACCAGCAGCGGCGTGAACGGCTGAAGACATCCTTTCAGGCTGGAACGCCGCGCCCGGGCGCCTTTCGCCAATATCCGCACACGGCCCTGATTCTCCGTGAACAGATCCAGCAGCAGGCTGGTTTCACTGTAAGGGCGCCCATGCAAGACAAATGCGCGCTGCCAGCCTTCCATAGGCGGGGCCCCTTAGAGGTCGTCGATATAACCCAGACTGCGCAGCGCACGTTCGTCGTCCGCCCAGCCGGATTTCACTTTAACCCACAGCTCCAGATGAACTTTTGCCTCGAACATCTGCTCCATGTCCTGACGAGCTTCGATGCCGATGGTTTTGATCTTGGAGCCTTTATTGCCGATCACCATTTTCTTCTGGCCTTCGCGCTCAACCAAAATCAGACCGTTGATATCGAAACCGCCGCGTTCGTTTGCGACAAAACGCTCGATTTCCACAGTCACAGAGTACGGCAGCTCTTCGCCCAGAAAACGCATCAGCTTCTCACGGATAATCTCGGAGGCCATGAAGCGCTGAGAACGATCGGTGATGTAGTCTTCCGGGAAGTGGTGCTCCGCCTGCGGCAGACATTTACGGACGATGCTGGCGATAGTGTCGACATTCATGGCTTTCTCGGCGCTCATCGGTACGACATCCAGAAACTTCATTTTCTGACTGATCATCTGAATGTGCGGCAACAGTTTACTTTTGTCCGTCACGTTATCGACTTTGTTGATAGCCAGCAGCACGGGATGTTTTTGATCGCGCAGTTTGTTGACCACCATTTCATCGTCTTCGGTCCAGTGCGTCCCTTCGACAACAAAAATGACCAGTTCGACGTCGCCGATAGAACTGCTGGCGGCGCGGTTCATCAACCGGTTAATCGCCCGTTTTTCTTCGATATGCAGCCCGGGGGTGTCCACGTAGATCGCCTGATAAGGCCCTTCCGTGTGGATGCCCATAATACGGTGGCGCGTCGTCTGCGGTTTACGGGAGGTAATAGAAATCTTCTGACCCAGCAGCTGGTTCAGCAATGTGGATTTACCGACATTCGGACGGCCTACAATCGCGACAAAGCCGCAGTAATTCTGTTCTTCGCTCATTCAAGCTCCAGCTGTATTAACGCTTGTTCTGCCGCAGCCTGCTCAGCTTTACGACGGCTCGACCCCGTGCCGACCACCGGTTCGCTAAACCCGCTGACCAGACAGTGTATGGTGAACTCTTGATCGTGCGCTTCACCACGTACCTGCACCACCAGATAGGTAGGCAGCGGTAAATGCCGTCCCTGCAGAAACTCCTGCAGTCGGGTTTTGGGATCTTTTTGCTTGTCGCCGGGGCTGATTTCGTTCAGACGGCTCTGATACCACTCGAGGATCAGCTTCTCGACCATCTGGATATCGCTATCTAGGAAAATGCCGCCGATCAGCGCTTCAACCGTATCTGCCAGAATGGATTCACGACGGAAACCGCCGCTCTTCAACTCTCCCGGCCCCAGACGCAGACATTCACCCAACTCGAACTCGCGCGCAATCTCCGCCAGCGTGTTGCCGCGCACCAGCGTGGCGCGCATTCGACTCATATCCCCTTCATCAACGCGGGGGAAACGGTGATAGAGCGCATTGGCGATCACAAAGCTCAGAATGGAGTCCCCGAGGAATTCCAGCCGTTCATTGTGTTTACTGCTGGCGCTACGATGCGTCAGGGCCTGCAGTAGAAGATCATATTGTCGGAAAGTATAGCCCAGTTTTTTTTGTAAACGATTTATGAGAATGGGGTTCATGTGTTACCAATATCAATCGTGCTTTTTAACCACAGCATACGGAACAGCCCTGCTGAACTCTTAATAGTGCCAAAACTGTTTCGTTTGCACTGGCTCCCGCGAGGGAGCCTGCGTTTATTTATGTCAAAAATATTCTACAACGGAAGGCGCAAACATATCGCGTGTTTATTACGTTGTATTAATGAATACCGCCAATCCGGCTCAGACGTATGCCAGTAGGCCATTGGCCTTCCTGTTTTTCAAAGCTCATCCAGATTGCCGTGGCTTTACCGACCAGGTTTCTTTCCGGCACAAAGCCCCAGTAACGGCTGTCTGCGCTGTTGTCACGGTTATCGCCCATCATGAAGTAACTGCCTGCCGGCACGGCCCACGTGCTCAACGGCTGATGAGGCTGGTGATAGTAAAGGCTCAGTTGATCCTGCGCGATCGGAACCGTCAAAATATCGTGCGTCACGTCACCCAAGGTTTCTTTACGCGTCGTCAGACGAATGCCTTTTGCCTGCTCACCCGTCGGGACCTGATAAAAACCGTTGCTGCTTTCACCGCCCATGCCATTGAAGGTCTGAACAAAGTCGCTTGGCTGTACGTTGCTATAGGTGACGGCTAACGCTTTCTCGCAATCAGAGGACTGTGAACACGCCGGCTGGATCGTCACCTGCTTAGCGACAGGATCATAGCTCACGCGATCGCCCGGCAGGCCGACCACGCGTTTGATGTAGTCCAGACTCGGGTTTTCGGGGTATTTAAATACCGCGATATCGCCACGCTTGGGATGTCCGGTTTCAATCAGCGTTGTCTGGGTAATCGGATCTTTGATGCCGTAGGCAAACTTTTCCACCAGAATAAAATCACCGATTAACAGCGTAGGCATCATCGAACCCGACGGGATCTGAAACGGTTCGTAGATGAAAGAACGTACCACCAGCACCACCGCCAGAACAGGGAACACTGAGGCGCAGGTTTCAATCCAGCCCGGCTGTTTGATGCTGCTGGAGAGCGTTTGCTCTCCAGCCGTACCGTTAGACTGCTGGCCTGAATGAGCCAGTCTGGCGCGCCGTGCCGGCGCCCATTTGAAACGGTCCAGACACCACACCACGCCGGTAACCAGCGTAGCGAGCGTTAGAATCAAGGCGAACATATTGGCCATGCCAACTCCTATGAAATTATTTACTGTCCTTGCCCACGTGCAGAATGGCCAAAAACGCTTCCTGCGGCAGCTCAACGTTGCCGACCTGTTTCATTCGTTTCTTACCGTCTTTCTGCTTCTGCAGCAGCTTTTTCTTACGGCTCACATCGCCGCCATAACATTTGGCCAGCACGTTTTTACGCAGTTGCTTGACGGTGGAACGCGCGATAATGTGGTTGCCGATCGCCGCCTGAATCGCAATATCAAATTGCTGACGCGGGATAAGCTCTTTCATTTTTTCCACGAGATCGCGACCGCGATACGGCGCATTGTCGTTGTGCGTAATCAACGCCAGCGCATCGACACGCTCGCCGTTGATCAGGACGTCGACGCGCACCATGTTGGAAGCCTGGAACCGCTTAAAATTGTAGTCCAGCGACGCATAACCGCGCGAGGTGGATTTGAGACGGTCAAAGAAGTCCAGCACCACTTCCGCCATAGGGATGTCGTAAGTCAGCGCAACCTGATTGCCGTGGTACACCATGTTGGTCTGCACGCCGCGTTTTTCCACGCACAGAGTGATGACGTTGCCCAGAAACTCCTGCGGCAGCAGCATGTGACACTCAGCGACAGGCTCACGCAGCTCGGCGATATTGTTAATCGCCGGCAGCTTGGAGGGACTGTCCACGTAGATGACTTCACCCGCCGTGGTTTCAACTTCGTATACCACCGTCGGAGCCGTGGTGATCAGGTCCAGATCGTATTCACGCTCCAAACGCTCCTGAATGATCTCCATGTGCAGCAGGCCGAGGAAGCCGCAGCGGAAACCGAAGCCCAGCGCCGTTGAACTTTCCGGCTCGTAAAACAGGGAGGCATCGTTCAGGCTGAGTTTGCCCAGCGCATCGCGGAACGACTCATAGTCGTCGGAGCTGACGGGGAACAGACCTGCATAAACCTGAGGTTTCACTTTCTTGAAGCCCGGCAGCGCTTTCTCCGCCGGTTTGCGCGCCAGCGTCAGGGTATCGCCGACCGGCGCGCCCAGAATGTCTTTAATCGCGCAGACCAACCAACCCACTTCGCCACAGTTGAGCGTATCGCGATCCACGCGTTTCGGCGTGAAGATACCCAGACGCTCGGCGTTGTAGACCTGACCGGTGCTCATGACCTTGATTTTATCGCCCTTGCGCAGGGAGCCGTTTTTGATACGGATCAGAGACACCACGCCCAGATAGTTATCGAACCAGGAGTCGATGATCAACGCCTGCAGCGGCGCGTCTGGGTCGCCGACCGGCGGTGGGATATCCCGCACCAGACGCTCGAGGATGTCTGGAACGCCGACGCCGGTTTTCGCCGAGCAACGCACCGCATCCGTCGCATCAATCCCGACGATATCTTCAATTTCCTGGGCCGCCCGATCCGGGTCAGCCGCAGGAAGGTCAATCTTGTTCAGGACCGGCACCACTTCCAGATCCATTTCAATCGCCGTATAACAATTAGCCAGCGTCTGCGCCTCAACGCCCTGCCCCGCATCCACCACCAGCAGCGCCCCTTCACAGGCGGCCAGAGAACGGGAAACTTCATAAGAGAAGTCGACGTGTCCCGGGGTGTCGATGAAGTTCAACTGGTAGGTGTGGCCGTCGGTGGCCTTATAATCCAGCGTGACGCTTTGTGCCTTGATGGTGATCCCGCGCTCGCGCTCGAGGTCCATAGAATCCAGAACCTGCGCCGCCATTTCACGCTCGGTTAATCCGCCACAGATTTGAATGATGCGGTCAGAAAGCGTCGACTTACCGTGGTCGATGTGGGCAATGATGGAAAAATTTCGTATACGCTTCATTATTAAAGTTTTTCTACCTTGGTATTTCTAAAGTCTTGCCGATCGGCATGCGCATTAGCCAACAACGCTGACCGTTGTCATAGGCCTGAATCGCAGCATTCTACATGCCATACAGGGGAAAACCTAGTCATGGGCCGTCTATATAAGACGGTTTATCATCACGGAGTCTCGCCTATTCGCCTTGTGGAGGAAAACCGTTCACTTTGCGGCATGAGAGGCGGCATATGATGTCTGAAAAGGACGGAGGCTCACCCCGTCGCTCATGGGCCATACGGCCCGGGGGCAAGGAAGCGGGTCTGCCCGCAGGGAAGAGAGATTGGCTTCTCGATAATGTGGTTTATCCGACCTAGCGCCCAGCATGGCTCATCTCATGTCACGGCCCCTTTGCGACAACCAGTCAGGGTATCTTAAAGCTCACGCTGTCAGCGATGCGCTTGGCCGTAGCCAACGGCAGTTCGCCAATCACGGTGATTTCGTGTTTGTCTCGCACGACGGAGTGGATCATCCGCCGTCCGAGCAGCGCGTTCTGGTCCGGATGCGTGTCGCCAACCGGGTTGACGTTCACAGAAAAGCTAAATAATCCGTCGCTGTAGAGTCGAGATTCCACCGGTACGCCTCCGCTGGGAAGCGGTCGCTGGCTACGCGATATCTCTTCAACGCCGCTCGGCAACCACTGTGTCGACCACGCGAAATCGGCCGATGCCTCCGTGGGGACGCTAAGCAACGGCGGCAGGCTCATACGATCCAGGTTTTTCATGTCCGACTGCACAGAACCGTCCACCGTCATGGAGAGAACGCGATACTGCTCCAGCAGTTCGCCATTCTGATCCAGCAAGTCGACGCGCAGCGGCAGCCTTGAGGTCGCATCCAGGCAAATTACATAGCTAAAGCGCGTGCCGTCCCGGGAGACGATGCGTACAACGTCGCTCTGACGATCGGCAAGGCGAATACGCCCGGTGGGGATGAAGTCGTAATAAGCAGACAGCCGTGAGAAGTTGGCGTAGATTAACGCAGGCAGCGCATCGACCATGTGATCGCCGGAAAGCGTGAAAGGATCGAGATTGGTTTCAAAGTAGCTGATATTACGAGCACGTTGAACTACTTCCCGACGCGGGCCGTCGAGATGAAGCAACTGAGCCAACGTATCCTTTCCCGCTAACGTGTGACGATAGCGAAAAGACTCAATACCCTGGCGAGATATGTTGATGAAGTAGATTTCGTAGCTCAGAGACTGGCTGGCCCGGCTCATTTGTTGCAACATCGCCCCGGAGTTGTCCTGAGCCGGGGCGATGCTGGAGTAACTCGCGCCGCCGAAAAACAGCGCGGTGATAAACAAAAAGCGCTTCATTACTGCGGCTGCATTCCTAATGATTGGGTTCCAGGCACCTGTACGGCAGCCTGTTGATCTTCATGTTGGTCAAAACGCAGCTGGTCAGAATGCACTCGGCGCTGCAGCTCATAATCCTGCAGCAGCGCATTAATACGCTCATGCTGGGCCTGTTGCTGCCGCTGTCCCACCGTATTGACGCTGGTTTCGGCTGGTACGCTCAGGCTGACCGGCGATGCGGATCCCAAAGCAGGAAGCGTGCTGAATGCCGGGGCTTCGACCGCGCCGTCCGTCGCTACACCGCCTTGCTGGTAGTGCTGCACGCCGACGATGACCGCCAGAGAGACACAGGCCGCAACGCCGATTTGCGTCAGATTCGCCGCCAGTGGACGCACCTTGTTCCAGAACGACAGATTTTGCCAGGTCCGAGGATGTGGCTGGGATTCGGGCGCCGCCTGCGGGTTGAAGAGAACAGGTTCCTGCTCTAATGCGGCCGCGACACGGGCTGCGACGTCAACGTGCAACACGTGTTCGCAGACCTCATTGCGCAATGTATCGCGCACTACGTGGTAACGCTGCCAGCTTTCCTGCAGTGTTTCGTCTTTCGACAAAACGCTCAGCAGTTCGTTGTCGACAGCCTCGCCATCCATTAAAGCGGAAAGTTTTTCTTTCTGCATACCTTACACCCTTACCTTGTCAAATCGGTCATGATGAACGTTCACACAAGTTAACGCTGAATAAGCGGTTGTACTTTATTATCAATAGCTTCGCGTGCACGGAAGATACGCGAACGCACGGTGCCTACCGGACACCCCATGATTACGGCTATCTCTTCATAGCTCAGGCCATCCAGTTCCCGCAGCGTGATTGCCAGTCGTAAATCCTCCGGCAATGACTCAATCGTGCGAAACACTATCCGACGCAACTCATCAGACAGCATTAAATTCTCAGGGTTCGATATTTCTTTCAACGCGCTGGCATTTTCATAATTCTCAGCGTCGCTGGCGTCAACGTCGCTTGGCGGAGGGCGCCGCCCCTGAGCAACCAGATAATTTTTCGCCGTGTTCACCGCAATGCGATATAACCACGTATAAAATGCACTATCGCCGCGAAAAGACTCGAGCGCACGATAGGCTTTGATAAATGATTCCTGAGCGACATCCGGCACGTCGCCCGGAGGGACGTAACGAGATACCAGGCTCGCCACTTTGTGCTGATAACGAACGACCAGTAAATTGAACGATTTCCGATCGCCTTTCTGGACCCGTTCAACCAGAACCTGATCTGTCAACTGCTCGCTCATCCGAGGTAATATCTCCTCAAATTTGTCTCCACGCCTAGGTTACGTAATGCCAGCCACGTTCTAAATCTTTGAGCAAGCACCTGATTGGAGTCCATACACATCATTAAGTTCCGTTTCAAAAGTCTTTTCTACTTTGTGTGATAGCCAGTGTGATTTTAGTACCAAACCCACCGATCTCTGGTGGCCAGTTGTACCACACTTCAGCCGCCCACGTGCGCCAAATCCCGTGGTTCCCGGGGCTACGCATAGGTAACACCTTCTTTCCATGCCTTACATCGACAGGTAAAAATTGCTTGTCAGCGCCCGGTAGGCGTCGGAATAGTGACCATCGTCATCTCGAATCACCAGCGAAGACCGTTCGGCGACACCCGGCATTAATGAGAGCGCAAGCAGCGTTCGATGTGCGGGACGTGACGCAAACTCGCGCGCATCCGTCCGTAATGACAGACACCACCCTTCTTTTTCAGCCTGCGGTATAAACGCCTCCGCGACATCATAGGGCAACACCACGCAAAAAAGCCCTTCGGTCATCAGCTTCGCCTTAGCGCAACGCAATAATTCCTGATGAGTCAACGAAGTAGTATAGCGGGCCTGAGTGCGCGACTCCGATCGACAGCTCACGCCCGGAGCGAAGTAGGGAGGATTGCTGACAATCAGAGCGTACTGATTGCGGTTTTGTCCTGCGAAGTCAGCGATATCAGCCGTGTAAATTGTCACCTGGTCGCGCCAGGGCGAAGCCGCCGCGTTCTCTTTTGCCTGTTGACCTGCGGCGACGTCCAGCTCTACGCCATCCACCGACAGCCGTCCTAGCGTGCGCTGCGCTAGCATTAGCGCGATGACTCCCGAACCGCAACCGATATCCAATAGACGCCCCTCTTTCGGCAAAGGCGCCCACGCGCCAAGCAAAATGCCGTCCGTTCCAACTTTCATTGCGCAGCGATCGTGCGCCACGAAAAACTGCTTAAAGGTGAATCCGCCGGAACGTACCGTCGGCGTCGATAAAGGCTGAGTCATTTTGCGTCTTTTCCTGTTAAACCGCGCTAGCATAGGAGAAACTCTGACGCAATAAAAGTCGCCTGCATCGCTTAAAGAGATGAACAACCGGGCCAATGAGTCTATAATCAGCGCCCCAAATAGAGGTAGACAATGACAGCGACCAATTTTTCCGAGTTTGATCTTGATGAAAGCCTGCTAAACGCCCTGCAGGATATGGGGTTCTCCCGCCCAACGGCAATCCAGGCTGCCGCCATTCCTCCGGCAATGGATGGACGGGACGTTCTAGGCTCTGCACCAACAGGAACCGGGAAAACTGCCGCCTATCTGCTACCGGCATTGCAGCACCTGCTCGACTTTCCACGTAAAAAATCGGGACCGCCGCGCATACTAATTCTGACGCCTACGCGGGAATTGGCGATGCAGGTGGCCGAGCAGGCCAAGATTCTGGCCGCCCAAACACATCTGGATATCGCCACCATCACCGGCGGCGTCGCCTATATGAACCACGCCGAAGTGTTCAGCGAGAACCAGGATGTCGTCGTCGCGACGACCGGTCGTTTGCTGCAATATATTAAAGAAGAAAACTTCGACTGCCGCGCGGTGGAAACGCTTATCCTGGATGAAGCCGACCGCATGCTCGACATGGGATTTGCTCAGGATATTGAACACATCGCTGGAGAAACGCGCTGGCGTAAACAGACGTTGCTGTTTTCAGCGACGCTGGAAGGCGATGCCATCAAGGACTTCGCCGAACGCCTGTTGAAAGAACCGGTTGAGGTTGAGGCCGATCCCTCACGTCGCGAGCGTAAAAAGATCCAGCAATGGTACTACCGAGCTGACGATCTCCAGCATAAAACCGCGTTGTTGTGTCATCTGCTGAAACAGCCGGACGTCACTCGCTCCATCGTCTTCGTGCGCAAACGTGAGCGCGTTCATGAAATGGTTGCATGGCTGCGTGAAGCTGGTATAGAAACCTGCTATCTGGAAGGTGAAATGGTGCAGGCTAAGCGCAATGAGGCGATCAAACGCCTGAGCGATGGCCGGGTCAACGTGCTGGTGGCAACCGATATCGCCGCGCGCGGACTGGACATCAACGATGTCAGCCATGTATTCAACTTCGACCTGCCTCGCACCGCGGATACCTATCTGCACCGCATTGGACGTACCGGCCGCGCCGGCCGTAAAGGCTGCGCCATCTCGTTGGTGGAAGCACACGATCATCTGCTACTGGGGAAAATCAGCCGTTACCTGAACGAGCAGATGAAAGCCAGAGTGGTTGATGAGCTGCGTCCTTCGACGCGTGCGCCGAGTGCGAAAATCACCGGTAAACCGTCGAAGAAAGTCCTAGCTAAGCGCGAAGAGAAAAAGCAGAAAGAGAAGCCGAAAACCAAGACAAAAGTGCGTCATCGCGACAGCAAGAATATCGGTAAACGTCGCCAGCCCAGCAGTAGCACAGACAAACCGGCTGAAAAAAATAAGTAACAGACTGCTTTTCAAGGAAGCGGTTTGAGACAACGGTACATGTTGTGATTTGTTGTCCTACAGAGCCCAATGAACTTTATTGGGCGTTTTGCATTTATGGCGGATACAGACAACTAAAAAGGGAGCCGATGGCTCCCTTTTCTATACGGTCGATCTGTCTTGAAAAAAAGTCGCTCGCGATTACAGACTTTCTGTAAAAGTACGCGTAATAACGTCGCGCTGTTGTTCCGGCGTCAGTGAGTTGAAGCGAACCGCATAGCCAGATACACGAATGGTCAGTTGCGGATATTTTTCCGGATTCTTAACAGCATCTTCCAGCGTTTCACGGCGCAATACGTTCACGTTCAAGTGCTGGCCGCCTTCAACGCGTACTTCAGGTTTCAGTTCCAGAGGAATTTCACGATATTCGAACTGGCCCAGATCGCTGACTGGCACGATTTGGTCCTCGCTATAATCCGCTTTCGAACAAATGCAACGCGCCTCTGATTTCTCATCATCCAGTAACCAGAAAGAGTTGACCAATGCGCTGTTGTTTGCCTTGGTAATTTGAATACCTGTAATCATAATTGCCTCCGTAACGCGGCGTGTAGGACTGAATGTAATATCGTATCCAGTAACAAATCTAACCGCTGTTTTAACATCAGGGTAAAACTGACTGAATCTGCTAACCTGTATACCAGCCGTACCCCACACAAGCTTTGATTGAAATCAATTTTTGCTATTTAGGAGATAACCGGGACAAATCAAGCAATTGTTTTATATCAATATTAATACTTTCCCGCTTTAAAGGTTTTTAGATTTTTTCAATTTTTTTGTTAAAAAGACGCTTACGCCACCGATCGTCCGGTTATGGTTTTACCTCGTCAGAATAGAACGGTAAGCTAGCATCCCTGGATTGATCGAATGGAAAAGGGCGCATTGATGGCAACTTCCCTGACCTGGCACGACGTATTGTCCCAGGAGAAACAACAACCTTACTTCACTGATACGCTGAGGTTCGTTCATCACGAACGAATGGCCGGAAAAGTGATTTACCCACCGCAGCAAGACGTGTTTAACGCTTTCCGCTATACCGAATTTCACGATGTCAAAGTCGTTATTCTCGGTCAGGATCCTTATCACGGCCCGAATCAGGCGCACGGCCTCTCTTTTTCCGTCCGCCCCGGCATCCCTGCGCCACCGTCACTCGCCAACATCTATAAAGAACTGGCCAGCGACATCCCCAGTTTTGAGATTCCACAACACGGCTTTCTGCTGAGCTGGGCTCAGCAAGGCGTTTTACTGCTTAACACTGTACTCACCGTGGAAGGTGGGAAAGCGCACTCGCATGCCAATCTGGGATGGGAGACGTTTACGGACAAAGTGATCGCAGCGCTTAATTCACATCGTGAGGGGATCGTTTTTCTGCTGTGGGGATCGCATGCACAGAAAAAAGGCAACATCATCGATCAGCAGCGTCACCACGTGCTGAAAGCGCCACACCCTTCACCGCTTTCAGCGCATCGCGGCTTTATGGGATGCAGGCATTTTTCACAGGCCAATCATCTGCTGGAGCAGCAAGGACTATCGCCTATCGACTGGATGCCGCAGCTCCCTGACGAAAACTGATTTTACCGACGGCCTTCGTTCATTCGAGCGGAGGCATCTCATTGAAGAATTGACAGAAATTTAGAAAATAAAACCAGAGATAGATTACTGCGAGATAAAAGAAAAATCTGAGGAAAAACGGTAAGGGATATTGGTGGAGCTAAGCGGGATCGAACCGCTGACCTCTTGCATGCCATGCAAGCGCTCTCCCAGCTGAGCTATAGCCCCACACGATAGATCTGTTTCAGTCATACCCAAACATGAAGTTTGGTGGAGCTAAGCGGGATCGAACCGCTGACCTCTTGCATGCCATGCAAGCGCTCTCCCAGCTGAGCTATAGCCCCGTCCTGACACAACATCTGTGTGAACGGGCCGAATGATATGCAACGCCATCGGTAGTGTCAACGGGTAAATCCATTTGCCCGGTTGACCGCTGAAAAAGCCGTCAAGCTGAGCAAAACGCGGTCATCAGGTTCTCTTTCATCGCGCTATTTCATGAAAGATGAACAAAGATAAACGATGTGCGACAAGTTCAGGAATGAGATCGAAACAGCCTCGGAGCCACATCATCACTGATATCTAAATCCCGCCGCACTCTCAGCCACCCCATAAAAAACCCCGCCTAGCATGAAATTGCGGGGTTTTACTGACGCTGTTTTTCTGCCGGCGATTACTGCTGAGCTTCGCGCTCAGCAATGAATGACAGCGCACGATCTATACGGGCCAACGCGCGTTTTTGACCTACGCCGTGAACGGTGACATCAACACCCGGTGACTGGCCGGCACCCGTGACCGCGACACGCAACGGCATACCTACTTTGCCCATGCCCTGCTGCAGCTCGTCGGCCGTGCTTTGGATAGCATGATGAATATTTTCCGACGTCCACTCAGTAATGACCGCCAGTTTGGCGCGAACCAGTTCCAGCGGCTGACGAGCGACCGGACGCAAATGCTTCTTCGCGGCGTCGGCATCGAAAACGTCGAACTCTTCATAGAAGTAACGGCAGGATGCCGCCATCTCTTTCAGCGTTTTGCAACGTTCGCCTAACAGCTTGACCAGTTCACTCAGCTGCGGACCATTACTGGTATCAATGCCTGCTTGTTCAATGTGCCAGGACAGCTGCGTCGCAACGTACTCGGCCGGCAAATGATTAATATAGTGGTGATTCAGCCACAGCAACTTTTCGGTATTGAATGCGCTAGCTGATTTGCTGACGGCATCCAGAGTGAACAGCTGTTTCATTTCTTCTATAGAGAAGACTTCCTGATCGCCATGCGCCCAACCTAGACGGACCAGATAGTTCAGCAAAGCTTCCGGCAGGAAGCCGTCGTCGCGATATTGCATCACCCCCACGGCGCCATGACGTTTGGAAAGTTTTTTACCGTCGTCGCCCAGAATCATAGAAACATGTGCATATTCCGGTACTGGCGCGCCCAGCGCTTTCAGGATGTTGATCTGACGAGGCGTGTTGTTAATATGATCTTCCCCGCGGATGACGTGGGTGATTTCCATATCCCAGTCGTCGATCACCACGCAGAAGTTATACGTCGGCGAACCGTCGGTGCGGCGAATAATCAGATCATCCAATTCTTGGTTACTGAATTCGATGGGGCCGCGAATGTTATCATCAAAGATAACGGAGCCTTCCTGCGGATTACGAAAACGCACGACGTGCGGCTCATCATCAGCATGATGTTTGTGGGAATCGCGGCAGCAGCCGTCATAACGGGGCTTTTCGCCATTGGTCATTTGCTGCTCACGCAGCGCCTCGAGACGCTCTCTGGAGCAATAACATCTATAAGCAGTCCCGTTTTCCAGCATTTCATCAACCACCGCATTGTAGCGATCGAAACGTTTTGTCTGGTAATACGGGCCTTCATCCCAGTCCAGACCCAGCCAGTTCATACCATCCAAGATGGCGTCGATCGCCTGTTGGGTTGAACGCTCCAGATCGGTATCTTCTATACGTAATACGAATTCGCCATTTTGATGACGGGCGAACAACCATGAATAGAGTGCGGTACGGGCGCCGCCGACGTGAAGATAACCAGTAGGACTGGGAGCGAAACGGGTTTTGATTTTCATTGGGATTACGGCCTTATTACTCAACGGCTGTCAGCGAATACCGACGCAAGCTCATATTAAAAGTGGGCAATATTCTATCACTCTACTTCTATTCCTCAACGCAATAACATCGCCTGATCCAGCAATCTCCCGCTAAAATGCTTACGATTTCAACGATGATGCACACAAATAAAGCTCTCTGACTAATTTTACGACGAACAGCCATTTAAGTTTTAAAAAGCGTTGACTCACTATGAACTATCCCTATAATGCCACTCCACACAGCGCGGGTGATTAGCTCAGCTGGGAGAGCACCTCCCTTACAAGGAGGGGGTCGGCGGTTCGATCCCGTCATCACCCACCACTCTTTACTTAGTAAAGAGTTCCGTTGTGAAGAGATTAAGTGTGATAAGCGGGTGATTAGCTCAGCTGGGAGAGCACCTCCCTTACAAGGAGGGGGTCGGCGGTTCGATCCCGTCATCACCCACCACTTATCAGCCAGCGCCTTGATCTCTAAATGTGTTACAGAAGTGGGTGATTAGCTCAGCTGGGAGAGCACCTCCCTTACAAGGAGGGGGTCGGCGGTTCGATCCCGTCATCACCCACCACTTCTTCGGGTCGTTAGCTCAGTTGGTAGAGCAGTTGACTTTTAATCAATTGGTCGCAGGTTCGAATCCTGCACGACCCACCATGTTCGTTTTTTATGCAGTACCCAATCCAGAACTCTGACTCATACTTCTCTCACGATTTTGGGGATGAAGATGGGTTTCCGTTCGTTCTTAAAAAATCAATAACGCTTAGCACACGTGCTATAGCAACCTCCCCTATCCTCACCAACACAATTCATCGATTCAACCTTAACGCCCTGATTCATATACCGTGTGTATTGACGCACTCGTGCCCGAAAGCTCAGCCTCAGGCACTAAATGAAATTTCGAACACTTACAACGCAGTCTCATCCTCTTATATTTGCTTACGGATTACGATCGATATGCTTTGATAACAATCGGTTAATAACCGTACTTACCACCTCAAACTTTCTTCTGCAAACCCCAGCCACAATAATTCTTGAGGTGGAAGAGTGATAACTTTTGATTGTAGTTTTTTCGTGTTTGGAACGGATTTCTGTGTTTTTTTGTCGATTGATGAGTGGATACCGCTCAGCGCTGGGCTGTTGAGCGGCGCGTTTTGCGCAATGCTGTTCGTTATCCTCGTCGCAAAGTGCGGGTTATTACCCAGCGCGGCCACGTTGAGGTTGCCCGCTTTCGCGCCGGTCAGCAGGTGGTCGAACCTGCCGGCCGTCGAACTTGAGGGTATTGAGGGCCGCGCCGACCTGCGTCCTCTGCCGGATGTCCGCCTGCGTGGCGGTCGCGGCCGTGTCGACGATGCTCAGCAGATCTTTGCCCTTCATCGGGTCCACGCCACCATCCATCAGCGTTTGCAGCCCCGTCGTCAGCACGGACTGGCGCTGGCGCGCCGACTGCGAGGACTCCCGCAGGGCATCGGAGATCTGCCGCTCTTGCGTGCCGGACAACCCACGGCTGACGGTGATATTCCTCGGGCTGGCCTGCTGGCCCGCATAGGCCTTGAACCCGCCCACCACGGGGGCCGCCGTCTCTTTGACGTTGGCAGCGGACTCGGACCAGCCCGCGCGCGCCGCAGAGCCAGCCAGAAAGACAAGAATGCGTGGTATGAAGTTGGGGGTTCGGGAGTTGGACGTTAAGAGTTCTAATAAGGGAAAAGTGATGAATGGAAAATGGAGACGGCAGAATTTGAGATGTCGGCAGCAGGCGACCGCAATTGAGCAAAAAGCGACATCGGCGTTCAGCCGTTAGGCTCAGACGACAACGCCTTAAGCAAAAAGCGACGGCAGGATTGAGCTGTCGGAAAATCCCGACGGTGGAATAGATTGAATAGGTGAAAGGACGTCGCCGAATCATAAAAACGTCTCCGCGATGAAGACGACGCGGAAACGCTTGGGTTTAGTCGAGCCAATATTTGGCGGGGTGGGCAATGCCGGGCAGGCTGTCGACCGTGTAGTCGACCAGATCCTCGCCAAGGCGGGTCAGACTCACCGTCTCGCTGCCATAGGGCTCCGGTTTGACCGAGATCGTATGGCTGTCGGTCAGGTAGTCCAGCGCCCTACGCAATTCGGGCGCCGTCACATCGGGATATATCCCGCGCATCACCTCCAGCAGAAAAAACAGGCTGACGGGATACGGCCGCGCACGGCTTAGCGTCACCAGAACATGCCAACGCATGGACTCCTGACGCAATCGAGACATTTCCACCGTTAAGATCTCCCATGCTGTTGCACCAGCTCCAACTTGTTGTAGAGCGCGTCAAGCTTGGCTTCGATGACCGTCTGTCCGCGAATGTAATCCTCACGGCGCACATAGTTCAGCGGCAAGTCGGCCTTAAACGCCATAAACTCGCGCTCCAGGCTGTTGAGGTTGCCCATGCTGGTCCTGAAACTGGTGTCCAGCGCCAGGAACTGCTCGGCCTGACGCTTCTCCATTTGGGCAAAAAACATCTTCGCGACCGCGAAAACGAAGCCCATAAAGGAGAGAAGCAGGCCGACCAGCGTCCAGAATTCAATCTCGACTTTCATCTCTTCAGCCCCGCGATATAGTCCAGCAGCGCGTTCTCCTGGGCGGCGAGCCGTCGATAGGCGGCGCCGGTTTCAGTGGCGTGAGCAAGGAAATCGCGCTGGGCGGCGGCAGGCGCCTGATCGTCGGCACGGGCACAGCGCGGCACTCCGACCCACGACGCCAACAGCAGCGCGGACAACAGCAGGCTCACAGTTTGTGGCGACAGCATGATTACAACCCCGTCGCCACAGACAGACACACGGCCGCGACGAACATCGCGCGACGCAGCAGCACGGCGGCAAATACCGGCTCAGAACCGGCCCGCACCGGGTAACGCACCCGCGCCATCTGCTCCGGATCGTGCTCCAGATACTGCCCCAGCGAGGCTTTCGGGAACAGCGAACGATCCAGCCAGTAGCCCAGCACCGCCGCCAACGTAATCAGCGAGATCTTATAGATCACCACCGACAGCTGCTGCGACGACACCAGCGCAATAAGCCCCAGCAGCAACAGCGCCGTCAGTTGCCAGCCCAACAATCGTTCCAGCCGCATGATGCGGCGTTTTTTACTTTGCATAACAATCTCCTTGAGAAGTGAAATGCACACAGCATTACGGAGACGATCGGGGGGTGATTGTAAACGGGGTTATAGCGTCCATGACCTTGCAAGCCGCGTGGCTCAAGGGGTGTCGCTCATTTTGATGACGGAAAAAGCATCAGAAATTCAAGTTCGGAGACGCGGAAAACGCGCAAGAGGCGTGAAAACCGCACCGCGCCAAAGGCGCTTAAAACCGGCCATTCTCGATAGGCAGCCCCGGCGCTCGGCCCGCGCCAAAAGGCGACACCCGCGATATCGTATCAACGCGCCCGGGCTCGCGATAACACCACGAGTCCGGTCAGTTTTCATACAACGGCCAAGACTAGACGCGCGGAAAAAATTCCGCCACTCGTTTTTGCCCGTCATTTCTGTTTTTACATCGGCGATCACGCCCCGCGACGGAGCGCCAAACGGCGGCGGCGCGCTGACATCGCTCACGGCCCCCGTAAGCCAACAGGTAAGCGCGAGCGCCAGAACGGACGCTAAGGCGGATCATACGGCGAGCGGAGAAGTATCATGCTGATATCGCGCTTGCGCGCGGCGGCGGTATCAGATGGAGGTATCAGGTGGCGGTCCGTGCCCGAATAACAGGAGAAATGACTTCATAAGAAAAGCCTGGTTCCGCCCGGGAGGGGGCTGCCGCCGCCCACGCCCCCACGCGGAACTTTAGAGGGATATCCCAGAGAAGTAACAATCAATTTAATAAATACATCAGCCTGCGGTTATTGTTGGTAATGACTATCCAGCGTCTTTTTCGCCTTCGCTTATTTTATGGTCCGGCAGCGCCGGATTATTTTCGCTCATCGCCGGAAAGCGAATACGTGACGGCACCGTTAAATGGCTTCGGCAAAGATGATGAATGTCTGTGCTCGGCACGGAAATCAGGGATAAAACCGCTCCCACCGCGCGATAGGGTTTAAGGGGACTCCGCAAGGCGTCAGGTATTTTTCTTACCTGCCTCGGCGAAACAAGATGACATCGATAGTATCGATAATAGACTGATTTTCCGTGGCTATCTGCGACTCGATTTTACGAATCTTCTCCAGATGTTTACCCGCGAGCGTAACCAGACAGACCCAGCTGGCATAAATAATCAGTTTCTTTTCGTCTAAATCTAACAAGGTGGGTTTTTGGTGGAGTATAAGAAAAATATTCAACAATACAAAAATAAACGCCCCGGAAATCAATCCGAATAAGAGAATGCAAGGAATATTAAAATAACAGCGGCGCGAAGATTCATTAAGGTTTGATATCAGGGCTTTTTTCATATTCAGTAGTGTTCGGTCATCCATTTCATGCAACTCAGGGGGCCTCACCGGTGCGGGATTTATATTCACGACGGACCCGACATGAATGGACCCGGGATTATCCCCTCCGACGCTTATCGTTATTTGCCGCTCCAGATTCTCTTGCGGCAGCATTTTTAAACTACCTGTGACCTGATCGACGAGCTCCTGTAATTCATTATCTCTTCTGTCCATGATTAGTCCTTTATATTATCAATGATTTATAACCAACTTCAGCACGCTATCAATCCTATCATTATCGACAGCAGGTTCTTTAATTAGGAAGTTATATATTTTTGCTGATTGTAATACGAGTTCCGCCGACGTCCAGCGTCGGCCCGCATCTTTAGCCAGCACTTCTAATTTTAGGACGATTTTTGCGAGCAGCTCCGCATCCAATGCACCGGCAGGCATGTCGGAATAGACGCCCCGCTCTCCGGTCAAAATGAATTGCACGTTGGCGCCATGCTGTGCAAAGGCCGCAAACACATCGCCGCCCGGCACCGCGATACCCCGCTCATATTTGCTCCACATTTCCCGAGATACGCCGCATCGCGCCGCGGCTTCGCCCTGTTTCAAGGCTAGCCGACTTCGCTCAGATTTCAGACGCTGAGCACAAAGAGAATCAAAGTTCACAAAAACCCCATTGACAATGAGTACTAAAGTTCACAAAATCTATTGAACAAATAAATACTTTCTTCGTAGAAAAGGAGCCATCTCGATGAAAACCCCCGAGCAGGTCAAGCAGCTGTTCCGGCAAAACGGTTGGACATTCAACCGCTGGGCCAAGGAAAACGGCTACCGCCCCTCAGACGTCTACCGCGTACTGAACGGACTCACGAAGGCGAAATACGGAAAAGGCCATGAAATTGCTGTGAAACTCGGCCTGAAAACGCCTCAACCCGCTTGATGGTTATTAACCTGCGTAACAGATTATCACATATTAAAAAAAGGAGAATGTGGCATGAGCAAGGCAAACGTATCCAGCGCAGGCGTCCGTATTCTGCGCGTTCTCAAAGCATTGCGCGGCCACACGCTCGGCGGCGTTTCGAACGGTGAACTGGCTGCCGCGCGGGAAGAGTCGCCCGCCAACATCCACCGCGCGCTGCACTCGCTGATGGAAGAAGGGCTGGCGCAGCGCCTCGACAACGGCCGTTTCGCGCTAAGCATGCAGACCCTGCAAATCGCCCGCGCCCACCCAACGAGGTCGCCCGCGCCCAAGACCGTATCGACGAAATGAACCAGCGATTGCTGGCCGGCAGCCGGTAGTAGAAGGACCTACACACATGGCAAGAATAAAAACTTTACCGCTTGAATTAGTTGCGGATGCCGCATTGGCCCGCGATCTGGACGAAAGCCTCAACACGCTGTCGCAGCACCAGACGCGCATCATGCAGCAATACGGCGAAGGGCTGCCCTACGAGCGCGAGCGCATCGTTCATGAAGCCCGTTTTTACATGGCGCAGAGCACGGAAGCAAGGCTGGAAGCCGGCAAATGTCTGGTGATCCTCAAGGAAAATGAGCCGCACGGCATTTTCACGGCCATCGTCGAAAACGAGCTGGGGCTGGCATCGCAGGTGGCCCGCCGCATGATGCAGGCCAGCGTCAAGTTTCTGAGCGACGGCGCGCAGCCAAAGCGCTCATCGCTGCGCGTTCTGGGCAAAACCAAGCTGTATGAACTGATGGTGCTGGACGGCGACGAGCACTACTGGCAGGTCGAAGAGGTCGAGAAGGACGCCTACGGCTTCGCCGCCTCCGCGCCCGTCATTGGCGAACGGTTCCGCGCACAGGCCGCCACGCCCGCGCAGACGGCCAAAGCCGAGCTGGAGCGGCGCATCACCGGGACGGACAGCGCGACGGACGCCGCCGACGCCCGCCGGGCCAACACGCTGCCGTTCGGCGGCTGGCTCAACCCGTACAAGTCTATCGACGACGCCGAACTGCCGAGCTATCTGCCCCGGCGCGGCCAGCCCTCTCCGGTCCGTGCGCCGCAGGTGGAGCCGCGCCCGCTGAGCCACGTCGAGGCCGTCCGCCTGCTGCGCGAGCGCTTCCTGGTCCATCAGCAAAGCTGGACCTCCGCGCACTATCGCCAACTGGCCGACCGCTATCCCGACGGCGTACCCATTGAGGCGCTGGAGACGCTGGCGGGCGAATTGCCGCCGCCGTCCGCCCGCATCGTCAGCGGGCCTTGACCCCCGGCGCGACCGCGCCGCAACCTGACCGGGCCGACTCGCTAAGCGGCCTTTCCCGCCGACCCAGAGCGACGCACCTCGCGCCGCCCAGGGGACGCTCAACCTTTTTTCGGCGTGACGGCACGCCGCAGAGACCATGCGAGAGCGCAAGACGCCCCGACGGCACGCCGTCAGGAAACGATCGCCACGCGTGATGGAGGCAAGGATGTTATTGAGAAAACAGGTGTTGCACCCCGAAACCCGCAAAGCGTTCGGCCTGTTTCGCGACCCGTTCGCGGAGGACGCGCTGCAAGGCCCCGGGGACGTGTTCGTCACGCCCGACACTCGTTATGTGCGGGAAGCGCTGCATCAGACCGTGTGCTACGGCGGCTTCATGGCGGTGATCGGCAAATCCGGCGCGGGCAAGTCCACGCTGCGCCGCGACCTGATCGACCGGTCGGCGCGCTCGCGCGCCCCGGTGGTCGTCATCGAACCCTGCACGCTGGCGATGGAAGACAACAACGTCAAAGGCAAAACGCTGAAGGCGGCGAGCATCGTTGAAGCGGCGATCGGCACGCTCGCGCCGCTCGAACCGGTCAAACGTACGCAGGACGCCTGCTTCCGCCAGATGCACCGGGTGCTGCGCGACAGCAGCCGCAGCGGCTACAGCCATGTGCCGATCATCGAAGAAGCGCACAGCCTGCCGATCCCCACGCTCAAGCATCTCAAGCGCTTCTTCGAGCTGGAGAGCGACTTCAAAAAACTACTGTCCATCGCGCTGATCGGCCAGCCGGAGCTGGGGTCGAAGCTCAGCGAACGCAATCCCGAGGTGCGCGAAGTAGTGCAGCGCTGCGAAGTGGTCGAACTGCGGCCGCTGGACGGAACGCTGGCGGACTTTCTTAGCTTCAAACTGGGCCGAGTCGGCAAAACGCTCGGCGACATTCTCGACGACGGCGTGCTGGACGCCCTCCGCGCCCGTCTCCGCTTTCATGCGGGCGGCCGCCATACGGTCAGCCTGCTTTACCCCCTTGCTATCGGCAACCTAATGATCGCCGCCATGAATCTGGCGGCCAGTATCGGCATCCCCCTCATCAATTCAGACGTTATTAAAGGACTCTAATCATGGCCAAAATCATCATCAACATTACGCACAAAAAAGAAAAAGCGGCGCGCGGACTGAGCGCGGTGGATCTGTCTTGCGCCGTTACGGCGGAGCTGGAAGAGCACGAAGAGCAGATGACGCTGTTGATGACTCAACTGCTCGGCGCCGGGCTGCCGGACCTGATCGAGTCCGCCAACGACCAGTTGGTCATGCTGCTGGAAGACCAGGGGGTGCGGGTGGCGGAGGCGACCGTCACGCCGCTGGGTGCCGACGCCACGGCGTCGGACGACGCGGAAGAAACCCGCTAATAAGTGACTGACCGGCGTCCGCGCCGGTCGCCCTCGCTCCGTTAACGAGGAAATTGTAGTGAAATCCATTATTTTTGACATTAAGGAAAGGAATACATCATGACAAACAGCAACAGTTTTCGCAGTAAAGGCCCGGAGCTGCTGGTCGAGCTGGCTCAGCACACCGCCAACATTCTCCACGAGGCCGTGGACATCGACACCCGCACCGCCGACCAGATAGGCGAAGCCGTCGCCAGCCACATGATGCAGGTGTGGGGCGGACAAAACGTCTACTTCCCGATGGGGATGGCCTGGCGAGTCAGCCAGCGCGACCAGGAGATTTTCAGCAACTTCAACGGCAAGAACCACCATGAGCTGGCCCGCAAATACGGCGTTTCGCTGCAGTGGATCTACAGCGTCGTCAAACGCGTTCGCAAGGAGGAACAGGCTCGCATTCAAGGCTCGCCGTTTAAGGGCGACGGCGCCGACGACAGCGTTCCCGACGACGACTGATCGCCCCGCCCGGATCGCGCTCCCCGCCGGTCCGGGCGGGGTTTGCCCCGAGCCCCCTCTTCTGAAACGCCACAAAATGCCTGAGGTGGAAACACCACTGATTGATGGGCTTACCTGCGGCGGATTCCCAATAGGCCTTAGCGCCCCGGCGATATAGGGATAACACACGGCGAAAAACGCAGATTCACCCACGCTGAGGCGCTGAAACAGCGCTAAAAATAACGGCGATTCCTGCTTTCTCACTGACCGTTCGCTACAGCGGATGAGCAGCTGGACGGTGAACTGAACGGTCCTCTGACCTGTTGCCATTTATCGCCAGTCCCAATTTTGCGGATAATACGGCATTTCTCTTCGCAGATATTCGCTGAATAACGGTCACCAACTTCGCTCACCTGTCTTTTATGGCTATCGTCTATTTTCATTAGGCCCGCGCCGGTACTAAGCGAATAAAAAATAAAAATACTGATAAGACCAGTTTCCCCGGCGACGCTGAATAATAATTCCACCAAAAAATAATGGACGCAAAAAAAAATCTGACAACGCGCTTTTATCAAAAAAAAGACAAAATCCTAACGAAATAGCCGGCAAATAAAAGGGGAAATAGATTCGTTATTATCCCGAACTTATCGGCATTATTAACCAGCGATCAAGAGTAATATAAAAATTCGATTTCTCTTTTCTGGCATATGATTATTCAGATTCATTTATTTTTTCATATAGTAAAAAAGTTTCATTCATCCGAGTTTCCCATTCCCGCCTTCGCATCCACCACGCTTATTATCTCTCTTGTTGACTGGGGATTATATTGAGGGGGAGAGGAGGATATGCCCTTAAATATCACACACAAATCAAAAGCAGAATTGAACAGAAAACAGGCATTGCTATGAAATTATTTTTCGACGCTCATTAAAGGAAAAAGATCCTCAGCGCAAAAAGTCAGCGATGAAAAATCAGTGGAGTGATAAGCGAGTTTGACAGACAGGACAATTAAATAGCGTGATAATAATAACAAGGATCATCACCACACTATTGAGACCACGGAGATAACATGACCCGGTTTTTTACAAAGATAGGGCCATTCGACGAAATTTAAATTTCCCAGTCGTGATTGTAGGTTTTAGGTTTGAATTGAATGATGTCGCCTCGATGTAGTCCGGCCAACGTGGCGTCATCGTGAGCGACTTCCGCTTCAATCAGCTCAGGATTCCCCTCAATCTGCAACGTTAAGCGCGTTAACGCTCCCAACGGACGAATATCCTTGACGGCAACCGGTTGGTAGTCCGGCTGTGGCTCTTTCGATAACACCACTTCATGCGGGCGGAACAAGATGGATTTGTCGGATTCAGACAACGTAAGTCGGTTGCTGTCACCGAGGAAATGGTACACAAACTCGCTGGCCGGATGGTTATAAACCTCATGCGGCGTCCCGATCTGCTCAATCACGCCTTTATTCATCAACACAATCCGATCGGCCACTTCCATCGCCTCTTCCTGATCGTGAGTCACGAACACCGACGTCAGATTAATGTTTTCGTGCAGACGAGACAGCCAGCGCCGCAGCTCTTTACGCACTTTCGCGTCCAGCGCACCGAAAGGTTCATCCAGCAGCAGAATTCGCGGCTCGACGATCAGCGCTCGGGCGAGTGCAATACGCTGGCGCTGACCACCGGAAAGCTGCTCAGGATAACGATCCGCCAACCAGTCCAGTTGGACCATGTTCAGCAATTCATGCACTTTGGCTTCGATTTCACGTTTAGACGGACGTATCGGTTTCGGCTTCATCCTCAGGCCGAAGGCGACGTTATCGAAGACCGTCATGTGGCGGAATAAAGCGTAGTGCTGGAACACGAAGCCCACATTGCGATCGCGGACGTCGTGTACCGAAACGTCTTCGCCGTGAAACACGATATTGCCGCTGTCCGGTTGCTCCAGCCCGGCGATAATACGCAGCAGAGTCGTCTTGCCACAGCCGGACGGCCCCAACAACGCTACCAGTTCGCCGCTTTGAATAGACAGATTGATGGTATTCAGCGCCTGAAACTGACCAAATTGCTTGCTAACGTTATGGACCTCAATGCTCATTTTTGGCCAGCTCCTGTTGTTGCTCTAACTGTTTCGTCAAACGTGCCTCGCTCCACTGGCGCAGCAGCAGTATCACCAACGACATCACCAGCAGCAGAATAGCCACGCTGAACGCCGCGACAATGTTGTATTCGTTATAGAGAATTTCGATGTGCAGAGGCAGCGTATTGGTCATGCCGCGGATGTGTCCCGACACCACGGAAACCGCGCCAAACTCCCCCATCGCGCGAGCCGTACACAGCACCACGCCATAAATCAGCGCCCATTTCACGTTCGGCAACGTGATGTTCCAGAACATCTGCCAGCCGTTCGCGCCCAACAGACGCGCAGCCTCTTCTTCCTGCGATCCCTGTTGTTCCATCAGTGGAATCAGCTCGCGCGCCACATACGGCAACGTCACGAAGATAGTCGCCAACACGATGCCCGGCACCGCATAAACCACCTGCAGATCATGCTCCATCAAGAACGGATAAAGTTTGCTTTGCGCCCCGAACAGCAGCACATAGACCAGACCGGTCACCACCGGAGAGACCGAGAACGGCAAGTCGATCAAGGCCAGCAACAGCGTCTTACCGCGAAACTCGAACTTGGTCACACACCATGCCGTCGCCAGACCGAAAATCATATTCAACGGCACGGAAATCACGGTGGCAAACAGCGTCAGCTTGAGCGCCGACACGGCGTCAGGCTCGGAAATCGCATTCCAGAATGCGCCCACGCCATTGTGTAACCCCTGCGTCACCACCATGACCAGCGGCAACACCAACACCAGCACGAAGACCACCCAGGCAAGCCCGACCAAGGTGTAATAAGTCACAGGCCGCCGGGAAACAGAGCGTGTCTTGTCTGACACGGAAACTGTGTTATCCATCATCATCCCTTAGCGATTTGATTGAATTCGGCGCTGCAACAAGTTGATCAGCAACAGCATAATGAACGACAGCACCAGCATGAATACGCCGATACCGGTCGCCCCTTTGTAATCATACTGGTCCAGCTTGGAGACGATCAGCAACGGCATGATCTCCGTTTTAAACGGGATATTGCCGGCGATAAACACCACGGAACCGTACTCCCCCACACCTCGCGCAAAAGCCAGCGCGAAGCCGGTCAACCAGGCAGGCAGAATGGCGGGGACCAGTACGTGACGGAATATCTGCAGCGGTCCGGCGCCAAGACAAGACGCGGCCTCTTCCACTTCCTTGGGAATGTCCGCCAGCACCGGCTGTACCGTCCGCACCACGAACGGCAGCGTAACGAAAATCAGCGCCAGCGTTATCCCCAGAGGGGTGTAGGCGATCTTGAAGGGAAACAGGCTGCCCACCAGTCCGGTTGGTGCGTAGAGCGACGTCAGCGCAATACCGGCCACAGCGGTTGGCAATGCAAACGGCATATCGATCATGGCATCGATAATTTTGCGGCCAGGGAAGGTATAACGCACCAGCACCCAGGCCAACAACGTACCAATAATGCCGTTGATGAAGGCGGCGGACAGGGCCGTGGAAAACGAAAGCCGCACAGAGGACAACACCTGCCGGCTGGTGATCAGATCCCAAAACTGGGTCAGTGTGAGTTGGCTGGCGTAGAGGAACATCGCCGCCAGCGGGATTAAAACGATCAGCCCCAGGTAGGTGAGGCTAAAGCCTAATGTTAATCCAAAACCGGGCATCACCGGCGAAGCGCGTCGCGACATAACAAGCCTTTCTTTTATCTACCCGACCACAAAGGTCTCTCGCATCCCTGCGAGAAAAAACCGTCCCACACCGGGGCGGTTTACCTCATGAGATACCTTACTGATTAATTTTTTCGAAGATGCCGTCAAAAATGCCTCCATCAGCGAAGAACTTGGGCTGCACCTTTTCCCAGCCGCCAAAGTCGCCGTCGATCGTCACCAGTTTCACCGGCGCGAACTGGCTCTTGAACTCCTCCGCGATTTTTTCGTTACGCGGACGGTAGAAATTCTTGGCGATAATACGTTGCCCTTCATCGCTATAAAGATAGTTCAGGTACGCTTCAGCCTGCTTTTTCGTGCCTTTTCTCTCAACGACATTGTCGACAACGGCCACCGGCGGCTCAGCCAATATGGAAAGCGACGGCGTGACGATCTCCAGATTTTCGCCGCCCTGCTCTTTTAAAGACAGATAGGCTTCGTTTTCCCAGGCGATCAGCACATCACCCAACTGGCGCTGTACGAAGCTGACGGTCGAACCACGCGCGCCGGTATCCAGCACCGGGGCATGACGATACAGTTCAGTCACGAATTGCAGCGCGCTTTCATCGGTTCCACCCGGCAAATGCTTGGCATACGCCCAGGCGGCCAGGAAGTTCCAGCGAGCGCCGCCGGACGTTTTCGGGTTAGGCGTAATCACCTGCACGCCGGGTTTGATCAGATCGCCCCAATCCTTAATCTGTTTCGGGTTTCCTTTACGCACCAGGAACACGATGGTGGAAGTGTAAGGCGTACTGTTATCCGGCAAACGTGCCTGCCAGTTCGGGTCAATCAGTTTTTTATTGAGGTTAAGCGCATCGATATCGCCCGCCAAGGCCAGCGTGACGACATCCGCCTGAAGTCCGTCGATAACCGAGCGTGCCTGCTTGCCGGAGCCGCCGTGCGAATTCTTGATCGAGATATCTTCACCCGTGGTTGCCCTCCAGTGCTTGCTGAAAGCGGCGTTGTACTCTTGATAAAACTCCCGCGTAGGATCGTAAGACACGTTCAGCAGCTCTGTTGCGGCAGAGGCAACGCCTGAAAACAGCAGAGTTGCGGCAGCCAGCGACAGCCCCAGACGACGCTTTGACATAGCTTCACTCCCTCAAAAAGTCACTCAGTTCGATACCCGCAGGCAGCCGGGCTAATTATTGACCCTTCCTGATAGTGTCCGGCGTTGCGGCAGTCCGCGGAGACAGCGCCAGATCCGGAAATAGCAATAGGCTAAGTGTGTTATCAGGCAGGTAGTTAGACTGGACAATAGAGGATATGGGAGGGCGGCAAAAAGACTGTTTCGCGATAATTTATGCAATCCCGTTATATTCTTCGCACTCTATCTGGGGTTTTTAATTGGGCTGGCCCCACGTGAGAAGAACCGGAAAAAAGCCGACGCCGAGAACAGCGCCGGCCATGTCAGATTACTGCAGCAATAGGTACAGACTACTGTCGCCACGGCGGATATTCAGCGCCAACACGGGCGGTTTGCTGTCCAGAATCTTGCGCAGTTCGCCGATACTGGTTACGGCCTGCTGATTCACGCCGAGGATGACATCGCCCGATTTCAGGCCGATACGCGCGGCGGCGGAGCCCGGTTTCACCTTCTCGACCTTCACGCCTTTCTGTCCATCCAGCTGCGTATTGCTCAGTTCGGCGCCTTCAATACCGGCGTTCAGATTGCCGGCAGCCACCTGGGCCTGGCTGCTTTGCTGCAACGTCACATCCACGGAAACCGGTTTGCCGTCGCGAAGCAGGCCTAATGTGAGCTTGGTGCCCGCAGGCAGCGAGCCCACCTGCGCGCGCAGCGCCGCGAAACTGCTGACCGTTTTACCGTTCAGCGACACAATGACGTCACCCGCTTTGATCCCGGCGCCCGCCGCCGCCGATTTCGGCTGAACCTGGCTGACGAACGCGCCGCGCTGAGCGTCGATCTTCATCGCCTGCGCCAGCTCGGAGTTCAACTCCGTACCGACGATCCCCAGTTCGCCACGTTTCACCTCGCCGAACTCAATAATCTGATTCACCAGATTTTTCACCATATTACTGGGAATGGCGAAACCGATGCCGATATTGCCACCGTCCGGCGCCAGAATCGCCGTATTCAGGCCGATCAGATCGCCGTTGAGATTGACCAGCGCGCCGCCGGAGTTACCCCGGTTGATCGCCGCATCCGTCTGGATAAAGTCTTCATAATTTTCGATGTTCAGCCCGCTACGACCGAGCGCGGAAATGATCCCGGAGGTGGCCGTTTCTCCCAGACCATAAGGATTGCCGATCGCCACGGCATAGTCGCCGACACGCAACCGATCGGAATCCGCTATTTTGAGTTCGGTCAGATTGCGGGCCTCTTTGATCTGCACTACTGCGATATCGGATCGCGGATCTTTGCCGATCACCCGTGCGTCGTATTTACGGCCGTCATTGAGGCGCACCTGGATTTTGTCGGCATTATCGACCACGTGATTGTTCGTCACCACGTAACCTTTGGCCGCATTGATAATCACGCCCGCGCCCAGCGCCTGGAAGGTCTGCTGCTGCTGACGCTGCTGTTGGTGAGGATTGTCGTCGTCATCTCCGCCCTGACACATCGGCGACGACTGGAACGGCGAACCCTCCTGACAGAACGGGGAATCTTCGCCGAAGAATGGCTGCAACTGAGGAGGAATGCCGCCGCTGCCTGCCCGGCTGACCGGCGCATGTCCTTCGACGGAAATATTGACGACCGAAGGCATCACTTTTTCAAGCATCGGCGCCAGACTGGGAAGCTGTTGGCTGGAGGAAGAGACCGATTCCGCCGCGATTGCCGGAACCGTCCCTGTGACCATTGCCAGGCTTAACGTTAATGCATTCAGAACTAAGGATTTTCTTTTCATAGGAATAGGTCTCGTAGTCAATCAACACGCAAATTTTACGGCCTTTGGCTGTGGTCGTGCAGATAAGATAACGATGCGCAAAGGAAGTTCCTCCGCGCAATCCTGTGAAACGTAAGGAAATATTGTCTCTGTTTACAAAACAGCCGCCAGCGGCATACTTCCCTTCGGCTAATCGGCCGCCATCAGCCGACGGTATTCGTCGTAGGCGTAAAGATCGGTCATGCCGCTGATATAGTCCTGAATCAGGCGACCGCGATAGTAAAACTCCAGGCACTCCTGCTGCTCTGCCGGTTTGTTCTCCAACGACTCCACCGCCTCCCGATAAGCCAGACAGTGCTTGCGCGACAGCTTATGGTAGAGCCGGGTCTCAATGGGGTATTTGCGATGAAATTCTTCCTGTACCAGCGTTCTAAAGTCGGCCGAGGGCATTTTCAGCAATGGATGATAGATATCGAGCAAACCGCGCATCACCCGGCTTCCCTGTAATTCCAACTGCTCTACTTCGTGGTGGTTGAAAACGTGTTTGAACGCCACCTGCTTGAACGTTTTCAATAGTCGGTTTTGCGGACTGCCGTCTTCCAGCAGCGCCTGATTAAACTCGCCGTGGAAAATGTTGGGCAGATGTTCGATAAAACGTTTCGACGCATGCGGCACCAGACGCCCCACGGTATTGACCCGCAGATTCATGAAGAATTGATCGTCGCTGCTACGCCAGCGGTGATGCTCACGGGACTCAAACGCCTTGCCGACCGTCTCCATAAACAAATCACCCGGATCAATCTTGCCCCAGGCGTCCTCTAAAAGCTGATAGAGACGGTCGATGGAAAATAGTTTTTTCTCCACCGCATCTTCCAGATCGGCAATGCAATACGAGATATCGTCCGCCGCTTCCATAATGTAGGTCAGCGGAAAGCGGTGAAACTCCTTCATGCCCAGCTCGCTCCGGAGCTGTCTCACGAACGCCTCTTCCGACAAATAAAAGCCCGGTTTTTTCATCAGGTAGTCATAGTCGGCTGGCGGCTCATCGACCCGGTAGGCGGGCTTGGTATATTTGAGAATGCAGGCAACCTGCGAATAGGTCAGATTCAGTTTCAGCAGCGTATGCACCATCCGCACCGCCTGCGCGTTGCCCTCAAACTGGCTCAGATCCTGACGGATTTTGCGGCGCAGCGTATTGAGATCGTCACTGCCCTCTTGCAGCCGCAAACACGCCACCTCGCAGCCGTCCTCCCCGATAGGTTTCTTGCTGAACTCGGCGTCCATCTGCGTAGAAAACCAGTTTCTCAACGCGGATTCGCCGAAATGACCGAACGGCGGGTTGCCGATGTCATGCATCAGGCAGGCCATCTCCACCATGCTTTCGAAAGGGATCTCGTAGCGGTCCAGCCCGTATGCCTCCAGCTTTCCCTGACGCCTCAAGCTATCGATAATATTTTTAGCGATATAGCGGCCAATCTGCTGCACTTCCATCGAGTGCGTCAGACGGGAGCGCACGGCCGCATTTCTTTCCAGCGGGAACACCTGCGTCTTCTGCTGCAGCCGGCGAATGGCGGCGGAATTGATGATACGGCCGCGATCGCTTTCGAACTCACGGATGACGCCATAATCATCCTTCTTTTCTTTAGACTTATTCAACGCCCGTTGATAGCTGATTTTCTTGGCAAAATCGATGTCGGACATGCTGTTCTCCGTTTCTGGCCCTGACCGGTGATAGCATGCCCGCACGGGCGATACAACGGTTCAGGCGTTTTGTTCGCGTGCTCTCGCTATCATAACGGCCATGATAGACTACCGGCCACGACACACCGGTTAATTCAAGCAAAACTTGTGAGGGATCCTATGAAAGTTGGCATCATCGGCGCAATGGAACAAGAAGTTATCCTGCTGCGGGATCAGATCCAGCACCGTCAGACCGTTCAGCGCGCTGGCTGTGAAATTTATACCGGACAGCTGCACGGCGTGGACGTGGCGCTGCTGAAGTCCGGCATCGGTAAAGTCGCGGCGGCGCTGGGGACGACGCTGCTGCTGGAACACTGCCGTCCAGACGTGGTGATCAACACCGGTTCGGCCGGCGGTCTGGCCTCCAGCCTCAAAGTAGGCGATATCGTGGTGTCCAGCGAAGTCCGCTACCACGACGCCGACGTCACCGCCTTCGGTTATGAAGCGGGTCAGATGGCGGGCTGCCCGGCCGCTTTTGTCGCGGACGAAAACCTGATCGTTCAGGCTGAGCAGGCTATCGCCAAGCTGTCGCTGAATGCGGTACGCGGTCTGGTCGTCAGCGGCGATGCCTTTATCAACGGCGCGGAACCTCTGGCCCGCATCCGTAATACCTTCCCGCAGGCTGTCGCCGTAGAAATGGAAGCGACGGCTATCGGCCACGTCTGCCACCAGTTCGGCGTGCCTTTCGTCGTCGTCCGCGCCATTTCCGACGTGGCGGATCAAGAGTCTCACCTGAGCTTCGATGAATTCCTGAGCGTGGCGGCCAGGCAGTCCACGCTGATGGTGGAAGCCCTCGTGCAGTCGCTGGGCCAACAGGGCTGATTCGACGGCTCGCCGCCGCTGCATTCACTGACGAGTGGATGCAGTGCGCATAAACAAAAAACCCGTGCGGCAGCCACGCTGAGCACGGGTTTTTTAATGAACGCCACAACGTGTGGCTGAGCTTGAGGATCAGATGCTAAAGGACGAGCCGCAGCCGCAGGTGGTTTTGGCATTCGGGTTGGAGACCACGAAGCGCGAGCCTTCCAGCCCTTCGGTGTAGTCCACCGAACCGCCGACAAGATATTGCAGGCTCATTGGATCCACGACCAGCGACACGCCCTGCTTTTCAATCATCATATCGCCCTCGTTGACCTTGTCGTCAAACGTAAAGCCATACTGGAAACCGCTGCAGCCGCCGCCGGTGATGTACACCCGCAGTTTCAGATCGGGATTTTCTTCGTCAGCAATCAGGAATTTCACCTTGTTGGCTGCGGCATCGGTGAATTGCAGCGGCAGTGCTGTTACGTCGCTCATCTTTCGTACTCCCAAACTCAATATCGGGCGGTGATTATCCGACCCGGTGATGCTTCGATTATCTAATAGCCCCCGACAACGTTCAAGAGATGATCGACGGCAATGGATGACGCCACGCTCAGGCAGGCGCTACGGCAGGCTCAGGCATCGATTATCGGCCTTTTACCGCGCCATAACAACGTCGTTCGCCTACATCGTCCTCCCATCTTGGTCACAAGGATTTCACAACCGGGCTCTCTTCATTAGAATGAGGGCACACTCTGTGACATCAATCCCCCAGTCAGGAATCTTTAATGAATAAATCTGAAAGTCTATACGCGGCGGCGCAGCAGGTCATACCGGGCGGCGTAAACTCGCCGGTACGGGCATTTAACGGCGTCGGCGGCACGCCGCTGTTTATCGAACGCGCCGAGGGCGCCTACATCTATGATGCGGACGGCAAAGCGTATATCGACTATGTCGGTTCCTGGGGACCGATGGTGCTGGGTCACAACCATCCGGCTATTCGCGATGCGGTGATCGCCGCCGCAGAGCGCGGACTGAGCTTCGGCGCGCCCACCGAAATGGAAGTCACGATGGCGAATCTCGTGACCTCGCTGATGAAAGGCATGGACATGGTGCGCATGGTCAACTCCGGAACGGAAGCCACCATGAGCGCCATTCGTCTGGCCCGGGGTTTCACCGGCCGCGATAAAATCATCAAGTTCGAGGGCTGTTACCACGGCCACGCGGACTGTCTGCTGGTCAAAGCCGGCTCCGGCGCACTGACGCTGGGACAGCCGAATTCTCCCGGCGTCCCCGCCGATTTCGCCCGCCATACCCTGACCTGTACTTATAACGATCTGGCCTCTGTGCGCGCCGCCTTCGAACAGTATCCCGCAGACATCGCCGCCATCATTGTTGAACCGGTTGCAGGCAATATGAACTGCATTCCGCCGCTGCCGGCGTTCCTCCCGGGACTGCGCGCATTGTGCGACGAATTTAGCGCGCTGCTGATCATCGACGAAGTGATGACCGGCTTCCGCGTCGCGCTGGGCGGCGCGCAGGCCTTCTACGGCGTACAGCCGGACCTAACCTGCCTGGGTAAAATCATCGGCGGGGGCATGCCCGTCGGCGCATTCGGCGGTCGCCGCGACGTGATGGAAGCGCTGGCGCCGACCGGTCCGGTCTATCAGGCGGGTACGCTGTCCGGCAACCCGATCGCCATGGCCGCGGGCGTCGCCTGCCTGACCGAAGTCGCCAAACCGGACGTCCACCCACGGTTAACCGCGCTGACGGACCGGCTGGCGGAAGGGCTGCTGGACGCGGCTCGGGCAGAAAATGTGCCGCTGGTCATCAACCGCGCCGGGGGGATGTTCGGTCTGTTCTTTACCGACGATGAAACGGTCACGAGCTATCAGGATGTGCTGAAGTGCGATGTGGAACGCTTCAAGCGCTTCTTCCACCTGATGCTGAATGAGGGCGTCTATCTCGCGCCGTCCGCGTTCGAGGCCGGCTTCATGTCAACGGCGCACAGCGAACAGGATATCGAGCGCACCGTGGCCGCTGCACGCACGTGCTTCTCACAGCTGTAATATGCCTTGATGCCTCAGAGCCAGTCCGGCGCTGAGGCTTAACGCGCCTGCTTTCTCAGCAGGTAGATAAAGTACGGCGCGCCGATAAACGTCGCCAACAGCCCCGCCGGGATCTGATACGGAAACAGCAACATCCGGCCCGCCCAGTCGGCCGCCGCCATCAACCCGCCCCCGATCGCCGCCGCACAGACAAGGTGCGACATCACCCGATTGAATCCCAGCATCCGCGCGAGATGCGGCGCCATCAGCCCGACAAAACTCATGGGGCCGACGATCAAGGTTGCGCCGGCGGTCAGCATCGCCGCCAGCAGCAGAATCGCCAGACGCGCTAGCGAGACCGGTACGCCGAGCGCCCTGGCAGTAGCGCCGCCCAACGGCAGGATCTGTAACCAGCGGCGGCAGAGCGGCGTCAACCACAGCGCCGCTAACGCCAACGCGCCTGTATAGATGACCTGCTTGCCATCCACCCCGTAAGTGGAGCCAGTGATCCACGTCAGTACTGCGCCCATGCGCGGATCGCCGCTCGCCAGCAGCAGCGTGACCAATGTGGTCAGCGCCGTGCCGACCGCAATCCCGGTCGGTAACAGTCTCTGCGTGGAAAAACCGCCTCGCCCCGCCGCCGCCATCATCACGGTCAGCGTCAGGGCAGCCCCCATGCTGCCTGCGGGCAAACGCCACGCCAGCGCGTTACCCGGCCACAGAAACATCAAAATGACGACGCCAAACGCTGCGCCTGAACTCATCCCCAGCACTTCAGGACTCGCCATCGGATTGCCCGTTAACCGCTGAATCAAGCATCCTGCGACCGCCAGCAGCATCCCCGCACACAGCGCCGCCGCCAGACGCGGCCACCGCCACGGCAAGAGTTCGGAAAAGGCATTGCCGCTGGCCCATTGCCAGCCCTGCGCGTCACGTCCCAGACACAATGCGGCGACGATCACCGCCGCCAACACTACGCCGCCGCCCGTCAGCCAGAGCGGGCTAAGACGCCGTTGCCGCACGGCGGCAGGCGCGTCATTGACCGGCGCCGTCGTCCCGTTGCGCAGGCGCGGCAACAGCCACAGTAGCATCGGCGCACCGACCAGCGCCGTTGCGGCCCCCGTCGGGACCTCGCGCCAGACGTCCGTCAGCCAGAGCGTCAGCCGATCGGTGAGGCACAACAGCAGCGCCCCCAGAAGCGGCGCCAGCCACAGCCGCTGGCCCAGACGGCGCGCGCCTAAAATTTTCGCCAGCAGCGGCGCGAAAAGGCCGACAAAGCCGATAATCCCGGCGGCATTCACCCACTGGGCGCTGAGAAAGATCGCCAGCGTCAGCGTACCGAAACGCGCCAATCCCAGCCCAAGTCCCAAATTATGCGCCACGCCGTCGTCCAGCCCCAATAGCGTCAACGGCCGAACCAGCAGCCCGGCGGCGATAAAGCCCAGGATGAGACGCGGCAGTACAAACGACACGTTGCGCCAGTCCTGCTGGTTCAACGAGCCGCTGCTCCACAAAAACAGGTTGGTCAGTTGGTCAAAATGCAGCAAGGCCAGCAGATGATTGACCGCGCCGCAGTATAGACTCAGCACCAGACCCGCGAGGATCAGCGTCACCGGCGACAAACGCCGTCCCCAGGCGACGCCGAACACCAGCGCCCCCACCAGCAACGCGCCGAACATCGCCGCCAGTTGCGAAGTCATGGCCCCGCCCGGCAGCGCCCACAGCGTAGCGACGGTGATACCGAGCTGCGCGCCGCTGGCGACGCCCAGCGTGGCAGGTTCCGCCAACGGATTGCGCAACACCTGTTGGAACAGCACGCCGACCAGTCCCAGTCCCGCGCCAATCAGCAGGGACAACACCAGACGCGGCAGTTGACTGTAGTGAAACAGCATCTGCCGGATATCATCCTGCGAGGGATCTGCGATGCCTTGTCGCCAGAGGGCAAACGGCAGTTGTCGATTCAGCTGGCTCAGCGTGATCGCCAGCACCAGCAAGGTCAGCGTGCCGACCGCCAAGACGGTAATACGACGGGAGGATGTCGATATCATCGCGAGGCCTCCCGTGCGTTAGCCAGCGTCTCGCAAAAACGCATGGCGGAAAGCGTGCCGCCGTAAAACCAGACCGGTTCCACCCGCCGCCAGCGCTGGTGACGCACGAACGGCAGCGCTTGCCACAGCGGATTGGCTTCAACCGCCTCCATTAACGCGCTATTGCCGTGATCGAAACACATCGCTTCGGCATCAGCGCTCAACGTCGCCAGCCGTTCCATGCCCACGATGATACTGCCCCAGACATTGGTTTCCCCTTGCCAGGCATTTTCGATACCGAGTTCATCCATTACCGACTGAAACAGGCTATTACGGCCGAGGATCAGAACATGGCGCGCATCCATCACGGTAAACAGCAGTAAGGGCCGACGGGTATAAGCATGCAGGTTGACCCGCGCCTGCTGAAGAAAATGGCTGAACAACGCCAGATGCTGCTCCGCCGCCGGACGCAGATTCAGGCGATCGCCCAGCATCCGCAGCGAGCGCCGGGCGCTTTCCAGCGGGCCATCGTCGCCATTGATGAACGAAAAGCCCATGCCCGGCGCGATGCGGGCCATCTGCGCAGGCGAAGGACCAAAGCCGTCGGCATACAGCAGCAGGGAGGGCCGCAGTTGGGTCAACAGCTCCAGATTGGGTTCGGTGCGAAGCCCCACATCCATCACTCTGTCCGGCAACGCCGGCGACTTCACCCACCGTTGGTAGTTATGTTTATCTGCGATGCCCAACGGGGTGACGCCCAGCGCCATCAGCAGCTCCAGCGGCTGCCACTCCAGCGCCACGATGCGCGACACATCTCTGACCGCAGCCCGGCCCCGTAGCGCATACGCGCAGGGCGACAGCAGCAAAGCGGTCAGCAGGCGGCGGCGAGAAAGTCCGCTGGAAAAGAGTCCGGTGGTAGATGTCATCATCAGCACACAAAACTTATCGGCGAGCCATCCGCCGGATGCGTCAGGATCCCCATAGGGATCCCATAAATTTCCTGCAGCACTGACGCCTGCATCAGCTCTGCGGGCGTTCCCTGTGCAATCAGTTTTCCCTGACGCAGCGCCAGCAGACTGTCACAGTAGCGGGCGGCCATATTCACATCGTGCAAAACCGCAATCACGGTAAGCCCACGCTCACGGCTGAGCTGCCGGATCAGCGCCAGCACGTCGACCTGATGCGCAATGTCCAGCGCGGAGGTCGGCTCATCCAGCAACAGACAGCGGCTGCCCTGCGCCAGCGTCATCGCCAGCCAGGCCCGCTGACGTTCGCCGCCGGACAGGCTATCCACCAGCCGCTGTGCAAACGGCGTCAAACCGAGCAGCGCAATGGCTTGCTCCACCTGCTCACGGTCGGCATGACCGAAACGCCCGAGCGCGCCGTGCCAAGGGTAGCGCCCCACCGCCACCAGCTCGCGCACCGTCATGCCTTCGGCGGCGGGCAGTTGCTGTGGCAGATAGGCCACCCGACGGGCGAAGAGCGTGTTGCCCCAAAGCGCCAACGGCCGGCCCGCCAGCGAGAGTTGACCGGCGCTGGCGGGCTGGTGACGGCCCAGCATCTTGAGCAGGGTGGACTTACCCGATCCGTTATGGCCGATAAGTCCGTAGACTTTCCCCGCAGGAAACGCGACCGACAGCGGATGCAATAACGTGCGGTTGCCGACGCTGAAGCTGGCCCCCTCAAGCGAGAACGTCATATGGTCATCGAGCGGAAAATTACTTGGCATAAGACGGGTCCTGCGCGAAAGCACAGGTGTTATTCGCCGCAGCGCAAGGTCGTGCGGCTAGGTATGACGGATAAGCGGGCGTCGGCATAGGCCGCATCTCTAATGAATCATTCATTAATGCAAACGAGAATAATTATTATAAGCGTCGCATTTTTGCAAAAGGGGCGAGCCACTGCAAGCGCCTTTGGTTCGTGCGACGCGGGCGGCGCCAAGCCAGGCGGAGTCCCCCCCGTCGGTCCCGATAGAGAGACGACGTCGCCGGCATCGCGTCAGCTCGCGCCTTACGGAACCTGAGCGATGGCGCACGCCCCCGGTTGTGCTGTCACTCTCCTGATGGCGAGAAGCCGCGGTGACAGGGTTTGAGTATGGGGGAGGATTCAGACTTTATCGTCCAAAAACCTTCACGTGTTCCCTCTGGCGGTTAAGCCTGACAACAAAAAGCCCGCAACCAAGTTGCGGGCTTTGAAGGTGATGACGACAGTCACGCCTCAGGCAAAATTACTGCCCGAACATCTCTTTGATCCAACCGGCGACGCCCTGCCCGTCCTGCTGTCCTTCCTGCGGTTGCACCGCCTGAGGGACAGATTGACACAGGGACTGCGGGTTATCGCTCCAGACCGGCAGCACGCGGCCCGCGCTGCCGTTGCAGATCACGTTGCCGTTGCCGTCGACCGTCATGGTGTTGATGCCTTCCGGCGGCGTCAGCGTCAGCGTCAGCGGCGTCTGGTTTTCCAGATAGCGGCGGTAGAGCGTCAACGCGCCGTTGGCACCGGTCAGCTTGGCCGGACCGTTATTGTCGCGTCCCACCCAAGCGATCGCCACTTCCTTGCCGTCCACCCCGGCGAACCAACTGTCGCGCAAATCGTTGGTCGTCCCGGTTTTCGCCGCCAGGTGATAGCGCCCAAATTTCGTCATCAGAGAACGTGACGTCCCGCGTTCAACCACCTGCTGCATACCGTACAGCGTCAGATAAGCCGCCTGAGCCGGCACGGCGCGTTCCGCCTGCGGGAAGCTCTGATACAGCACGGTATTGTCTTCCGCGATCACGGAGCGTACCGCCGACAGCGGCGCACGGTTGCCGCCGCTGGCGATGGTCTGGTACTCCTGCGCCACTTCCATCGGCGTGAGGCTGATAGCCCCCAGCAGCATGGACGGCACAGGCTGGATCACCTCTTTGGGGATCCCCAACCGTTGCAGCGTGGCGCTAACCTGATCCAGTCCTACCGCCATCCCCAGATTCACCGTCGGGACGTTCAGGGAGTTGGCGAGCGCATCCACCAGCAGCACCTGCCCGCGAAACTGGCGATCGTAGTTCTTCGGTTCCCATACTGCGCCGTTCGGCTGTTTCAGCGACAGCGGCGCATCCGCCAGCACGGTATTAAGACGATAGCGATCGGGATCGCTGAGCGCCGTCAGATAGGTCGCGGGTTTCGCCAGCGAGCCGACCGAACGACGCGCCTGCAGCGCACGGTTGAAACCGGCGTATTGGGTATCGGTACCGCCCACCATCGCACGGATTTCTCCGCTGAAACGGTCGACGATCACCATCGCCGCTTCCAGATCGCCGACGTTGCGCGCGGCTCTCAGCGCGGGTACGCCCGTTTCCACCGCGTGCTCGGCGGCATCCTGCGATACCGGGTCAAGCGTGGTGAAGATCTTCACGCCGGACAGGTCGTTGACCTTGTCGCCAAGCCGCTGCTGCAATTCCTGGCGCACTATCTGCATAAACGCAGGCTGCGGACTGATCACGCCGCCTTTCGGCTGGACGCCCAGCGGACGCGCGCTCAGCATGTTGTAAAGATCTTCGTCGATCACCTGCTGATTTTGCAGCAGACGCAGCACCAGATTGCGGCGCTCCAGCGTGACTTTAGGGTTACGCCATGGGTTGTACAATGACGCCCCTTTGACCATCCCCACCAGCATCGCCTGCTGATCGAGGCTCAGTTCATTCACCGGACGCCCGAAATAGTAAAGGCTGGCCAACGGGAAGCCGCGGATCTGATCGCTGCCGCTCTGACCGAGATAGACCTCGTTCAGATACAGTTCCAGAATGCGATCTTTGCTGTAGCGCGCGTCCATAATCAGCGCCATGTAGGCTTCATTAAGCTTACGCCACAACGAACGTTCGTTGGTGAGGAACATGTTTTTCACCAACTGCTGCGTCAGCGTACTACCGCCCTGCACCGCGCGTCCCGCAGTCAGGTTGGCCAGCATGGCGCGGCCGATGGAGTACAGACTGACGCCGTCGTGCTCATAGAAGTGGCGGTCTTCGGTCGCAATCAGCGTGTCCACCAGCAGGTCGGGGAATCCCGCGCGCGGCACGAACAGGCGCTGTTCGCCGTTCGGCGACTGCAGCATGGTGATCAATTTGGGATCGAGCCTGAAGAAACCGAAGCTCCGCTGATTTTCCAGATTCTGAATCTGCGACAGGCGATCGTTATTGAACACCAGTCGGGCGCGGATCTGGCCCTCTTTACCGTCGGGGAAATCGAACGGGCGGCGCAGCATCTCAATGCTGTTGGCCTGAACGGTAAACTCGCCGGGGCGGGTCATGCGGGAAACTTCACGGTACTGCATCCCTTCCAGCAAATGCACCATTTCCTGCTTGCTGTAGGACATGCCGGGTTCGAGGTTTACCATACGGCCGTAAACCGTCGCCGGCAGTTGCCAGACCTTGCCGTCGATGCGGCTGCGGATTTCGCTGTCCAGATAGATGCCGTAGACCGCCATGACGACCACGAACACCAGCATCAGCTTCAACACCAGTCCTAACCAACGGCGCTTTTTGCCAGGCTTGCGACTCATCTCTTCGTCGTCCTCGTCATCATCATCCTCGTCATACTCTTCATAATCGTAATCATCATCATCCCTGTGACGCCGTACCGCCTGTTTACGTGTAGATTTTCGCGGCGCTTTTCCCTTGCGTCCGATAGGTTCGCGATCGTCCCGAGACATTACTGTGACATCTCCATCAGGTTGCTAACGGCACCTGTGCAGTACCTGGCCGTCTACTCTGTGTCTCCCGCCTTTTGCAAGAAAGGGGGAAACGTCCGAAATTACTGATTCTGATATTTTCTGGTGCGCCGGGTCGGCGCGGCATTGGCCGGGTCGTCAGGCCAGACGTGCTTGGGATAACGCCCTTTCATCTCTTTCTGCACATCGCGATAGGCGCCCTGCCAGAAGGCGGCCAGGTCGCGGGTGATTTGCAGCGGACGCTGCGCCGGAGACAGCAGCTCCAGCACCAGCGCCACCCGGCCTTCCGCGATACGCGGGCTTTCCCGCTCGCCGAACATTTCCTGTAGCCGCACCGCCAGCGCCGGAGGCGCCTCCTCAGCATAGCGGATAGGCAGACGGCTGCCGCCGGGCACCGTGTAATGGCTCGGCAACGCGCTGTCGAGACGCTGTTTCTGCCGCCAGCCAAGGCAACGTTGCAGGGCTTCCTCCAGGTTGAGCTGATTCAGCCCTCGCCGATCGCGCACGCCCGTCAATGAGGGCAAGAGCCACTGTTCCAGCGTTATCAGCAGCGCGTCGTCGTCCACTTCGGGCCACTCGGCGTCGGGCAACCATTGGCGAGCGCACTGAATACGGGCGCGCAGTTGCAAAGCCGCCGGGTCCCAGTTCAATACGGATAACCCCTGCTCGCGCAGCCAGTTCAGCATCGCCTGCTGCAAGTCGTCGTCGGAGGGTTTGGCCAATGGCTGAGTGCGTAACGTCAGACAGCCGATTTGGCTACGCCGACTGGCGCGCAGCGTACCTTTTTCTTCATCCCAGTGCACGATATTCCGCTCACTTAACAACCCCGGCGAATGGTGCAACAACCGGTCGATATCCACCGGCAGCGCCAGCTGAATTCTCGCATCGGCAGACTGCGGACTTTGCATCAGCGCGGGCACAATCAGCCACTCGGAGGACGTCAGCGGATCGTCCTCCGCCAACTGAGCTCCGACGCCGTTCGCCAACTGATAGCGGCCGTCCTGACCGCGCCGCCGGGCGATGCGATCGGCGAAGCCCTGCGCCAGCAGCCCTACCGCCAGCCCGTCGTCGAAACGGCCTTTGGCCCCCCCCAACCGTCGCGCCAACTGCGTTGCCCGGCACTGCCAGTGACTGGCAGGACGGCGCAGGCTATCGAACAGATTCGGCGACCCGCTGCGGGGCGGCTCTTCAATGACCGCCGCCAGCAACGCCGCCGTGGCCAGTGCGTCGCCGCCTTGCCGTGCGGCGGCATGCAGCATCACCGCCAGACGGGGATCGCTGCCGATACCCGCGGTCTGCCTGCCGGTAGTCGTCAACTGCTGCCGATCGTCGACGATGCCCAGTTGCAGTAAGATGCGCTGAGCAGCGGACAGGATGGGGGCAGGCGGAATGTCCAGCCAGGTCAGTTGACCAACGTCGCGACATCCCCACTGTAGCAAATCCAGCCACAGGCCGGACAAATCGCTGTGCAGAATCTCCGCTTCGCTTTGCGCCGCCGTGCGCTCAGCCTGCTCTTTCGTACACAGATGCCAGCAAACGCCCGGCTCCAGACGTCCCGCTCGGCCAGCGCGCTGCGTCATGGACGCCTGACTGATGCGTTGGGTCGTCAGCCGCGTCAGTCCGCTTTTTACGTCGAACAACGCAACACGCACCAGACCGCTATCGACCACCACGCGGATCCCTTCAATCGTCAGGCTGGTTTCGGCGATATTGGTGGCCAGCACCACTTTGCGCCGCCCCGCCGCCGCCGGACGAATCGCCTGCTGCTGAGCCGAAAGCGCCAGAGCGCCGTACAGCGGACACAGATCGGTATCCGCCGCGATACGTTCACTCAGCAGGCGCTGCAAGCGTTTGATTTCCGCCACGCCCGGCAGGAACACCAGCATCGAACCGCTTTCCTGCTGCAACACGTGCGCAATCAGTCGGGCCAGAGAGTCCTCTAAACGCTCATGCACGCCCGGCGCCTGAAAGCGCCGCGTCACCGGATAAGCCCGGCCCTGGGAGCTAACGGTGCGCGCATCAGGTAATAAGGAAGAGAGGCGATCGTTATCAAGCGTGGCCGACATGATCAGCAGTTTGAGGTCGTCGCGCAGTCCCGCCTGCACATCGAGCAGCAGCGCCAGCGCGAGGTCGGCCTGCAGACTGCGCTCGTGAAATTCATCCAGGATCACCAGCGAAACGCCCTCTAGCCCAGCGTCTTGTTGCAGCATCCGCGTCAGTATGCCTTCGGTCACGACTTCCAACCGCGTCTGCGCGCTGCAGCAGGTTTCGGCGCGCATCCGATAGCCGACCGTCTGCCCAGGCGTTTCTCCCAGCAGTTCCGCCAGCCGGAACGCGACGCTTTTCGCCGCCAGACGTCGCGGCTCCAGCAGAATGATACGGCCGGACAGTGCGGCGTTCTGTAACAGTTGCAGCGGCAGCCAGGTGGATTTTCCGGCGCCGGTCGGCGCATGCAGCAACACCTGAGGCGCATGGCGCAGCGCGTGAATGACGTCTTCCAGTACCTCGCTGACGGGCGGTAAACTCACAGAATTCTCCGTAATGATTAACTTTAAGCGGCGCACATTGTAGCATCGGAGCCCCCTATTATAGAGAGAACGTCATGACCGTCACCCGCCGCCTGTTTTTTGCCCTGTCGCTGCCGGAAAACACCCGTCGCCAGATTATCCGCTGGCGCGCGGCGCATTTTCCGATTCAGGCGGGGCGTCCCATTGCGGCGGCCAATCTGCATCTCACGCTGGCGTTTCTGGGCGAGGTCAGCGACGGTCAGCAACGGGCGCTGCAAACGCTGGCGGGACGCATTCGACAGCCGGGCTTCACCCTGACGCTTGATGACACAGGCCACTGGCCGCGTCCCGGCGTGGTCTGGCTGGGATGTCGTCGCGCGTCGCGCGGTCTGTTGCAGTTGGCGGACCTGTTGCGGGCGCAGGCGGCGCGTCACGGCTGCCATCAAAGCTTGCAGCCGTTTCATCCGCATGTGACTTTGCTGCGCGGCGCGACCCACCCCGTGGCCTTGCCGCGCGCCACGTTCGGCTGGACGGTGGCGGTCGACAGCTTCTCCCTGTATGAATCGCAGTTTGAACACGGCCGAACCCGCTACCGGTCGCTGGCAAGCTGGCCGCTTATCGCCAAAGAGTAATCACTATGCAGTTTTCGCCCCCGTTGCAGCCCGCGACGCTGATTAAACGCTACAAACGCTTTCTGGCTGATGTGGTCACGCCCTCAGGCGACGTCATGACGATCCACTGCCCGAACACCGGCGCGATGACCGGCTGCGCCACGCCGGGCGATACCGTCTGGTACGCCACCTCCGATAATCCCAAACGCCGCTATCCCTGCACCTGGGAACTCACCGAGACGCAGGCCGGCGATCTCCTGTGCGTCAATACGCTGCGCGCCAATCAGGTGGTGCGTGAGGCGATTCTGGCGCAGAAAATTTCGGAATTGAACGGCTACGATGCGCTGAAAGGCGAAGTGCGCTATGGCGAAGAGGGCAGCCGCATTGATTTTCTTCTACAGGCAGAGGGCAAAGCGGACTGCTATATTGAGGTCAAATCAGTCACATTGTTGCAACATGCGTGTGGTTATTTTCCTGATGCGGTGACGCTGAGAGGACAAAAACATATTCGTGAACTACAGTACATGGCAGACAGCGGAGCCCGCACCGTACTCTTTTTCGCCGTGATGCATTCCGGCATCAATCGGGTCTCTCCCGCCGGCCACATCGATAAACATTATGCCGAATTATTATGGCAGGCGAGGCAGGAGGGGGTTGAAATTCTCTGTTACGGGACCCACCTTACTGCGGAAGGGATAACAGTTAATGGCCCGTTACCATTCGATAACATGGCGGCAATGCGCGCATAGCGTGATACGTTATGTTCACGGATGAATTCAACGCTTCCTCACACTTTATCAGGCCAGTGTCAGGAATGATTGCCAACCCAACGTCCATCTGTTATTTATAGCGGCCTGTTTTTTCCCCTCGGGGATCGTTACTGCGTGTCGTGTTATGTAGGAGAAGCAACATGCAAGAAGGGCAAAACCGTAAGACATCCTCTCTGAGCATCCTCGCGATTGCCGGAGTGGAGCCATACCAGGAAAAGCCGGGCGAAGAATACATGAACGATGCTCAGCTGGCGCATTTCAAGCGCATCCTTGATGCATGGCGCAACCAGCTGCGGGGCGAAGTTGATCGCACCGTATCACACATGCAGGATGAAGCTGCTAACTTCCCGGACCCCGTCGACCGCGCGGCTCAGGAAGAAGAGTTCAGCCTGGAACTGCGTAACCGCGATCGTGAACGTAAGCTGATCAAGAAAATCTCCAAGACGCTGCAAAAAATCGAAGACGAAGACTTCGGCTTCTGCGACTCTTGCGGCGTCGAGATTGGTATCCGCCGTCTGGAAGCCCGTCCGACCGCTGACCTTTGCATTGACTGCAAAACGCTGGCGGAAATACGCGAAAAACAAATGGCAGGATAATCTATTCCTGAACGGGAAGGCTTCGGTCTTCCCGTTTCTTTATATGACGTCCACCGACATGACGCTCCCGCAGTAGTATGTCCGCATTACAGCAAAAAAATCATTACGTCGGGCGCTTCGCCCCTTCTCCGTCCGGCGATCTGCATTTTGGTTCCCTGATAGCCGCTCTCGGCAGCTACCTGCAGGCTCGCGCCTACGGGGGACGTTGGCTGGTGCGCATCGAAGATATCGATCCGCCAAGAGAAGTCCCCGGCGCGGCCTCACGCATTCTGCGCCAGCTGGAGCACTATGGTCTCCACTGGGATGGCGACATCGTTTACCAGTCGCAACGCCATGACCGCTACCGCCAGATCCTCGACGACCTCAAACAACAGGGACGCTGCTACTATTGCACCTGTACGCGTCGGCGCATCCAGCGTCTCGGCGGCCGTTACGACGGCCATTGCCGCACGCTGGAACGGGGGCAGGATAACGCCGCACTGCGGCTGACGCAGACCTGCCCGGTCATGCGCTTCCACGACCGGCTGCGCGGGTGGCTGGACGCGGACCCGGCGCTGGCGCGAGAAGACTTCATCATTCATCGCCGCGATGGCCTGTTCGCCTATAATCTGGCGGTGGTCGTGGACGATCGCGATCAGGGCGTGACGGAGATTGTTCGCGGAGCGGATCTGATTGAGCCCACCGTGCGCCAGCTGTCGCTGTTTCGGCAGCTCCAGTGGGACGCGCCGGACTATATTCATCTGCCGCTGGCGCTGGACGCCGCAGGCAAAAAGCTGTCGAAACAGAATCATGCCCCGCCGCTGCCGCAGAGCGACCCGCGGCCGACGTTGGCGCAGGCGCTGGCGTTTCTGCGCCAGCCGTTGCCGGAAGACTGGCGGGACCTGACGCTGTCGGAGCTTATCTATTGGGCCGTGGGCCACTGGTCGCCGGCGACAATATCGACAGAAGCGGTCATTCCGCTGCCCGAAATCACAACGGCATTCTCAAAGCGCTGAGGGTGAGCTATGATTAGCCGCTATTTTTGGTTGGGCCGTTCATTTTTCATCATTATCGAGGTGTATTATCTTTACCCGAGTAGCTAATTTCTGTCGCAAGGTACTGAACCGTGAGAACGAGTCCGGCGCTTCCCAAGCACCGCACGAGTCCATGACGGTCATTCCGCGTGACCAGCATACTATTTCACGCAGTGACATTAGCGATAATGCCCTGAAAGTACTTTACCGCCTGAACAAGTCAGGCTATGAGGCTTATCTGGTCGGCGGCGGCGTGCGTGATTTGCTGCTGGGCAAAAAGCCCAAAGATTTTGATATCACCACCAACGCCACGCCGGAACAGGTACGCAAGCTCTTCCGCAACTGTCGTCTGGTTGGACGCCGGTTCCGTCTGGCGCACGTCATGTTCGGTCCCGAAGTGATTGAAGTCGCGACCTTCCGCGGTCATCACGAACAGCATCAGGAACAGCTGCTGAAAAACACGTCCCAGCAGGGGCAGAACGGCATGCTGCTGCGCGACAATATTTTCGGCTCGGTGGAAGAAGACGCCCAACGCCGCGATTTTTCCATCAACAGCCTCTACTACAGCAGCGCTGACTTCACCGTTCGCGACTACACCAATGGGCTTAGCGACCTGAATCAGCGCATCATTCGCCTGCTCGGCGAGCCGGAAAAACGCTACCGCGAAGATCCGGTGCGGATGCTGCGCGCCGTGCGTTTCGCCGCCAAGCTGGACATGACCATCAGCCCGGAAACCGCCGAGCCAATCCCGCGGCTGGCCTCGCTGCTCCATGATATTCCGCCGGCTCGCCTGTTCGAAGAGTCGCTGAAGCTGCTGCAAGCGGGCTACGGCCACCCAACCTATAAATTGCTGTGCGAATACCAGCTGTTCCAGCCGCTGTTCCCGTTGATCAGCTGCAACTTCACCGACACGGGCGAAACCGTGATGGAGCGGATGATCGTGCAGGTGCTGAAAAACACCGATCAACGCATCCAAAACGGTATGCGCGTTAATCCGGCATTCCTGTTCGCCGCCATGCTGTGGTATCCGCTGATCGAGCATGCCCAGAAGCTGGCGCAGGAAAGCGGTCTGGCCTATTTCGAAGCTTTCGCGCTGGCGATGAACGACGTGCTCGACGAGCAATGCCGTTCGCTCTCCATTCCCAAACGCATTACCTCGCTGATCCGCGATATCTGGCAGCTACAGCTGCGCCTGTCTCGCCGGCAGGGCAAACGCGCCTTCAAGCTGATGGAGCATCCCAAGTTCCGTGCGGCTTACGATTTGCTGTGCCTGCGCGCCGAGATCGAACAGCAGCCGGAGCTACAGCGTCTGGCGCAGTGGTGGGGCGAATTCCAGGTGGCCGCGCCGCCGCGGCAGCAGGTATTACTGAGCTCGCTGGATGACGGCCCGACGCCGCACCGCCGCTCGCGCCGTCCGCGTCAGCGCCCGGCAGCGCCGCGCCAAGGTCAACAATAATGACGCGCGTGTATCTGGCGCTCGGCAGCAATTTGTCGCAGCCGTTACAACAGGTACATGCCGCGCTGGCGGCGCTGGACGCGCTCCCTCTTACCCGGCTGGTGCGCCGCTCGCCCTTCTACCGTAGTCGCCCGCTGGGTCCGCAAGATCAACCGGATTACCTCAATGCGGTCGCGGAGCTTCGCACCCAACTTGAGCCGGAAGCGCTGCTGGATCAGACGCAGCGCATCGAGCTGGAACAGGGGCGCGTCCGAAAGGCGCACCGTTGGGGTCCGCGCACGCTGGATCTGGACATCCTGCTGTTCGGCGATGAGGTGATCAACACCGACCGCCTTATCGTCCCCCACTATGATATGAAAAACCGCGAATTCATACTCTACCCGCTGGCTGATATTGCCCCGATGCTGATTTTCCCCGACGGTGAAGCCCTGGCCGATCGCCTGGCGCTCGTACCACCCAACGGGCTGACCCTGTGGGATCACGCAACGCGATAACCGCAGCCGTAGAGCTGCCCGCCGCTTTGCCATTTCCAGTAGAATATCGCCGCCCTTTTCACGTCCTCATTTTTATTCAGGAAGGCAGCCATGAAACCGACGACCCTCACCCATCTGCGCCAGTGGAAACAGGCCCGAAAAAAGTTCGCCACCATCACCGCCTATGACGCCAGCTTTGCCCGTCAATTCTACGAACAAGGCATCAAAGTCATGCTGGTGGGCGACTCCTTGGGGATGACCGTGCAGGGAAACGACTCCACGCTCCCCGTGACGCTGGAAGATATGGTCTATCATACTCGTTGTGTCCGACGCGGCGCGCCGCTGTGTCTGCTGCTGTCGGATATTCCGTTTATGGGCTGCGCCACGCCGGAACAGGCCTGTCAGCAAGCCGCCGAATTGATGCGCGCAGGCGCTAACATGGTGAAAATAGAGGGCGGCAGCTGGCTGGCGCCTACAGTACAGATGCTGACGGACCGCGCCGTCCCCGTGTGCGGTCACCTGGGTCTGACGCCGCAGTCGGTTAATATCTTCGGCGGCTATAAGGTGCAGGGTCGTGGTGATACCGCCGCGGAACGTCTGCTGGAAGACGCGATTGCGCTGGAGCGAGCCGGCGCGCAAATGATGGTGCTGGAGTGCGTACCGGTGGAATTAGCCAAGCGCATCACCGAAGCGCTGACGATCCCGGTTATCGGCATCGGCGCAGGCAACGTGACGGACGGACAAATTCTGGTGATGCACGACGCATTGGGCATCAGCGGCGAGCAGACGCCGAGCTTTGCCAAAAACTTTTTGGCCCTGGCGGAAGATATCCCCTCGGCCATTCGCCTTTACGTGCAGGAAGTAGAGCAGGGACTGTACCCTGACGACCAGCACGCCTTTCACTAACGCAGGAGAAGCGGAGTGTTAATTATCGAAACGCCCCTTTTGCTACGACGCGAAGTCCGGCGCTGGCAGCAAGAAGGGAAAAGAGTCGCGCTGGTTCCCACGATGGGGAGCCTGCATGACGGTCATATGGCGCTGGTTGACGCCGCCAAGGCAAGCGCCGATGTCGTCATCGTCAGCATTTTCGTCAACCCGATGCAGTTCGAGCGCGCGGACGATTTGGATCGCTATCCGCGCACGCTGCAAGAAGACTGCGAGCGCCTGACCCAACGCGGAGCCGATCTGGTGTTCGCGCCGTCGGCACACGACATCTACCCCACAGGGCTCGATCAGCAGACGTTTGTCGAAGTCCCCGGCCTGTCGCAGATGCTGGAGGGCGCCAGCCGTCCCGGCCATTTCCGCGGCGTCGCCACGGTGGTCAGCAAACTGTTTAATCTGGTACAGCCGGACGTCGCCTGCTTTGGCGAGAAGGATTATCAGCAGCTGGCGCTGATTCGTCGGATGGTGGCGGACATGGGATATGACATCAGCATCGTGGGCGTCCCGATTGTCCGGGCGAAAGACGGCCTGGCGCTCAGCTCCCGTAACGGCTACCTTACGCCTGAAGAGCGCAAGCTGGCGCCTCAGCTGCCGCGGATTATGCACGCCATCGCGGAAGAACTTGCCACCGGCAATCGGCAGATCGACGAAATTCTGGACCGGGCGGAAGAGGCCCTGCGCGATGCGGGCTTTATGCCGGATCAACTGTTTATCCGCGATGCGGACTCGCTGGAGACGCTGACGACAGAAAGCGCCCGCGGCGTGATTCTGATGGCCGCGTGGCTCGGAAAAGCGCGGCTCATCGACAACCTGCAGGTGGATCTCACTGCATAATTAACATCAGGTATTTGCTAATGATTAGAACCATGCTGCAAGGCAAACTGCACCGGGTCAAAGTGACCCAGGCCGACTTACACTACGAAGGCTCTTGCGCCATCGACCTCGACTTCATGGAAGCTGCAGGCATTTTGGAATATGAAGCCATCGATCTTTACAACGTAGACAACGGCCAGCGTTTTTCCACCTACGCTATCGCCGCTGAACGCGGATCGCGTATCATTTCCGTGAACGGCGCGGCCGCCCGCTGCGCCTGTGTCGGCGACCGGATGATCATCTGCTCCTATGTGCAGATGTCAGACGAACAGGCCCGAACGCATCACCCGAAAGTCGCCTATTTTAACGACGACAACGAACTCCAGCGCACCGCCAAAGCCATTCCGGTGCAGCTAGCCTGATCCCTACGGCGCCGCCTCTGCAGCGCCGTTTCTCCTCAAAATCGTCTGCGAGTCGGCCAGCCGCGCCGCTATGCTCTCAATAGAGTCCGTGCGCAGAATAAATAGCCGGCGGATGCCCGGCGTTGCCGTTCTGGACGGTAGGTGTATGGGGAATTGACGTAGTGATGCCGATACCCAAAAACGCCCCCCGAAGGGAGCGGACACATTAGCCGCGCAGGCCGCGACCATGTTCAATAAGCCACCACGCCAGCGCATAAAACGCCACGATAAAGATCACCAACACGCCAAGCGCCAACGTCAGTGAAACATCGTTGATCCCCAGAAAGCCATAGCGAAAACCGCTGATCATATACACGACCGGGTTCAACTGGGATACGGACTGCCAGAACGGCGGCAGCAGCGTGAGCGAGTAAAAGACCCCGCCGAGGTAGGTCAGCGGCGTCAGCACGAAGGTCGGAATCAGGCTGATGTCGTCAAAGGTTTTGGCGTACACCGCATTCAACAGACCGGCCAGCGAAAACAGCATCGCCGTCAGCAAGAGCGTCACCACAATTATCCACCAGGCATGCACGTGCAGCGGGACGAAGAACAGCGACACGGCGGTCACCAGGATCCCCACGCAAATCCCACGCGCCATCCCGCCGCCGATATAACCGGCGATGATGACGTGCGTCGGCACCGGCGCCACCAGCAGCTCTTCGATGTTGCGCTGGAATTTAGCGCTGAAGAACGACGACGCCACGTTGGCATAGGCATTCGTAATGACCGACATCATGATGAGGCCGGGAACGATGAACTGCATATAGGTGAAGCCGTGCATTTCGCCGATGCGCGAGCCGATCAGATTGCCGAAAATGATGAAGTAGAGCGTCATGGTGATGACCGGCGGCAGAAGCGTTTGCACCCAGATTCGGGCAAAACGATTGACTTCTTTAGTCCAGATACTCTGCAATGCGACCCAATACAACCTGCTCATGCTTTCTCCTCGTTGGCATGTTCTCCGTGATGGTTAACCAGACTGACGAATAGCTCTTCCAACCGGTTAGCCTTGTTGCGCATGCTGAATATTTGAATGCCCTGCGCGCTCAGTTGGCTGAACACGCCGTTCAGCCCCTGATCCCGTTTCACGTCGACCTCCAGCGTCGTCGTATCCACCAGCCGGTGAGAGTAGCCGTCCAGGCGGGGCAAGGCGCTTTTGGAAGCCAGATCGAAAATGAAGGTTTCCGACTGCAGTTTGGAGAGCAACTGCTTCATCGAAGTGTTCTCCACCAGCAGGCCATTCTGGATGATGCCGATATTGCGGCACAGCATCTCCGCTTCTTCGAGGTAGTGCGTGGTGAGAATAATCGTAGTGCCCTGACCGTTCAGCTCCTTCAGAAAGCCCCACATGGACCGGCGCAGTTCGATATCCACCCCTGCCGTCGGTTCGTCAAGGATCAGCAATTTGGGTTCGTGCATCAGGGCCCGGGCGATCATTAGACGCCGCTTCATGCCGCCGGACAGCATACGCGCCCGTTCGTTGCGTTTTCCCCACAGATCGAGCTGATTGAGGTATTTTTCGGCGCGTTGTTGCGCCGTTTTGCGATCGACACCGTAATATCCTGCCTGATGCGTCACAATCTGATAGACGGTTTCAAACGGGTTGAAATTGAACTCTTGCGGCACCAGCCCCAGCTGGCGTTTGGCATTGACGATGTCCTGATCGATGTCGTAACCGAAGACGTTGACTTTGCCTGAGCTCTTGTTCACCAGTGAGCTAATGATGCCGATGGTCGTGGATTTCCCCGCGCCGTTCGGGCCCAGCAGCGCATAAAAGTCGCCGGCCTCCACCTGTAAATCGATCCCTCGCAGCGCTTTAACTCCTCCTGGATAGGTCTTGCTTAATTTCGCTAATTCCAGTGCATACGTCATAAGAAAAAGGATGCCTTATTGTCAGTGTGTACGTCAGTTTTCAATGTTAAAACCCCAGTGATTGCTCTATATTAACTCCACTGCCATTTGTTGTTACAGGTCATTTACTTTCATGAAAACAATCGAAACGCTCATCGCTAATAACCAGAATTGGTCCGAAAAAATAGTGAAGGAAGATCCGGATTATTTTGAACGATTAGCTCAGGCGCAGCGCCCGCGTTTTCTATGGATTGGATGTTCGGACAGTCGGGTTCCCGCGGAGAGCCTGACCAGCCTGGAGCCGGGAGAGCTCTTTGTTCACCGCAACGTCGCCAACCTGGTGATCCATACCGATTTGAACTGCCTATCGGTCGTGCAGTATGCGGTCGAAGTGTTAGAGGTTGAACACATCATCATCTGCGGTCACTATGGCTGCGGCGGCGTGCAGGCGGCGGTGGAAAACCCCGAATTAGGGCTGATTAACAACTGGCTGCTGCACATCCGCGACCTGTGGTACAAGCATAGCTCTCTGCTGGGAGAATTGCCCCCCGAAGAGCGCTTCAACAAATTGTGTGAACTCAACGTGGTAGAGCAGGTGTATAACCTCGGCCACTCCACGATCATGCAGTCCGCCTGGAAACGGGGCCAGAAGGTGATGATCCACGGCTGGGTCTACGGTATTCAGGACGGCCGGCTGAGCGATCTCGACGTCACCGCCACCAGCCGTGAATCGCTGGAACAGCGCTACCGCCGCACGATGTCCTCCCTGCTGTCGTCTTCCCGAGTAGACTAATCCAAATAAAAAGCCGCGCTCATCGATCGCCGTTGTCGCGGCTTTTTCATTCTTTCTATCGGTCAACCGTGCGGAGCTTACTCCGGCACAACCTTGCCGATATACGACAGGTGGCGATAGTGCTGCGCGTAGTCAATGCCGTAACCCACCACGAATTCATCCTCGATGGAGAAGCCGACCCACTCGACGGGCACGTCAACTTCGCGACGCGACGGTTTATCCAGCAATGTGCAGATGGCGAGGGACTTCGGTTCGCGCAGTTGCAGGATTTCCCGCACCCGGCTGAGCGTGTTGCCGGAATCGATGATATCTTCCACGATCAGCACGTCCTTACCGCGGATGTCTTCATCCAGATCCTTGAGAATCTTCACGTCACGCGTAGAGCTCATGCTGTTGCCGTAGCTCGACGCCGTCATGAAATCAACTTCGTGTGATACTTCCAACGTCCGGCACAGGTCCGACATGAAGATGAACGAGCCTCGCAATAATCCCACTAGCACCATGTCGCTCTGGCTGTTCTGGTAATGCGCGCTGATTTGGCGACCAAGTTCGGCCACTCGCGCCTTGATGTCCTGTTCGGAGATCATGACGTCGACGGTGTGTTTCATCATATTGAAAACTCATTGAAAGGATGTGTTCTGTATCGCCTCGCAGGCCATACCCCAATGCTGAATACGCGCCTGAGCGCATCAGAAGATATGGCCGCGGAGTATAGCAAAAGCCCCCTTCCACTAACAGGCGCTTTCACGTTCGCGTCCGGAAGCAGCCTGCAAAGGTACTGTCTAATCGTAGGGATATCGCTAAAAAACGGCGTTGCTCGCAACGTTTAAACAAAATAATCAGGATTGTGTTATGCCCGCATTAAAGCTGGGTAAAACAGGTTGCCTCTCGGACGGGGAATGCCCTTATATAGGGCTATCCCCTACTGAAGAGATGTATTTATGAGAACAGTAACCCAACGTTATGGCGTCGCCGCCACCATCGCCGCTTTTTCTCTTTTCGCTATCCTGCCCAGCGCCTTTGCGTATCCGGAACAGGGCGCGCCGCAGATTGAAGAACCTGGCCACGGCGGTAACGACCATGACCGTATGCCGCACCAGCCGCCGTTCCACCCGATGCCGCCGGCGTTGTATCAGGCCTCCCTGCAAACTAACGATCCCGTCGCGGGCGTAAACAAACTGGTTTCCAATGTGCCTGCCGGCAACGGCAAGACGTATGAAGTCAGCGTGAGCATACGTGAAGTGCCGCCGGCTCCGCCCGCGCCGCAAAAAGGTGCTGCGGGTAAGGAAGCCCGCTAAGGTTTGTTTGATCGTCTCATGGCAACACAGGAATGTCGTATGAAAAGAGTAGCGACGGCTTTCGCCATGCTGAGCCTCATACCAGCGGCCTTTGCCGCGCCTGGCGGCCCGGATAGGTGGCATGGTCACGATCATGGCCCGGGCCCCGGTCCCGGCTTTCACTACGACTATCTGCCGCCTGGAGTCGAAACCGTGCTGATAGCCGGACTGACCTACTACGTACTGAACGGAATATTTTATCGTCCGGATCAGTAGAGTAGGCCTCTGGTTTGAAGTCATCTCCCCAGCGGCCCCTCGTCAAACCGTGCGTGCGGTTTTCCCGCACACGGCTTTCCGACTGTCTTCTTCCTGCCACATTACGGCGTCACAGGGCGTGCATACCGACTGATTTCATCCCCGGTTATCGACAGGCTGTATAATTTGAACAGCCCTTGATATTCGTAGAACCAGTTTGGCGGATGGTCCCTCCATCCTTTAGCCCGCTTCTTGTGTTTCTTCCTTAACATGATGCAAAGTGCCCATGTCGTGTAGTTTGCAATGCTCCGGAAGTGCATCCGGGAGTTACACATCCTGAAGTAGTTTCCCCAACCTCTGAGGATTGGGTTTATCTTCATTCTGATTAACACCGGCAGATCCCAGTGCTGACCTTTCTGTGTGACTTCGCGGATCTTGCGCTTTACGGTTTTCATTGATTTCGGTGAGGGGTAATAGTAGGTCTTCAGCTTTCCGTCCTTTTTGGACGGCTGCACTGCGAACCTGTGACCGAGAAATTCAAACGGCGATTTAGTCGCGTTAACGACTTTTGTCTTATCTGCGTTAAGTGTTAACCCAAGCCGACCCAATATCCTCCGGGCCTGCTCCAGATAAAACTTCGGTTGTTTTCTGCACAAAATGACAAAGTCATCGGCATAACGCACTAAATGAGCGTCATGCCATCGTTGGTTGAATCCCTGCTTTTCCCAGGCATGGTCAAGCCAGTGGAGGTACAGATTAGCCAGTAGTGGCGATATGACGCCTCCTTGCGGAGTCCCCGTATCGCTGCTCTTCTGACGAACGTCACCCATAACTCCAGCTTTCAGCCACATTTCAATCAGCTTCATGACCGGGCGGTCAATGACTCTGGTCCTCACCGACAACAGCAGTTTGTCGTGGGGAATGGTGTCGAAGTATGACTTCAAGTCGGCATCCACCACCCAATGACATTTAAAGTTCAGCCATTTATAGATTTCTCTTAGCGCCTGCTGCGCACTTCTGCGTGGCCGGAAGCCATATGAGAAGTCCTTGAAACTCGCTTCGAACAGCGGTTCTATGACGATCTTTACTGCTGCCTGTACTACACGATCTGCTATAACAGGTATGCCAAGCGGCCTTTCCTTTCCATCCGACTTCGGGATATAAACCCTCCGTACAGGCTGTGGAACATACCGTTTCGCAACAAGTTTCTTCTGGATATCCCGCAGGAAATTACCAACACCGATCTCTTTCTCAACCTGTTCGATCGAGAGCCGGTCGATACCCGGCGCACCTTTGTTAGCTCTGACCTGAGTCCATGCCATGCCTAAAACCTGGTTACTGCATACCTTGTCATACAGAACACCAAACTTACGTTTCGGATCCGCCTTGGCGGCCAGGTATAGCTTGCGTTGCAGTACTCGTACCTTTTCAAATGCCGTGTTTTGAGCTTTCGCAATCACGTAGTACCTCCTGCATCACCAAGCCTGACAGAAGCAGAGGCCCTTCCTTTCGGCTGAGTTTTGTTGTCTCAACCATCATCAGTACTATGGCCTCCTCCGACTCCTCTATCCCGCGTCTTTCCGGATTTCGGTGGACGCCTTATACCTTCAATTACACGGTGGGTTAAACCGCGACGGGTAGAGGTCTCGACTGTTCCGCTCGACACTTTCTACACATCCCATCTCCAATACCCCGGGTCCCTCATCCGGCTTCACGTGGTTAATTAATCCACCGGACTGCACTGGCCTTCGCCCCCATTCCAGAGGCTCGGCAAGACCACCCTACACCATACTCTTCCAGCATTACCGTATGGCTGACATTTACGAGGCGGATTTGAGTTCACTGTCAGTTACGGGCTGTGTATTTGCGCGCGCCCACTGTCTGGATCGGGGGCCACGTTTATCCGACGTTGTTCCCGCGTTTCAGTCACCATCCACACGTACGCCATAGCTACACGGTCAAATTAACCAACTACCGTGGCAGGACTCTCACCTGCAAGTAATCGAGCAGCTTTTCAGTCCACTCGAAACGGAATATCATCGTCAAAATCCATCGGAGGCTCATTCCCTCCTGATTGGGATTGAGGCTGTTGAGGCGCAGAACCACTGTGCGTTGGCTGCTGGGGCTGTCCCCATCCTCCCTGAGCACGTTGACCAGAATTTGCAGACTGGGAACGACCGCCCAACATTTGCATCGTTCCCCCCATACTGACCACGACTTCGGTTGAATAGCGGTCCTGGCCACTCTGATCCTGCCATTTACGGGTCTGGAGCTGGCCTTAGATATAGACCTGTGAGCCTTTACGCAGGTACTCACCGGCAATGTCAGCCAGTTTGCCGAACAGCACAACACGGTGCCATTCCGTTTTTTCCTTCTGCTCACCGGATTGTTTATCACGCCAGGTTTCGGAAGTGGCCAGCGACAATGTCGCTACGGCACCACCGGCTGGCAGGTAACGGATTTCAGGATCCTGACCAAGAAAACCGACAAGTATGACTTTATTTACGCCGCGAGACGCCATAATCGAATCCTCATAGGGAATAAGAAAGGGAAAAACGCCCCGAGAAACGCGGGGCGTAGAGGGCGTTATCAGAAGGAGTTTTCTGCGTATTGTTGCTGAGCAGAACCTTGCTGAGGCGGCGTGGAGTCAGATTTCTCAGCCTGATAAACCTTCTCCTGGCCGATTTTGATCCAATCGACCTTGATCAGGCGGGCTTTCAGACTGACACGCTGTTCACCGGCATGTTCACCGCTGTTGAGCGTAAAAATGTCCGTTTTCAGGTTGCTGAGCACAAACCCAATCAGGACTTTTTTGTCTTCATCAACCGACTTTTGACAACGATTAATCAGGCTGCTGGCTTCTTTACCGGCGACCGTGACATCGAAACGCGTATAACTGGCGTTATCGGTAGGACCAGAAAGTCCGTTGATGACACAGTTGATAAAGGTACCGTTAGGGCCATTGACCTGGCGAACATTGCTGAGATACCCCATCCCTTTAATGGTCAGGTTGAAATATTCAGTTTTGTTGGACGTGTTTTGCGCTTGAGACATGATGTTTTCTCCATGGAGTGTAGATTCGGTGACGGAGAAAGACACCTTCCCCGACGGGAAAAGTGTTTCCCGTCGGGAGTCTGCAAAGTCGTACGTCAATGCAGACAGTCTGGATTGTGAAATGGACCTTCATCACTGTTGAGCGATCCCCGTTCTCAAAGGTTAAACGGAGTTACCACCACAAGGGCATCCTCTTTCAGGCTACAAGGATATTCGCGATCACCCGAAGGCGCTTCTCACAGAGTGCGGAAGCATTGGCTGGTTGTCCGAAGACAACAAGTAAGCCTGTTCATTTTTAATGCAAGTTATGTGAGTGTCAACGTTAATAATAAGTTTTGCGGGCGATAAAAATAAAAACGGCGTTGATCCGAAAATCAACGCCCTGGGGTCGGTACCTTAACCTTTCATATAATCAAACAGACTCCGGGGAGGAACCTGGTGTCCCGGCGCGTTTTTCACGGAGTCGCATGCGCCTTGTCAACCAACCTGAGTGTGGAGGCCGCTGACCGGACTGAAGTAGAAAAAAACCATGGAAGAATTTTCCTACCACCGCAGTCACGGGGTACCCTGCATCAAAGCCAGTTCACCTTAGCAAAAGTTTCCACCATATACATCAGGCAATCTCTTACTCCGATGCGGTTGCTTTATTTTTAGCCGCTGTTTTCCCTTTATATCGCTTACCGTTACGGTTGGTTTTCGTCCCAATATTGACAATACCCTGGCAGGTCGGGTAATTGATACATCCCCAAAAAGCGCCACTGCCTTTCTTGCCCGCACGCCGGCGCATCGCTCCGCCACATACAGGGCAAGGAGGAGACGGCGGCGCAGTGAACTTCACCGCCTGCGTTTTACCTTTCTCGATCAGATGCCCCGTCCACTGTGCCTGCCGCGACATAAACGTTTCCAGCGTCATCTGTCCCTGGGCAATCTCATCCAGCGCCTGCTCCCATAGCGCCGTCATACCCGGGTTTGTCAGCGCTGTCGGCAGGGCATCAATCAACTCGCCGGCAATCGGTGTGGAGAACAAGAATTTTCCCTTTTTCTCCAGGTATCCCCGCTTGAATAGCGTTTCCAGGATAGCGGCTCGCGTCGCTTCAGTCCCCAATCCGGCATTCTCTTTCAAAATTTTCTTAAGTTGAGGATCGCTGACGAATGCAGCCGCATTTTTCATCGCCGCAATCAACGTCCCATCAGTGAAGTGCGCCGGCGGCTTTGTTTGCAGGGTTTTAAGCTCAGCGCCGGCTACGGCACAGGGCTGTCCTTTGACAAGAGCCGGCAGCTTGGTTTGATCGCCGTCTTCCTCTTCCTGCTCACTGCCTTCATGCTGAAACAACGCTTTCCAGCCAGCTACGATCTCAACCTTGCCGCGAGTACGAAACAGTTGGCCGCCAATATTGAAGGTTGCTTCAGTTACATCGACCTCATGGAGCGGCAGGAACTGCGCCAGGTAATGCTGTCGTATCAGTTGGTAGACCCTGAGTTCATCCGCAGACAACTTACTCAGGTCGAACGGCTGTTTTGTAGGAATAATACCGTGGTGAGCGGTGATTTTCTTATCGTTCCAGATCCGTGAAACGAAACCTGTATCGAGTTTAGCCACTGTCGCGCTCAGTGTGGGATCCGTTCGCATAATGGCATCGAAGACCTGTGGGATTTCTTCACGCATTGACGTCGGCAGATAACCGCAATCGGTGCGGGGATAGGTTGTCGCTTTGTGGGTTTCATACAACGATTGAGCAATGCTCAATACCTGGTTTGCGCTCATTCCCCATTGGCGAGAGCAGGCCTGTTGCAGTGTACCCAGATCAAAAGCCAAAGGAGCTGACGCTTTCTTACGCTCCGTCCCCACATCAAGAACCAGGGCGCTACCCGTTTGCTGGCAAAGTTGCACCACGGCCTGCGCCACATTTTGCTGAATACAGCGTTTCTCCTCGTCACAATAGTTGGTGGCGGGCACCCAGTTGGCAGGGAAATTGATCCCATCCTTCTGCAACGTAGCCTGTACCTGCCAGTGCGGTTTTGACACAAAATTGGCAATTTCACGGTCACGGTTCACGACCAGCGCCAACGCGGGCGTCTGCACCCGGCCGATCGACAAGACCTCGCCATACCCTTGTTCCCGGGCTTTCAGGGTATAAAGCCGGGTCAGGTTCATTCCCGTCATCCAGTCAGCCCGCGCTCGCGCCATGCCGGCATGGTAAAGCGCCGCAGTCTTTTCACCAGGCAGCTTATTCGCCAGTGCCTGGCGAATACTCGCCTCATCCAGCGCGGATAACCAGAGCCGCTGTACGACCCCCGTAAAGTGACAATACTCCAGCAGCTCGCGGGCGATGACCTCGCCTTCCCGATCGGCATCAGTGGCGATGACTACGGAATCCACTTGCTTCAGAAGTGACCTGACAACGGCAAACTGATCCGCCGTATCTTTTTTAACGGTCATTTTCCACTGCGTCGGCACGATGGGCAGTACGGACTCGCGCCATGGGTTGCCGTACTGTTCACCGTAGGTCTCAGGTTGAGCCTGCTCTAATAGATGCCCTACAGCCCAGGTAACAATGACTCCGGGCCCGGCAAAATAACCCTGCTTACGTTGGGTCGCCCCAAGGATGGCGCCAATATCTTTACCCTGGGACGGTTTCTCACAGAGATAGAGTTGCATCTGATCGCCTCCAGTCAGCTCACCTGACCGTTAGCAACCTGCTGCAGCTGCTTCATTAAACGCCCCAAATACGCATCGGTCAGATGCGAACTATCAGGGGAACTGTAAGTCACCTTCAAACGACTGCCGGCACCGGATTTCTCAATTTCCAGCACCAGGCGATCGCTTCCTTTCCATTCTTGCCCCATTTTATAGTAGCTGCCCTTTACCGCTGACCATACGGAGTGGGCTTCATCAACAGAGCCGGCACTCCAGTCACCGTACTGATCACGTTTACGCAAACTTTCCAACTCATCTGCCGAAATAAACTGATAATGACTTTTGAGGCGGGCCGCGGCGGTATCAACATCCACGGGAAGGGTATAAACATGAAGCACATTTTGACGCGGGCCGGTGTTTCCGGCTTTGGTCATCCAGGGCATACCATCGTCATTAGCGCTATTGGTACTGCCGCCAGCCAGCGAATGGGCGGCATCACTGATTTTTTGATTCCACGCAGCGAGGTCGCTACCGGCGCAACCGCTTAAAATCAGCGCCGTGCAGAATAGAGCAGGCATTAACGCTTTCTTGTAAGGGCTCATGCATTGCCTCCTTTATCAGAGGAAGAATCAGCGGAGACAGTGACAGGATTACGTAACGACGGGGAGAACGTTGAACGTTTCACACCCGTTAATATATCTGCATCCGGTTCACCTAACCGTTTGATAGCCTCAAGACCGGCTGGCGTTTGCAGACGAATATCATCGCGGGTCACGCTGACAGAACGATATTGTTGCACCACCCCGTATACCTGACGAACCCAGTGCCCTCCCTTACTCAGCAAATCATCGCGTTTCTGACGTGAAATCAAACCGTAATGCCAGGCCTGGAAAGCTTTCATCGCAAGCTGATCGAAACCAACCAGTAACCAGACACAACGGTAGCCCAGGGGGGTTCGGCTGAATACACCGATATTCAAAGGCGAAACGGAGTAAACATCGGACATCGTGATCTGACCCGGCAAATCGGATAAGGTTTTTTCAAGCTCAGCAACCGCCTTTTGTAACCGTGCGGTTCCTCGCTCTATCGCCTGCTCCAGCAACAACATCGCGTCGTCGGCGTACGGGTTGTCACCATCCGAATCGGCATTGATTTTACCTGCCCTGGCGATGACCTGGGGCATGCTAACTATTTGAGGTTTTTTTGACTCTTTCTGACGTTGACGGCCTTCCCATAAAAGGATGGCATATTGGGTATGCAGTTGAACTGTTAAAGTCGACTTCAGTGCCCCCGCCTTTCCCCGTGCGGGAGTGTCCGGAGAATTGTTTGCTGTATCTGCCATGTTGAGCATCCTTCTGTCTGCTGAGAGTATGTTTGGCTTGAAATAGTCTCGGCAGGGCCAGAAAGCAGCAATTCAAAACTCTTTTTGGTTTGTGAAGAGAAAGTGTAAAAGGAAGGGGGTTCATTTTTTAATCTTGTTGGCACTGCCAACAAGCTCACTTTTTAACCACAAATAAATATCCTGAGTAATACCAGATACGGGGTCTGACGCTCAGTGGAACGAAAACTCACGTTAAGCAATGTTTTCTTCCTCTGACGCCTCTTTTAATGGCCTCAGATGCCCTCTGGTTCAGACGGTATCATTGCCAGTCTGTTCCACAGGCGCAGCGTTGCCTTTTCTCTTACCTCTGAAATCAGCCGGGTCAGAGTAGTGGCTCCGGGAAGAATAATTCCGTGCTGCATCAGCCACCCTGCCGCCAAGTCGAAAAGCAGGGCGAGACGTTCGTTGCTTATCCAGCTCCGGGTATATAAAAGACGGGTAAGACGAAAACAAATTTACGATAATCATAATGCTGACGTATCAGCGCGGCATGCTCACGGCGGGTATTTTCTCTCTGACCATATTCTGCCAGCACAGTGATATCATGGATCCTGAGCTGTCTGGCGATAAAATGCCGGACTTCAGAAGGAGTATGATTCATATCGGTGAGAAAGGTGCCCAGAAAACGCACACACCCGATTTGCAGGGCAATTCCCAGGCGATTGTGATCGCCTCTGCTTTTTCCGATAAATTCTTTGTCTGCCTCATCAAGATGAAAATAGCGTGCCAGTTGAAGCTCATCCGGCTCACCGGTGAAGCTTCCATAGCTTTCAGTCTGTTCAGTGGTCAGAAAATCAACGGGCATACCGACCTCCCTGCCTGACGGTTATTAGTTAACAACTTAACAACCGTCCGAAATATTATAAATTCTCGGACATCATAAAATGGTACTTTTTAGCTGTCCATTAAATCGTTATCTTGGCATACTGGACAGTAATTGTCTGGTTTTCGATATTGGAGACATTTTTATGCGGCTTTTTGGCTATGCGCGGGTCTCAACCAGCCAACAGTCTCTCGACATTCAGATCAAGGCACTTAAAGACGCTGGCGTGAAAACAAATCGAATCTTTTGTGACAAAGCATCCGGGAGCCATACCGACAGAAAAGGTCTGGATCTACTTCGTATGAAGGTTGAAGAAGGCGATACCATTCTGATTAAGAAACTAGACAGGCTTGGTCGTGATACCGCTGACATGATTCAGTTGATTAAAGAATTTGATCAAATGGGGGTCGCGATTAAGTTTCTTGACGATGGTATTGGGACTGAAGGCGATATGGGCAAAATGGTCGTTACTATTTTGTCTGCAGTAGCTCAGGCTGAGCGACAACGTATACTTGAACGAACGAATGAAGGCCGTCTTGAAGCCAAAGTGAAAGGTATCAAATTTGGGCGGAAAAGGACGGTCAACAGGGAACAGGTGCAAATCTTACGTGATCAGGGGATTGGCGCTACAGAAATTTCGCGAAAGATGAATGTTGCACGTTCAACAGTGTATAAAATATTAGAGAATAAATAGTAGTATTTTACTCTGGAGGTGGTATGAAACGTATTTCAGTTAATGTTTTAGATTTATATTTAGACAGCAAAAATCCTCGGCACGACCCTATTAATAATCGAATGGAAATAATTAATTACCTTGTTCAAAATGAAAAGGTGAAGGTACTGGCTAAAAGTATAGCCGAGAATGGAACAAGTCCACTGGAATCACTGGCTGTGATGGAGGACGACAGTGGACACTTTATCGCACTTGAGGGAAACCGGCGGGTTTGCGCATTAACCCTGCTGAATGATCCTGATTTATGTCCAGAAAATGAGAGATCTTATTTCAGAAAACTCGCTGAAGACAACGATATCATTCAGGATTCGGTTGAATGTATATTGTTCCCGAACAGAGAGGATGCAAATAAATGGATCGAATTGCGTCATAATGGGGAACAGGATGGCGCAGGACTTCTTACCTGGAATGCAACTCAAAAAACAAGACATTTTGGCTCGTCCGATAATACATTAGCGTTAAAATTATTAGATTATGCTGAAACTAAAGGATTTATTTCGAAGCAAAAACGTGATGGTATTCTGACTACAGCATCGAGGTTCTTAGGTAATCCTGTATTCAGATCAACTATGGGAATTAAAACGGGACGTTCAGAACCCAATGTGATGATTGACGTCCCGAGAGATGAGTTTGATAAAGTTCTTGAACGATTCATTAATGATTTAATAAACAGTGAAAGTAATGTCACATCAAGATCAAAGAAAGAAGACTGGGAAAATTACGCGAAACAACTGAGGTCGGAAGGAGTTGCACCTAAAGGACATTGTGAACCATCAGTTCTTTTTAGCGCGGAAAATAGCAAGAATGCCAGTAAAGACAGCACCCTAAGCAAAAAGGGAAAAAACAATCAAAGCCCCAATAACAGAAAATACATTATACCTTCTGATTTCAAGGTGAATATTCCTGACCCTATATTAAAAAGAGTATTTGATGAACTTAGATCACTTGAATGCTCAGAGTACACTCTGGCATCTTCGGTTGTATGCAGAACATTCATGGAAAATATATACGCATTAACCTATGAAAAAATTTATGGAAACTACCCAGAAGGGATGGCTGAACATGTTGTTATGGAAAAAATAATAAATAAGATAGAAGAAGATAAAAGTAACCTCACTAAAAATGAAAAAAAAGCACTCGAAGCTCTGAAAAGAGTTAAGACTGATACTACGAATCCATTATCTCCAAAAACGCTTGGAGCAAATGCCCATGCTGGTTTCTATCCGGATCCAACGGCGTTGAAAGTCCACTGGGATAACATTTCACATATCCTGTTGTTTATGTTGAACAAAATATTCAACGCTAGCTCTGGCCATAAGTAATCAACTGTTCTATAATAAATTGGTATGAATTTATTTTCACAGGGAAAGACCATGTCAGCAACTCCGTCACCATTACGATATCCAGGAGGGAAGGCCGCAATCCAAGATATGATTTCGGCTATAATTTGTTCAAACAACCTTACTGGCGGACACTATGCAGAACCCTACGCTGGAGGTGGCGGACTTGCTTTGTCATTATTATTCAAACAATATGTACATGAAATACACTTAAATGATCTTGATCGTTCAGTCTGGTCATTCTGGCATAGCATACTTAATAATACAGAACAGTTCATTGATAAAATAATGACAACGTCTGTTACTATAGAAGAATGGCATAAGCAGAGGGATGTGCAGAATAACAGGGATAGTTATAACGATTTTGAATTGGGATTTTCTTCATTCTTTCTTAACAGAACTAATCGTTCTGGTATTATTTTGAAAGCTGGAGTTATCGGTGGTTTAGAACAAAAAAGCAAGTACTCCTTAGATTGTAGATTCAACAAGAAAGGATTAGTAGACAGGATTAAAAGAGTAGAAAAGTACAAACATAGAATCCATTTGTATAATCAGGATGCAATTGATTTTATGAACGACATTGACACTAGAATGCCAAAAAATTCAATGTTTTGTATCGATCCCCCTTACTTTGATAAAGGTTCATTGCTTTATACTAACTTTTATAATGTTGATGATCATAAAAAGGTGTCTGACGCAATTTTAAAACTAAAGCATCCATGGCTTTTAACTTATGATAATGCACCAGAAATTAACGATCTATATAGGAATTGTAATCGCTATACATATCCATTGAATTATTCTGCTGCAAGGAAAAGAGTTGGAACAGAATTACTTGTAACTCAAGATGGTATATTTATTCCAGATAATTTAGGAATTACAAGAATTGTCAAGAAGGAAAAAATAGTGAACACGGGTGAAGTCATAATATCAAGTTAACATGCAAACAGCCATTGAGACACTTGTTATCATTATGGCAATGAGAGTGCAGTATAACCCCTTCGAAGGATCTCGGCAGGATCCTTTAGCTTTACTTTGCCACAAACGCTTAACGTGAGTTTTCGTTCCATTGAGCGTCAGACCCCGAGACCAGCTCGGTTTAATATCTTGCAGTAGCATGCCCGGCAAAATCTGCGAGCAACACGACTATTCAAATCTCTTTTTGGTATGTGAAGAGAAGTCTAAAAAGCAAGATGCTCATTTTTTAATCTTGTTGGCACTGCCAATAAGCTCACTTTTTAACCATTAATGAGTATCCTGAGTGATACCAGATACTCGTTCTATTCAGTACATTGCAGATCGCTGGCTCTGCAGCCTGGTGAAATAGCCGCCAAGGGCAGGATCTGAGCTCACATACGGATAAAATCAGGGCCAATAATGGCAATGATACGTGTACGATTTGTCAGTCTTACGATCTTTTGCTGGCTGAGTTCCCGTAGCAATCTTCTGACTTCTTTACTTCGTCTGATATTCAGGCCGTTCACCAGTTGTTTGCGACTAATGAAACTAAGCAGCCCCTCCTGAGTAGCCAGCGTTTCAAAACGAATATGGTGGCCTTCAGCCAAGAATGCGGAATGGCGTGCCGGGCTGAGCCAGTACAATGCCTCCAGCATATCATTCCAGGCTCTGCGCAGCAGTTGTAGTGAAGCATTCAGTCCGTATACCGGTCGGTTATAATCTGGCGCGCCGGTAAGTGGATTTTCTTCCTGAAATTTCCATATGGCTTCATGGTGGGCAAGACGATTACGCAGATCACGTATACGAGTAAATTTTTTTTCCAGAATATGACGTCCCGTTTTGGCTGATGCACCAGGAAAGACCTCCGGTAGCAACTGAGGCCACAGCAGAGAACGGTTTCGGGGCTCATTATAATTACTCGTCAGGAAATTGGTCCAAAAACCAAAATCCAGTCCAGAAATCACCCGTTCCGCAGTGGGTTGTTTACCTGCATCTTTGATCCGCTTTGATACCTTCCGAATACAATCTTCTTCCCAGGCTGTTCTGTCATAAACAGGCTTTTTATCACGATGAATAATCTGACCACGGGCATTTTTCTTAAATCGTTTTCCCTGACGGATCAAAACTTTATCACCAATATAACGGGGCAAATCAAAGATCCAGTTGGCATCCGTGCGCCAATGACCCACAGCCCCGGGCATAGGATGATGGCGAATGCTGTAATCGATGGCATTGCGCAGCGTCACTTCAAGACACTGCATAAGTGGCTGCATTGCACTGGCAATTGCCTTGTTCCAGTTATATCCACCCAGTTCTTCACCTGGCTTAAGCTTCAGCACATCGGCGTAAATTTTTAGCCGCTCGGCCGAGATATAATCTTCCAACTGCATTCTGCCCTCCCAGGCTCTTAGGTTGGAACAAAGTTGACGTGCGCACCGAATACTGATAGATTTTCCACATCAAGGCGCGGATTTCTTCGGACCCGTGCGTATAAGTTAGTATCGGAAAAGCCACCTTAGGGTGGCTTTTCTCGTTCTGAAAGAGAGTATATCCCCGGCTGTCTATTCCGGAAGAATCGCCTACAAACTCTCCGCCAAGTTACCAACTGGCAATACGCCGTTCAGACATAGCATAAAACGGAACAAGTTAAGCTCGCCAGTTCCAAAACGCAATGAACGGGAAGCGCTTCTGAGCACAGTGCTCATTTTTTAATCTTGTTGGCACTGCCAGCACGGTCATTTTTCATACAGCCGTACTAAACCCCACTCATTTTCTAATTTTGGCTCGAGCCATTTCCTGACGTAATTTGGCCACAACACCACTGACATGTTCCCGTGAGGCTGCTTGAGGACGAACGGGTTGCGTTGATGTTGACATAGGCGCCGGGCGTGATGCCGAACGCATTGCTTTAGGTTTGGCCGGGTGGGAAGATTTTCCTGCTGTGAACAATTGGCCATTCCGGGCGCGTTTTATCACCGTCAGCAGCCAGGCAGTCGGGTTATTCAGGTTTCCTCGGGCCATCGTCTGAACAAGGCTATCCAGTACTAGCCGGGCAGCTTCAGCAGGCAATGCGCAAAGCTGAGCAGTGATCTGCCTGTGGTCATCCTCAGCCATGCTGCGTTGCAGTTCGGCTGGTAGTTCTGGTACGTACGTTTTTTTATTCACACTGTGTGTGAAATTACGTACGTTATAGTTCGGTTTGGTTGAATCCTTGTAAGTAACTGATTCCAGAATAAGTTCGGAAAACGAACTCTGTATTCCATTACCCGTTTCATGACTGAGTTCGGTATCCGAACTGCGCTTAAATTGGCTAAGTTCGGCATCCGAACCGGGGGGATTATTACCGGGTTCGGTTATAGAACCATGGGAAATAGGCTCCCTGATGGACACGCGGTTCGCCATTTGCTGAGGCGTTTGCGGCGCTCCCAATCGTTCAACGATAGCTGCCATCTGCGAATGCTGATGACGCATTGTCGGGTCATTTTGGATATCGGACAACACTGACCAGGCCGTTTGATTCACTGTACAGTTTTTATGCTCACAGGCCGCAGCCAGCGTATCAAGCCAGGTCGGATCTAATGTCTCGGCATCACGGGCTGATAATGGTTCATCGTGTTGCGCATAGATGTTTCCCCGCACACGACCTTTATCGTCACGAACACGGCGACACAGGCTGAGCCAGCCGGTAAGGCGTAACATCAACAAAACGCGACTAACGGTCTCACGGGATGCTTTGCCGTTCAATGGAGAAGCAAGCTGCAACTGTAATTCATCATAAGTCGGAAAAACGGCCCCCTGATTCTGTTGCGCATACAGACGGATCATTATCCACGCCGTTTTATCCAGTGGCGATAAACGCGTGTCCAACAATAATCGGCGGGGTATGGAATCATGCACATTGCCCATATAGAGCAGGCCACTACGCAGATTCGTAACATCGGCGCTACCCGTGTGTTTTTCCGAGCTTATTCGCTCCGCCATTCGGGCATTCATTTGCGCCAGTGTAAAGGAGATCAGGCTATCATCAGGTATTCAAGTTGTAGTCATGGATTTAGCGGATCCTTAATCACGCGCCCTGCGCCAACAAATATGGCGAAGGAGTCAAACGGTAATTGTGCAGCCAATGCTGCACATGGCTAAAGGCTCTCAGTCCTGTACCCGGTACCCAGGCACAGGGTGAATGTCGTCACTTCCAAATTTCATTGTTGTAGCGTTCGTGGGTGAGTAACTCCCAGTCTGCGCCACTGTTACGGCTTAACAGTCGCCAGGTGGCCCCGACATTAATCTTCATCCAGGCACGCCCTGGGGCATGCTTACCTTTTACATGGATATTTTTGTAATTCCGCTCGCCGCGGCGAAACTGCTGAACCAGCGCTTTCGCTTTTTTCTGGCAAGATGGCGGAGCAGAACGAGGGGCCTGCAAACCGGGCATCAAGATCATGGGTTTCATGCCGGCCTCCTCACCGTTCCTCTCTCGGCACGATTACGGACCGCCTGAATGGCTTTTTTGGCCGTGTTGGTATGAGGTACATCGAAGCCGCGTACCGCGTGCCACACAGCCGTGAGTGACACATCCATTTGCTCGGCGGCCAGCATCATGACATCCAGACCATCCGCGCTAGAGGGATCGTCAATACCTGACTTTTGCCACTGGCGCCACAGCGTCGCATTTTCTTCATCACTGAGTGCGGCGCAACGCCCCTGGCGGATGCTAATTCCGGTCATACGCCGACGCGCGGCGACTTCAACCGTCGTCAACCCAAAATAGTGCTGCATCATCTCAATAGAACCACCCAGCGCCAGGGCACGGTCAATACGTTGCATACGTTGTTGCTCGCGATGCGCATGCTGCAGCATCAATGAGAAGTTTTCATGGTGGATTTGAAATGTCAGTACCGATACCGGGCTGTTCAGCAGATAATGCAGATCTTCAACAGTTAAGCCATGCAGCAGTTGCATTTCCTCTGTGGTCAGTCCCAGAGACTCACAACGGCGTATATAGCCGGACTTCAACTCCATAACCAACTGCGTTAACAAGCTGTTGGTCGCCTGAGATAAGCTGTTACTCATCGTTGGTTCCCCCCCAGATATTCAGCCACCGGGCTCAAAGCAGTGAATGGCAAAAAAATAAAGCGGTAAGATAAGCAGGTCAGAAAAACAGGAGCCAGGGAAGGGTTACCCGTTGGCGATAATTGAATGCGCATCACTGAACCTCCCGCCGATGACCAAGCGCGACAGGTCTTGAGTGCGCGTGTTTGTAACTCGCCCATTCTCTGATTCTCCATCCATGACACCATCAACTGGCGTTCCTGTTCAGAAACCCGAAACGTTGTAATGACCTGCCGAACGCCCAGAACCCATCCGGCCCGAAATTGCTCAGCTCGCGCACGGCGCGTAGTCAGTTTCAAACGCTTGTTCTGGGTTTTCAAATAGGCTGAAGTGGCATCTTTCAGCTGACGGCTAAGCACATCAAACGCATAAGCGGCAACAGCCGGGCGTCCGCTAAAACCATAGAACGTCACATTACGGCGATACCCGGACGGGGTTTCTCGCCAGGAGAAATACAGGCGACACCCAAAGGCATGGCAAACGGCCCATGCCAGACTGGACATCCACTCGGGGAGTTTGCTCTTAGCCTCTGACGGCGCTCCCTGACTTGGGGCCTGCTGTATTGATGAAAGGCTCGCATCCAGCTCACTGATACCGTATTTTTCCATCAGTTTTTGCGCCCGGGCCAACGCCAGACCAGCCTCATGAGCATTGCTGTTGCTACGAGCCAGCTCAAGAAGTTTACGAACCAGTTTCACCAGGCGTTCTTGTCGTTGCGAAGAACTCATCAGCTATTATCCTCCGTTGCAGGTACGTCACGCTGCAGCTCGCGCAGACGACGCATAACCCGGATAAGGCGCATCAGCTTGACGGCGTGAATGTCGTCAAGCAGCGGTAAGTCAGCAGCCCTCTCCGTTCCGATTAACACATCACCCAGTGAACAACCGTCATGGTCGATGTTGTCGGCGCCGGCAAGAGAAAGCAGAAAAACAGTAAAAGGGGAGGGTCGTTCAATACACCCGGCCGCCAGATGCAGATCGACCAACTCATAGCCGGCCGCGTACAATCCGGATCTGTCAGCTTTGATTTCAGCTTCGCACCCCGCGACTTCGGCCAGTTCGAAAGCCAGACGGAACGTCATTACCTGCAGATGTTCAATATCATCCTGCAGTGTTGGAATGGCCCAGATAGTGCCGACAGGCTCCAGACCTATTTCAGCAAAAGCAACCTCAGAATGTTCGGTATTATCTTGTTGTGGCTCCATGACCAAGTGCGGGGGCTGGAATAGAGAACGCGTTAATACCTCATCGTTGTCCGGTAAGGGGGCACTCCCTGAGGCACTTCCGGTTTCACCAGAGAGTATCGCCGGCGCACCGTATAAATCAGGCTGGGTCTCTACACGCGTCGTATTGAAAGAAGGAGCCGGTGTCTCTTCCTGCTGTTCCTCCGAAGTGTTGTCCTGCTTGCCCTCTGAATCAAACAAAGCGCTACCCAGGGCTGTCGGCGCAATATTCTGATCGCCCGGATGTTCAGCTACGTCCGGCGGTAATTGACTGCTTTTCTCCTCAGGAGATCCCTCTGATGACAAGGAATCATCAATTTCTAAAGATTGTACCGATAATGATGTTGGTTCCCCCAAATGCTTACGCCGATTTTGTTCCTTTGGATCGAGTTCCAGTAACCAACGGTCATAGTTGAGCGAGGGATGTGGCAGTGCTTCTACGAGAGCACCAATCAACTCGTCACGGAACATATCCAGTGAATACATTTCAGGAGCGTCAAAATGACGGCAAACGGCAGCAAATACTTCATCAAAAGAGCGCGTTGTGGAAACATCATTAGCAAAGAATTTCCAGGTTTTTTCAGCGTCACTACGCAGGGAAAGCAACTGCCTGATTTGCGGCGCCCCCAGCCCTGATTCAAGTAGTGCCGGCATGGATGGATACAGATACTTCACCGTATCTTCCATTCGGCTGATCCCCGAGAAATGCACCGGATAACCTTCCTCAGCAAGTAAGGAAGAAAGCTCCCGGAGAGTGACGCACTTACCCAATTGCTCTTCATAAATAGAGCGAGCCTTTCTGATACCCAGCGCTTTTTCAATAAAACTCAGGTCGCCACGCACGTCATTTTCGGCCAGATGTCCAATGACACAGGACAAACGGCCCGGCCACGGTTTGAACAAACAAGGAAAACGGTAAAAACGCTTTTCCCCGGTTTCCTGCCACAGTTCGCACAGGATTTGGTAGCGGGTGTTGCCACCATCACTGAAGATATAAACCTGCGAACCGGCTTCCGGATCCCGGGTAACTTTTGGCACAGTGTCCAACCCTCTGGCCTGAATAGAAGCTTTGATTTCCTCATATTTAGGGTTACGGGAAGTCCGGGGATTGTCCGGGTTGGGCGCCAGTTCATCCAAAGTCAGCACCATCGGTAGTTCACTAACAGGAAGCGGAGTGACTGAGGTTGTTTCAGGCTGCGTGCCCAACGCAGTTTTACCCTGTTGCAATAATGCGCTGCTAAGATCGAGTACCTTGTTTTTTGAACGCGCCATACTCATGCCCTCCCTGCGCCAGCATATTGCCCGTCAGGGAGATCGCTGAAAGCGGTATATTGTCCTTCAAACTTAACGCGGATGGTGCCGGTAGCCCCCTGGCGCTGTTTGCCAATGATGATTTCGGCAATACCCACATCCTGCGTGTCGGCGTCATACACCTCGTCACGGTAAACAAAAGCAATGACGTCAGCATCCTGCTCCAGCGCGCCAGAATCACGAAGGTCGCCGTTAAACGGGCGTTTATCCGCTCGGCTCTCCAATTGACGATTCAGTTGAGACAACGCTACCACCGGGCAGTCCAGCTCTTTGGCCAGCGCTTTGAGACTCCGTGAGATCTCAGAGATTTCCTGCGTACGGTTTTCCTGACCTGGGCAACGCATCAGTTGCAGATAGTCCACCATGATAAGGCCCGGCCGGCCATAAAGGCGGGTATAGCGTCGTGCGCGTGAACGCAGCAAGGCTGGTGTCTGGTAGCTTTCATCATCAATGATTAAGCGATCTTCCCAGGGCGTCATTTCCGCGACAGCCTGGCTGATCCGTGCCCAGTCTTCATCATCCAGTTGACCACTGCGCAGCCGTGCTAACGCTACCCGTCCCAGCATCGAAACAAGCCGTTGCAGCAACTGTGCTCGCGGCATCTCAAGGCTAAAACAAAATGCCGGCTTACTGGAGTCTCGAAGTGCGCCGGCGCAGAATGAGAGACCCAGAGAGGTTTTCCCCATGGAAGGACGTGCAGCGAGTAAAATGAGGTCGCCGCCCTGCAAGCCACAGGTAATCGCATCCAGTCTGGCGAAACCGGTCGGCGTTCCGGTAATGCCATTACCACCGTTAACCATTTCCAGATGACTGGCCAGCGATTCAAGACCGGTAATCAGACTCACATTTTGCTGTGTTTGTGTCTGTTCTGACAGTTGGAACAATTGCTGTTCCGCCCGTGCGGTCAGTACGGCCGCATCGGCACGGGGAACGACTGCTTCGGCGCTTAATTCACGCCCTAACTGGAGAAGTCCACGCAGCCTGCTACGCTCAGCAACAATATTGGCATAGGCAACAATGTTGGCCGCACTCGGCGTGTTTTTTGCCATTTCAGCTAGATAGGCAAATCCACCAACCGATTCAATAGCTGTGTTTTGCTCCAACGAATCGGATAAAGTAATCAGATCGATTGGCTGCTGGCTGGCCATAAGTTGCACCATCGCCTGAAAAATCCGGCGGTGTGCCGGCAGATAAAAATCGGTATCCCGGATCAGCGGCAGCACATCATCCCAGCGATCGTTATCCAGCATCAACCCGCCGATCACAGCTTGCTCGGCATCAGCGGAATAAGGTACGTTTACGGTTTGTTCTGACACGGCTCGCCCCTTAGTCATGATCATCAGTGAGTGGATGATTCAGAAAAAAATCACAAGACGAACACACACCCAACCCCGTTTCACGGTTGACTTTGAGCCAGCAACAAGCGTTTCGGTTTTCGTCGACACAGGCATGGCTGTCTGTACAACCACACCCGACACAGGTGGCTTCCTGTTCAACCGCTACCGATAAGGCGCCAATTTCATGAAGCGCTGTGGTTAATATTGCGCGTAGCGCCGCTGAGGCGACCAGGATGAGGGGAGCATTATCATAGATTGCGCCTCCTCCAGCTTGATGGCTCCAGCCGACCTCCAGCAGAGGGGCTCCAGGTGAAGAAAGAGCGCCCAACGCCTGCTCGCGGAGTTCTTCTTCGCTATCAAGGTTATAGAAATCAATAAATCCGCGGGAAACGCCCCATTCCAAAGACAATCGCTGGTATAACAACTCTTTGGCGGTTTCGTAGTCGGGAGCGTCAACAAACGCAAAAATCTCTTCACATAAGCGAAGGGGATCGGTACTGCTGGCAACGGCACGCCACAACCGGTTTTGGTTATTTTTGCTCATGCCAGCACCTCCTTGTTCCCCATCAGAAGTGAGTCAAAGTCAGGCTTCCAATACGGAAACAACTCGCAGGCCAGATGATGCATAGTAACAGCAGCGGCCTGAGTGGATGTGCGTGTCGTCGTTCTTTCAAGACGGTGAACCGGCTGGCCGCAGGCGTGCCCCATTTTGTAGATTTCTAATTTTGGGATCAGGGTATTAAGGAGAGAGACGTTGAATGCGTCTGCCCGGGGATATAGGCCGTTGGTGATAATGTTGTTCAAGCTTTCCAGCGTTTGCTGGTCAAGGTTCGTAAATTCCATGCAGTTGGTCAGAATACGAATGCGTGGTAATGAAATCCCGTAGCAGGTCAGCGGTAATAGCCCTTCCATCAACCCCAGGGTGCCACGCAAGAACTCACGAGTATCCGGTAATATAGGTTTGATAACACCTACCGAAAATTCAGTGCTGGCAAGTAAGATAAGCTCCAGCATCACTGAAGCCGCGCCTTTAGAATCGATGATAATGACGTCATAGCCCTGAAACAAAGGATGCTGCAGCACATTGCGCAGACGCATACGACCATCAGGCGCGTGAAGCATGGCAGAAGACAGGCGGTCATGCGGATCGTTAGAAACAATAATGTCCAGATTTGGGATGACTGACCGTGAAACGATATGTTCAGGCTGATTGAGATCGACTGACTTCATCAACAATTCGTACAGGCCGCTGGGTGCCTCGTATTCCAGGGCGAATATACTACTTGCGGTAGGTTGAGAGTGGTCACCATCAATGAGGAGAGTCTTTTTACCCGCATCCGCCAGAAAACCGGCGAGGTTGGCACTTTGTGTCGATTTTCCTTCGCCGCCTTTGGTTGAGACCATAGGGACGATTTGCGGCCGGGTACTGGCAGAAGCTTCAGTGGCTTTAGTAACGATATTTTCCATGTGTACACTCGAATAAATTATTCGATGCGTACAGGGTCTACGGTACTATTTACACACTGCGATATATTAACTTGCTAACGACGAGAGGATTGAAAATCCCCGTGTCCTTGGTTCGATTCCGAGTCCGGGCACCACTATTCTTTTTCTATGCTTCCTTATGAATTCTTATATTGTTGAAATTCAATAGGTTGGCGTAAAAAATATTTCCGATACGTATTGATTTATCCCTTCGTATCTGGAAAATTTGGGGTCAGATTGCGGGTCATTCAGTTCGATGAACGGGAGTGACCCTCACATGTTAACTGACAGCAAAGTCCGATCCGCGAAACCTCTCGCAAAACCCTATAAGCTCACTGATTCGCAAGGCCTGTACCTCACGGTATCCACCAGCGGCGCTAAGCTATGGTATTTCCGCTATCGCTTCGGCGGTAAAGAAAGCCGTCTGGCCTTTGGCCCCTATCCTCAGACTACGCTGGCGGAAGCCCGTGAAAAGCGCGATGCAGCACGTAAGCTGCTGGCATCCGGCATTAGTCCCTCTCAGCTTCGTAAATCGAACAACCCCGCCGTTGAAGAATCCCGCACCTTTCAGTATGTCACAATGGCGTGGCACACCAGCAGCCTCAAGCTCTGGTCGGACGTGCACGCCGATAAAATCCTCACCTGCCTGAAACGCTACGTTTTCCCCGCTATTGGTTCAATGGACATCGCTCAGGTTGAAACCCGACATTTGGCACAGTTGGTTAAGGCCATTAACGACAAAGGTGTGCATGACGTCGCCGGACGGGTGCGCCAGCATCTGACCAAAATCATGCGCCACGCCGTCCAGCAGGGCGTGATTAAATATAATCCGGCTTACGATTTGGATGGCGTCGTGACCCCGGTGGTGACCCAACATCACCCCGCCCTGCCGCTAAAACGCCTGCCTGAACTGCTGGAGAAGATGGAGAACTACAAAGGCCGGATGCTCACCCGTCTGGCACTGGAGCTGAATCTGCATGTTTTCCTGCGCTCCAGTGAACTACGTTTTGCCCGCTGGGATGAATTCAACCTGAAGGCGCATATCTGGAGCGTACCCGCCCAGCGCGAAGCGGTAGACGGCGTGCGGTTCTCAGAACGTGGCGCAAAGATGAAGGATGAACATCTGGTGCCGCTGTCACGTCAGGCGGTCACCCTGCTGAAACAGATTCAGGCGCTTTCCGGCGAGTCGGTCTTCGTTTTTCCCGGCGCACATACCCTGAACAAGCCAATGAGTGAAAACACCATCAACAAGGCGCTGCGCGTGATTGGCTACGACACCAAAACCGAAATCTGCGGCCACGGTTTCAGAACCATGGCCTGTAGCGCCCTGAACGAGTCCGGGCGCTGGTCAAAGGATGCCATTGAGCGGCAGATGAGCCACAAGGAGCGCAACGGCGTGCGGGCGGCTTATGTACATAAAGCGGAGCATCTGGAAGCCAGAATCGAAATGATGCAATGGTGGTCGGACTATCTGGACGTAAACCGCGAAGGATATGTCGCGCCGTATATTTATGCGCGACAGCATAAGGCCGCGGGTACAGCCTGACCGTTAATTCTCTGACAGGAGCAGATCCTGACGAGCGGGATCTGCTTCTTTGCTTTCTGAAAGGTTTTACCTTCGTATTTTTAACGATCAATCGGGGAACGCCTAAAATTATTCCGGCAGAATATTTTTAGGTCGTTACCTATCAATAAGGGTAATTTTTGAGGTAAAGCTTATCGTCATTGCGACGATAAAAATCTGCACCATAGGATGGTTGTCGGCCAACACGACACTGCGCCAGAACCCGATATTCCGGCTAACTGCACCAGATACCCTGCAGAACAAACAGCGAACTGCACCAGTGTCGACCTTTTCAGCCCTTTGACCCTTTCCGGTTTGGCGCTGTTACCCTTAGCGTCCCTTTCCCCTTTCCCCTTTCGGCCTTTTCCCTTTTGACTGCACCAGCACAAAAATCATCCTTCGCTTCAACGCCCATAGACCTGCGCCACATAACGCCCGCGCCCGTCGCCGTGGCCCAGATCCATCGCCGTCAGCGCCAGTGCCTCTTTTTCACTGAATCCCTGCGCCAGATAATGGCGGATAGCATCCTGCGCCCAGGCGTAACGCAATGAATGCGGGGAATATGCGCCAGTCAAGCCGATACGCAAAGCCTGACCGTGCCAATATTTCATCGCGCTTTTCAGGTCGGGCTTATCAATCAGCCTACCGTTGCGGCTCTCTGCCACAGCCAGCGCATTTTCCAACGCTTTTCTGACTGCGCCAGCGTCCAGAATTATTGTCTCGCGAGGCCGTCCGCCTTTGGTTCCAAAAACTACGGTCAGCCAGGACTCGCCACGCTCCAGCGCCTGTTTCCACGTTCTGAGCGATTGCGCGCACTGCACTGCTTCCTGCGAGCGTAATCCCATCAACCTTGAAAGCTCCAGCGCTGCCGCCATTCCGGCGTCTTTTGCGCGAGCGGTTTCCAGCACCTGCCGATAATGCTCCTTCGTAATGGCCTGCCGGGTGCCGTTGCGGAATGCTCCGGATAAGCCGAGAGATTTATTGGACAGCCGTTCACTGGTGGCTAATCGATCACGCCCTGCTTGCTTCAGCAGACAGCGGATCGCCGCCATTTCGTTTTGCAGACTGCGTTTCGTTATGTTCTGCGCCAGCCGTTCACGAATGTAACTATCAATATGCCGCGCTTTCAGTTGCTCCACCCGCCGGATCTGCACATTTTGCGCCAGTAAGCGCTCACAAAATCGCTGCGCCAGCGCCATACGGTCATGAACGGTTTTATGACTGCCACCCGCCTGCCGCGCCAGCGTTTTCATTTCCTGCTCCAGAAAACTCATTTTTTTCATTTCCCCCTTTCATGATTACCGCAACTCCAAAATCTGATACAACCTTCCCCGGCGCGTAGGCCGATAGCCCTGAATGATGGGTCGGGCTGCGAACGATACCTGAGCGCCGGGGCGGCAGCCGTTGAGGTGTTGCGGGGCTTCGGTTGTGCTCTCTGAGCAGCCGCCCGCCTGCGCGGGTTATCCCCCGGATCGTCCTGATCCCCCTCCGGTATCGGTTCATGTTCTCCTGTGAGTGAAAGTGGATTGAATTAAGGTGTCAGAATCCCGCCACACGCTGGCGCAGTGGAATTGTCTGGTGCAGTCAAAAGGCGCTGGTGCGTCACTTTCCCGCTTTGCGCGGTTAAAGTGACGCACTGGACTGGCGCAGTGATTAAAATTGAAATTCTGGTGCAGGATTGCGGCCACGCGGCAGGTCGCAGTTCATAAAGGTTAGAGGCGCTGATAATCAGCAGGTCCGGAAATGTCCGGCAGCGTTAAGCAGTGGCAATAAATTGTCGTGTGTAACGTATGACCCCGACCGCGATGCGGTTCGGCAGTTTTCAGGGGCATTGCCGTATCCGGCGACCAGCCTCCGCTTCTTGCAGGTCATGAAGCGTAGGTGTTGTCCGCAGACAACCTGTTGCATGGCAGAACCTATATCGTCGCCACGATTGCTGAAAGTAAAAACTATCTTGAGGAAGAAAAGGTTGTTCGCTGCCGGGACATTATTCAGTCAAAATAAGCAAGGGCGCTATTGCAGCGCCCTGTTCAATTAACAGAAAAATCAGGTAAGGATTGTTCCCAGTCGGGCCAGTACCTCGTTTACGATACTGTCAGGGATACGCTCCAGCCTTCTGCCGTTTCTGGCCGCCATATCAATAGTTCTGGGCTGGTCGCAGCGAACAACACCCGTTGTTTTCGTTCCCGTGCCATCCAATGAAACGGCAAAACCAGCCGTTCGGGCAAAGTTTCCACCGCTGGTGACAGGAACAACCACAGGCAACCGGGTGATTTTGTTAAACGGCGCCGGTGAAACGATAAGCACCGGGCGTTTTCCGCTTTGCTCATGCCCGGCAGTGGAATCAAGTGAAACGAGCCAGATTTCCCCTCTGTCCATTTACAAGATCTCCTTCCCTGTGGCAGGCGCGTCAATCCATTCCCGATCTTCATCACTTACTTGGGCATGTGGATCGCATTGCGCCAATAGTTCGGCAAGCGAATAGTGAGGCCGTTTTTGAGGTTCAATGATGAGGCAGCCATTATCAACGGTCACGCCGACCTCGCTATCCGGCGACAAATCCAGCGTTTTCAGCACGGCGGGAGGCACTGCCAACATGACAGATCCTCCGACTTTTTTCAGACGAGTGGTATACATAGCGCACCTCCAGATATTATATTTTAATATAACATCACTGGACGGGGGTGTACAATTATCAATCAGATTCATCATAAACTCCTTAACGTCGCGAACAATGAAGCATCAACAAAATGCACCTGTTGGTTGAAGGGTGGGTTCGAATGCGGGGGGGTCAGTCCAGTCCAGCTTATGCTAAAGTGATTCCCTAAACGATAAAATTAGGGGCAACAGTACGTTATGGTTACTTTATCTCTTTTTAATAACAAAGGCGGTGTGGGTAAAACTACACTTACGTGGAACCTTAGCGTTGCTTTAGCAGCCAAAGGCAAATCCGTTTTACTGATTGACTTTGATCCTCAGTGCAACCTTTCTATAGCCACTTTGGGTGATGAGAACTTTGCTCGGCTTTTAGAAAAAAATGCCCAAGTACCTTTTGGACAGACCATACGAGCATTCGGGCAGCCTTACATTCAGCAAAATAGACAACCCGAAGTTATTATCAGCCATCCCAAACACCCCATGCCACAAGGATCTGGACAATTTGATATCGTTGCAGGGGATTTTTGGCTTAACAACCTTTCAGACACACTCAATGTCGGTACAGATCTGATTGCAGGTACAAGCATCTATCGTTTCTTGATGCCACATCTAATTTCACAGGCTGCTGAGCAAGCAACCGACATCAAGTACGATTATGTACTGATTGATTTACCTCCATCTTTCAATACATTAGTTCGTTCAGCCCTCTACTGTTCCGATTACTTTATTGTTCCTTGTACCGCAGATATGTTCTCAGCGTATTGCATTGGCTTGATTGGTGAAATGCTACCTAAGTTTGCAACAGACTGGGATCAAGGTACTTCACGTTATCTTAGTGGAAATGTGACCATGACCCCAAATCTGATCCACCCATAATCAGAAATAACCGGCTTCTGACCATGACCCCAAATCTGATCCACCCATAATCAGAAATAACCGGCTTCAGGTTGGTTGCATATTCTGGCAACCGGCAGATTTTTCGGCGAATTCAGCAGGGGTCATCCATCCCAGCGCGGAATGGGGACGGCCCTGATTATAGTGTATGCGCCAGGCCTCGATTTTGCACCGCGCATCTTCCAACGACATGAACCAGTTCTCGTTCAGGCATTCCTGCCGAAGCCTGCCGTTAAAAGACTCCACCGTGGCATTATCCGTGGGTGTCCCGGGCCGCGAAAAGTCAATCCTTATACCCCGTTCGTAAACCCATTTATCCAGCATTTTCCCTGCAAATTCAGAACCATTGTCGGTTTTCAGTAATAGTGGTAAAGGTCGCTTGAGCGCTATGCTGTTCAGCATCTCTGCAACTTCACCTGAGCGTAGATTCTGACCCACGCAGATCCCCAGGCATTCGCGCGTATAGAGGTCAATGACTGTCAGCAGACGCAGCCGACGCCCGTCGAATAAGGCGTCAGAGACAAAATCCATGCCCCACACGTGGTTCGGATAGAGCCCCTGAGGCTGCGGCTGACGCCGCTGAGCGGATTTATGGCGACGTGGGCGTTTGAGGCGCAGCGACAGTCCCTGTTCGCTGTAGAGCCGGTAGATCCTTTTGTGGTTATCACGCCAGCCTTCTCGCCTGAGCATCACGTGTACCCTGCGGTAACCGTAATGCACCCGGGTTTCGGTGATCTCCCGAATGCGCAAGCGCAGCGCGCTGTCGTCTGCAGCCACAGAACGATAGCGGAATGAGCTGCGACTGACGCGTAGCGCAAAGCAAACCTGCCTCTCGCTGGCTCCGTAACGGGCCTGCAAATCCCTGACCCATTCGCGCAAACGTGCCAGCGTCAGATCTTTTTTGCCAGTACGTCCTGTAGCATGGCTTTATCGAGGCTCAGGTCGGCCACCAGCTTCTTCAGCCTGAGATTCTCTTCTTCCAACTGCCGCATGTGTTTCAGCTCTGAAGGCGAAATCCCGCCGTATTTCTTACGCCACGCGTAAAAAGTGGCGTCGGAGATCCCCAGCTTGCGGCAGACGTCCGGCACAGAGGTCCCAAGCTCTGCCTGCTTGAGGGCAAAAACAATCTGCTCTTCAGTGAATCGTGACTTTTTCATCGGCACCGCCTCCATTCAGGGGAGTTTTTATCATGCCGGAATTCTGTTTCTGAATGGAGCAGGATTTTGGGTCAGGGTCAACGCGGTTTTGGCCCCCGGCACGCTACCGCCCCGCCGTGACTTTGCCGCCTGCAACCGCCACATCATAGCAGCGGCGTCAGCCGCTGCCATTAGTCGTTTTGCCTGTCGGGGTTGGCGCGGCGGGGGCCGTTCCGCAGCTTGTCTGTGGGACGGCGAAGCGTCTGCCGGGTGCGGGCTGGCGAAGCCCGCAAGCGAGGATGTTCAACAGGGAGGCCCCCGGCGGGGGCCGCACGGGGCGAAGATGGCGAGCACGGCAACGAGCAAGGAGCCTGCGACTGCGAGCCGGGCGCAGCCAGCGCAGCGGGGTCGGGGCGGGGCGGGGGCGAGGTGACGCCCTTCAGCGGAGGCCGTCAGGCCGACTTCCCTTTCGGGGTTGATGTTGACGTTGGCTGAGGGCTGACGCCGGTGCCTGCGCCGCCAGGGACGGCGGCCACGACATGGATGCTGAAGAACGAGTAGGATGCCGACAGCAGAGGGCGCAGCCCTGTGCGCCACGCCGCACCAGAGAGCCGAACCCCGGCGGCCAGCCGCTCACCGTGGCTGAGGAAGACCGCAGCGCGCCCATCACCTGCTCGGCGTAGACATAATGTGTGTTGCGCGTTGGCCGCGTTCAGCGGCTTTCGCGTAATGCCACATTATGTTGAATGATGAACGGCCAGCAATGATTGTTGCAGAGAACGCTTTTGTCTGGTGCTGGCCGGACGGCATTTACCGCCGGAGCGCCTTACCTGAACAAGGCAAGCGCTGCGCCACGGACGGCGCGGCGTTTGCCCTGCACCGTCCTGCGGCCATGAAGAGAGTGAGCTACTTTTTCGGGCTATCCGGCAACATCGGCGTCTCGTCTAGCTCCTCGTCCGCCATCAGGTCGGCCAGCAGCCCGGTCTCGTCACTGTCCTGCTGCTCTGCCGGATGCGTACTCGCATGCACGGCGGATAACGCCCTGATGGAGACCTGCGTATAGATTTGCGTGCTCTCCACGCTCGCATGTCCCAGCATCGCCTGTATCCACCGCAGGTCTGCACCGTTCTCCAGCATCTGCGTCGCCATCGCGTGCCGGAACAGGTGACAGCTTCCCCATTGCGCTATCCCCGATGCCTTGATGTAACGGCTTACCATGTTCGTGATGCCGTTCGCGGTCAGCCCCGCTACCCCGTCCAGCGCCACGAACAGCGCCGTGATGTCCGGGTTGACCAGCAGTCGCGGCCTCACCTGCTGCTGGTAATAGCTCAGCCAGCGCAGCGCACGGTTTCCTATCGGGATAACCCGGTCTTTTCTGCCCTTGCCCTGCCGCACCGTCACCGTTTTTCTTGAGCCATCCACGCTGTAGACGTCCAGTTTCGCCACTTCACCTCTGCGCAGCCCCGTTGACCACAGCAGCTCCATCAGCGCACGGTCACGGATGCCCTGAAGCGTCGTCAGGTCGGGTAATGCCAGCACCTGCTCCACCTCTTCCACGCTCAGTATCGTGCGCGGCAGCCGCTTCTCCAGCTTCGGTAGCTCCAGGTCTGCCGCCGGGTTCGCCAGTATCAGATGCTGTTTCGTCATCCATTTGAACCACACCTGCAACGGCTGTAACGCCGTGCGTTGTGTTCGGGTACTCAGTAGCTCCCCGTTACTTTTGCGGTACTGGTACAGATGCCGCTGGTAACGCTCAAGGACAGGGCGCGTCACCTCTGCGCCGTAGTGGACTCCCCGCTCCGCCGCCCACCGGATAAAACGGTACTGGTGATGCGTCTGCACCTTCAGCGTCGCTTCCGACCCGTTGCGCTCCCGCCGCCATACCACGAACCGTAACAGCAGCGCGTACAGGCTTTTCGGGTCGCTGGCCGGACCAACCGGCTGACGGTAGACCTCATCCACCGTCAGCAGCGCACCCGCTCGTGGTTTACGGTTGGTCATGCTGCGCCTCCGTTTCCGCACTCACGGGCAGCGAGGTTTTACCCGCTTTCGTTTTTCCCTTTATTACTGCGTTTTCAGCAACCCCGACCAGTTCACCCATTAAGTCTTGCTGGCTCTGGCCTGAAGCCGCTTTTTCACCCTCCGACCGACCACCGACCGTACCCCGACCGGAGGCCGACCGATTTTTATCTGACCCCGACCGGTTATCGCCGCCCTCATTCACCGGAACCGTTTCTGTCACATCCAGCAACCCGCACAGATGCGCCCCGCCGTTCTCTTCCCCGTCCCACAGCAGGCCGTACTCATACGTCAGCCCGCGCCGGAACAGCAGCAGGTATTCCATCTCCAGCAGCCGTGACAGGTGGATTTTCAACTGCGTATCACCCCAGCCCAGCGCCGCCCGGATGTCCCGCCGCGTGAACCTCACTTCATCCGCTTTCAGCGCCTGAGACTGCGCCGTTTCCTGCACCCAGTCCTTCAGCCACACCAGTAACTTCCGCGTCTGCGGCGGCATCTCGTCCAGCGTCCGCCCCAGCACCTCATGCGCCAGTTTGTTGGCTAATGCGATATCGCTTTGCGCCACCTCGATATACTCGATAACCGCGCCCCGGTGCTCAACCCGCTTCACCGCCCGCTGGTACTGATGCAGCAGCGCGATACTCTGTATCAGCGTCAGGTACTTCATATGGTCGCGTCGGGTACGGGTCTTGTCCGACAGGAACGTCAACCGGTCAGCGTAGGGATTGACCACCTTCAGTGGCCTGAGCAGCCGCTGCGCGTTCTGGTGCAGTCGCGTCAGATACTGCTTTTCTGAAGACTGAAGCAGCCCGGCCAGCGTCTGGCCGTGACGCTGCATCGCGTGTATCGCCTGCGTCTGCTCTCTGGATTCATTCACCGTCAGCACCAGACAGCGGTTCAGCAGCTCTTCGTCCACGTCGATGGCCGTGGTGGTCAGCATCAGCATTACCGGACCCTGCACTTTATACTCCCTTGTCACCAGTTCGCCGCTCTGCTCGTTCTTCCCCGTTGACGCTATCTTCAGTTCCCCGTCGGACTGCAACAGCTTCAGCGCATACGCCGCCTGCCGCACCCCTTCCTCTTCCGCGATAGCCAGTATCTTGTGCTGTAACGACGTTTCACCGAGGTAATACAGGCTCTGCCCGGTCATCGCCGAGTACTGGATTCGCTCTTCTTCCGGCATCAGCCCCAGCACCGCGTCCATCAGTGACGATTTGCCCGCCGCACTCGATGACTGGATAAGCACAGCCAGCGGTTTATCCAGCTTGCGCGACGTCGCCGCCAGATATCCCATCAGCAGATTGGTCGATTCCCCCACCACGCCACAGGACGCGAGGTCATTGATAATGCGTGCCGCAAGGTCGGGGGCGTTGAGTAGTTCAAGCGCTGCCGCTTCGTCCTCCGCAGAGACAGTGACAGCGGCGGGCGCGTCCGTCTGTGCTGACGATTGCCGCTGCTCGTCCTGCTTCTGCTCCAGCATCAGCAGGACTCGGCCACATTCACGCTTGATAACCGACTGCTCACATTCAAGCTCACCCGCCGCCGCGCTGATATACCCCTGACGATGGCGCGAGCTGTACATGTCCAGCGAGTCCACATGGAACGCGCCGGTTGAGTCGTCCCGTACCTGCACGTTGACCTTCATCACCTCAGCCACGCTGTTTTTCTGCCAGCCCCGCACCCGCCAGACCCGTGGGCCACAGCGTAACAACAGCTCGCCCGCCTCTGTCTGTTCACAGGGCACCAGCTCCGCCGGGGCGGTTAAAGAAGAAGGGTTTACGCTACTTTCAGCAACAGTTTCATGGCTGAACACCGCACCCGGCCCGGTTCCCTTGCCCATCCACGCCGCCTGCTCCAGCGCCAGCCCTAACGCGCTCTCCGGACTGCCGCTCTTCTGCGCATAGGCGTTCGCGTCCAGCCCCGGCGGGAACCGCACCCGCCATGCTTCGATACCCGCTTCCAGCAGGTCTGCCGCCACGCTGTCCGCACCCCGGTCGCCCGCCTCATCACGGTCATACGCTATCAGCACCCGCTTTACCCCGTGGTACTGCAACGCCGCAAGACTGTCAGTGGTAAAACCGTTCGCTCCGTAAGCGGTGGTCACGTTGCGGAACCCCGCACCCCAGAAGGTCATCGCGTCGATAAGCGCTTCACACAGGATGACCTCTGACGATGCCTTCAGCGCCTCCTCATTCCATACCCCAGCCAGCGGTGACGGCAGATACAGATGCTTCGCCGCGCCTTTTTTCACCGCATAGTCCGCCGTGGTTCGGCGACCGTACAACTGCAACACCCGCCCGCGCTGCGCTACATTGGCCGACTCGCTCCAGCCCACGACCGGCATCACCACGCAGCCCCGGAAGTGGTCTTGTCGCGTGGTCGCCCGCAGCACCCCCAGCCCGGCCAGCCGCTCACGCAGCCGTTTTCCCTCCAGACTTGAGGTGGAGGGCAATAACCCCGCGCTGCCGCCGATACCGTGATGACCCGCGAACCCTAAGCGGAAGTGGCTTATCAGCTCGGGATGGTTCAGTCCGCGACTGACCAGCCATTGCTGTGCTTCCGGGTTGTCCAGCAGATTGTGGTGATAGAAGTCGATAACCTGATGCAGCAGCGCCTGCCCGTCATCATCCAGATCGGCGAGTGGAGTACGCGCCACCGGCGGCAAAGCCGATACCGGCACGGCGGCTAAAGAAGAAGGATTACCGGCCAGTTCCCGCAGCCGCAGCAGGGTTTGCGGGTAGGTCAGTTTCTCGGTGTGTTGAAGCCAGTCCAGCACCGACCCCGACGCCCCGCAGCCAAAGCAGTGATACAGGCTCTTTGACGGCGTGATGACGCAGGACGGGGTTTTCTCCCGGTGGAACGGACACAGGCACACCACGCTGTCATCGCCCTGCTTTTTAAGCCGATGCCCCTGACCCTGCGCCACACTCAGCAGCGACACCTCACGCTTGAGCCGCGCCAGTTCTGCCGGTGTCATTCGTCCCATTCCGTCGCTCCTGTAAAAAACACGTCAAGACCATATATATGTTTTAATATGGTACATCATGATGTATATTTGGCAAGTGCTGTTTTTTCGAGGGGGTAATATCATGCGCACGACATCTCACTGGTATCTGCTCACTATGTCATTACCTGTCCGGTTAAACGCATTACGTAAAAAGCTCGGCCTGTCCCAGCAGGCAATGGCTGATGCTGTCGGCCTGCATGTTAACAGTTGGAAGAAGTACGAGAGCGGGCAGGCCATGCCGTCGCTGGATGCACTCAAGAAGATTGCAACCACGCTGCATGTCAGTACCGATTACTTGCTGTTTGAGGAACATGAACGTGGTCCGAGCGACACGCTGACGCTTCAGTTTGAGGCCGTCAGCCAGCTGCCGGAGAACGAGCAGGCGATAGTCCGCGAAGTGCTGGAGAGTCTGATTATCAAGTACCAGTCCCGACGCTGGGACTCCGCCAGGAAGACGGTTAAAGAAGAGTAGCAGAGACAGGATTTAACGCGTCGCTGACGGGTTGCACCCCATCAGCGACGCTCACCACAACTAACTGATTAGGAGTTAATTATGGCTAGGCAGCATCATAAGTCAGAACCCGCCACACCCCAAGCATTACGACACCTGAAGGTCGGCTATGTCAGCCGCCGCCACGCCGACCGCAACGATATGACCCGCTATTACAGCCGCAGCCCCAGCCTGCACCTTACAGGCCACTGGCTGGAAGCCGTGGGATTTGGGACGGATACTCCGGTCGTTATCTCCGTTGAGCACGGGCAACTGGTGATACGCATTGTGGCTGAGTGACAGGCAAAAAATCCCGGCCTTTTTAGGGACCGGGATTTTTTAACCTTTTAACACTTCCTGTTTTTCTTTCTCTAGCCATTCTTGATGATGCTTAATAGCTACTTTATATTGTTCATCAGTGTAATATTCTGTAGGTGATAAATTATTTCCAACACCTTGTATTATATTTGGTGTTCCGGCATCCTCTCCCCAAAACAGCCAAAATTCATTCAGTTTCAGAAGACCATATACGCAATCATCAGGCAATTCCTGCATCGTTAGGCATAGCGCAAGATATCTCCATTTTCTGCGCGATAACTTGAGATCTATATTTTTTTCATCACATATAAATCTTAAATAACCCTTCACTTCCTCAGTAATATCAGAACAAAAAGCCACTTCAGATATTGCTGTTAATAAATCGCCTTGAACACCATCGTTTTTTGCAATTTCATTGCATGCAAAATTGCTAATATCAGAAGCGGACAACTTATCTGATGCGATCCCTTCAGCACCAAGCAAAATCATTCCCCAGTCAACCAACTTCATTTGGTTTGCCATTAAAAATACGTTTTCTATCATGGCTTTGATGGTACTCCATTAATTGTGCCGCCAGAAACAAACATTCTGTGGCTAACTCCACCTAATTTGGGATCCAGTATCCACTCAAATCGCCCAGGTACGCCATTCAAACTGCCCTCTAACTGATAGAGAGTTGCGCCGTTACTCAATGGGGTTTTAACAGCAGAACCCGCATAGTTATCTACAATGTCATTAAACCCATGAGACTTAGGAACTGAAGGAAACTCCTGAGTAGCCGTTGGTTTGATTTTATCCGGATAAATAGAGATCTCTTTTCCATCAATATCAGTAACAACTTTATTGGACAGTTGGTCTATTTTGTTTCCACTACCAGTGCCTTTTTCACCGGCCCCCACCCTTGGATTATCTAAAATATCATTCTTAATAATATTTCCACTAACTGATTCCGCTTTCCCTATATCAGTAGCACCCGGCACCTTCTTACCCGGTAATATAATCCCGGCCAGCATCCCGCCCGTGGCTTCCAGCGCTGCCTGATTGCCTTCAGACGCCTGTTTGATGGTATCGGCAACCGCTGACCAGGTTTCGCTCTGCATCAGCGCTTTAACGCTGTCTGCCACCGCCTGATTCTTACCCGATAAATCACTCAGCGCTTTGTCGCAGTAACCATCTCCCGTTGCACAGGAAGCCAGCGCCATCGCTGTGTCTGCAACATAATCTGCGGAGCCTATCGCGGTGTCCCCGGTATCCGCAATGGCATTGATAATACCGTTCGCCATGGAAGAAGTTGTCCCGTTACCCAGCTTATCCCGGATCTGCTCTTTCCAGTATTCGGCGCTCTGCTTAACGGATTCGCGGGCTTTGTCACCCGACAGCGAGTTATTCTCCACCGCATTCTTACCCGCCTGCGCGCCCGTCGCTGCACCCGCTGTGCTGTCGCTGCTCACTCCCCCCGCGATACCAGAGGCCAGCGTCGCCAACGCGCTAATATTATCTTTCTGTTGCGACGTCAGCTCTTTACTGTCCGATGTGCCGTACAATACCAAAGCTATCGCAGGTGCCGCCAACTCGCCTGTCGCCGCGCCTATGGCTCCCGCTGCGCCATTACCGCCGCTAAGCTCTGCTACCACCCCACCCAGTATCGCATGCGCCATCAAGTTGTTCAGCTTCTGCGTTTCCGTCAGCGTGCTGTAATCCGCATTATCCGTCGTGATTTCCTTCACCTTCTCCGCCAAATACGGCGCAGCTCCCTGCGCCAGCGCCGCTTTGATGTCTCCCCCCGCCAAGGCCTGCAACGCACGGACCACCGCATTCACTCCGGTTTTAACACTATTATCCGTTTCAGAATGCGTCGCTTTCGTCGACTCGTACGTATTATAAATATCTAGCGACTGGCTGGCGATGTCGCTCACCAATTGCGCCTGTCGCAGACGCTTCTGCTCTTTTTCCTTGTCGAATATCGGGTCGATGGCGCCTTCATTCGCGTTCTCCGCATCACGATTCAGCTGTGACACGTCCTGAGACTGGTCGGCCTGATGGCGGATTATCAATCCCCATTCGCTCACCGCCGCCTTGGTGGCGCCCTCTGCATGTCCGCTGCTGCTCTCATTGCCTATCGGCAACGCGCTCATGTTGCTCATCAGATTGGCACCTATCGGACCACCGCTGCTGAAGCCCGCGCTTTGATGCTCCGATTTGTAATCGGCCTGATTATGAATGTCGCTCCAGCCCAGCGTCCCCGTATCCAGCAGGTTCTTGTCCTTGTCCGCCGTGCTCGCTATCACTGCGCCATCAAGCTGGGTATGGTTGCCGACCGTAATGTTATAGCCACCTTGACCGGCAAACAGTCCGGTCTGCTCCTTCACAGAGTCGTAATTGCTGTTCACCTTGTCTTTAGACATATTGATGCTGGCGGAGCCCGTCATCGAACCAAAGGTGAAGCTGGCTCCCGCGCTGACACTCTGCTGCTTGGCGTCGTAACTGTTGCTATCCTGCTCACTCGTGAGCGTCAGGTTACGCCCCACGTCGGCGGTGATGGTCTCACCATTGACCTGTGCGCCTTTCAAGGTTGTATCACGTCCGCTGGTAAGATTAATACCGCTGCCCGCATCCAACGTCGTTTCGTTGTGCGTCAGTCCGTTGCCGTTTTCATGACCTTTACTGCTGTTCACGCTGGCGGATACGGTAATGCCGTATCCGCCAGAGCCCACACCGATGCCGACGCCGACACTGCCCCCCTGACTGCTGTTTTTACTGACGGTTTTCTCCGTATTCTGGGCTGACAACAGGTTGATGTCTCTGGCGGCATCCAGTGTCATATCACCAGCCGCCTTCAACTGACTGCCGGCGATGGAGATGTCGCCACTTTCCTCACCGTTCTTGTTGCCTGTCGCTGTAATCGAGAGATGACGACCTGCATTAAGCGTACTGCCCTGCGCCTGACTGCTTTCACTGTGCGTTTCGCTTTTCGACGATTGGCTGCCATAAGACAAGGTCACGCCGATCGTATTGGTAGAGCCCTGTGCTGCTTTAGGATCGTCCGAAGACACGCCTGCCGCGGCGTTTTGCGCATTAGCTGATTCCGTGACCGCACTATCGTGATCCCAGGCCTGAGCCGCCTGAACACCGCTCAATGCCGCTTTCGTGCCTTGCAACGCTCTGAGTCGACTATCACTTTCCTGCCTCGATTTCTGCGCCGTACTCACCGCCGTGTTCAGCGCGCTGCCTACCGTGCCGGATAACGCTAACGTAAAGCCGCTCTGTTTCGATTCAAAGGTCTCATGGCGATTGACTTCGTCGCGGCCAGAGTCAATCTCAACGCTGTCGCCGCTCAGGCTGAGGTCTTTGCCTGCCACCAGATCGGCCCCGCCGATATGCAGTTTATCGCCAGCGGTGATGCTCACATTGCCTTGGCTACTGCCCACCGTGCTGAAACTCTGATTCTGTAGCGTTCCTTTTTCGTCAACCTCGTGACGGGTCGACTGCTTACCGACGGTAAAGCCGATACCGCCACCGCTCATCAGACCGCTCTTGGTCTTTTCTTCCAGCAGATAATGAGACTCGGTTTCCGTGGCGGCAGAGATATCCACGTTGTGGCCCGCCCGCAGTGCAACATCTTGGTCGGCTGCGATCGCCGAGCCGCTGACGGACAGATCATTCCCCGCATTCACGCTGACGCTGTTACCGCTCAGCAGCGAACCTCGTTCCGTCGTGAAGCTATCATCTTGTACCGTGGAGCTGGTGCTCTTGTTCAAAAAGCCTTTTTTCTGCGAATGCTCTTCAAGGCGTTCAGACTCTTGTTCGGTTGCGCTGTTTATCGCCACATCGTTTCTGGCCTGTAGCGCAATCGCGCCCAGTTCGCTGTGCAGCGTACTGCCGGTAACGGCAAGATCGCCTTCACGCGCAATCGCAGTCACGCCGCCCTGCCCGCTAAAGGTGCTGCCCACCACGGCATCGCTGGCGCTATCAATCATGCGCTGACTTTTCGTCCTCCCATCCTGTTTGTCTTCGCTGTCGAAAGCATTCGTTAGCTGATGCGCTTCTTTAATCGTGACGTTATCCGCACTGACGCCGACCCGACCTTCCGTACTGTCGACCTGAGCGCCCTCCGCGAGCAAATCCTTGCCTGCGATCAAGGTGACCCCCTTGGCGCCGCTCATTGCGCTGAGTAGCAGACGATCTTCCTCCCGACTATTGCTCACTGACGACGTGCTGCTGTTGGCCTCAAGGTGGGTGGTGTTGGTGGATTTGTCCGCCAGCAAATTGATATCGCCGCCCGCTTGCACGCCTAGCTGCCCTCCCGCGCTGGCCTGACTGCCGCGCAGCGTAATATCTTGGCCGGCTTTGAGCGACAAATTGCCCCCGGCCTTCAGCTCGCTCCCCAGAGCCTGTTGCCACTCCCCGCTGAGTGTCGCCATACGCTCACCGGCTTCTTCCATACCGTCGCTGGTTCGATTGCCCATCGCACCGGAAATGACTTCCAACCCATCAGACTTGAAGCTGCTTTTCGCCGCGCTGATGTCCAGATTATCGCGAGCGCTCAAGCTAAGGTTATTCGTCGCGTCAAGCTTGGCGCCCTGCAGATGGATGTCGTTGCCGCTGAGGCTGATGTCGCTGGCGCTTAGGGTGGCCTGACGCAAGGCGTCCTGAAGATTCGTACTCATAGTCAGGCTTTCCGCCTGAACGTTAATGCTGTCAGCCTTGATATCGCCACTCAGATGCGAAAATTGCCCCGCATCGATGCTCAGCGCCTTGTCGGCGAACAGATTGCCCGCATTCGCGATGCTGTCCGCAGAGAGATCCAGTTCGCCACCGGCAATCAGCGTGCCATCACCTGTCAGGCGCAGTGTGGACTGAGCGAGGTAAACCTTAGGCACGAGAACGGTTTGCGGACCTGAAGCCGTCTCGACCGTCTCGTCAACCATCCAGACGATATCCTGCTGAAGTGAGGCGATCTGCTCCGGCGTCAACGCCACGCCCGTGACCAGATGAAAGTCCTGCGCCACTTTGATGCCGTTGTTCATCAGATTCTGGTACTGCGCCATGGCATCTTCACCCTGAACGGACTGACGTCCGGTCAGACTCAGCACCTGATCCCGCACCAATCGCTGTTCGTAGAATCCGTCACCCAGACGTTTATGCACCGTCGACGGGTCATACCCTACCTGCGACAGCAGATAATCGCTGCTGACAAACTGCGTGCGGCTGGTAAACCGTTCATCGGTGACCACCAGATAAGGGCTGCCCGTCGCCGGATTCTGGCGGAACAGACCATTGTCCGGAATCGAGGTCGCGACGCTGCCGACATATTGCTTAGCCGTCAGCGCCACTTCGGCTGGCAGCAGCGGTCGGCCTAATCCCGATGGGCTTCCGGCCGTGGCTTTACCGCCCGGGGCTAGCGCCACGTTAGCCTGCTGACCGTCGACGCCCTCAACGCTAAACGCCAGCGGGTTACGCTCCCACTCCGCCCTTTCCGCCTCGGCCGCTTTCAGCGCCGCTTCCACGCTGCTGATCTGAGCCTGATCCACAGTCGTATTAGTCATATTCGCCGCGGTGATGGCGACCTTTCCTTGACCGGAAATGATGCCGTCGATCGTCGTGAGGGCCGTAGTGGCATCGTAGTTTGTGGTGGGATACCAGTGACGCGTATCTCTGTCGTAGTGGTCGGCAATCACTTCGGTGCGATGTTCGTTGACGGAGTATCCCCGGTTATCAACGTTGCCGCCCCCTTCAATCCCCAGATTGCCATTTGCGGTAATCACGCTGGCGTCATTGAGCAAGGAGCCGTTGATACGCAGCGTCATGTCGCCGCCCGCCAGAATTCGGGCGCCGGTCCCTTCCGCAATCAGTCTGTCACGCGTGAGCGAGCCGGTCACCGTACGCTCACGCAGGTTGTTGTAGTCCGTGACGTTCGGCGCGCTGTAAATATCGATGTGCTTTTCCGGGTCCCACTGTTCCAGCCTGCCTCGGTTAAATTCGCGCCAGACGGTATTTTGGTAAGGCGTCGGCACCGCTCTCTGCCAGAACCCCGTGGTTTGATAAAACGTCATGGCATAGCTGCCGTCCGCATTCGGTTGCAGGGCAAGGTAATTGACCCACATGTCCGTTAACGTTCCAGACGTGTTTTTCACACGAACCTGCGCACGCTTGCCGGCTGCATCAATCGCCAGAATCGTGCCGTAAGGATTGCTTTGCGCCGCAGCCTCATCTTGGAACGTCAGCGACTGCGTGACGGGGGCCACGGTGTTCTTATCAGTGTTGACCGTTAAGTCATATGAACGCCAGAAGTAGTTGTAGCGCTGCCATTGGTAATTACTGGACTCCGCATCGCGCTCGATGTTCAGCCCCACGCGCTCGTTGACCAACCGCTGCGCATCGACCGTCACATTGCCGTCCGCCTCAATCGCGCTGGCCCGGTTTTCGATGAGATCGTGACTGCCCAACTTTAAGCTGCCGCCGCTGAAAATCAGGGCGCCGTCACGGTTAGTCAGACGCTCATTACCGCGTAAATGGAGCGACTGGGTGGCCGCCAGCACCGCCCCCGAGCCATAGTTGTCAATGACGCGGCCACGGAGGGTCAGGTTGTCGCCCATCACCGCATTCGGGTTATCCAACGTATCGAAGTCGAGCGTCATCGCGTCGGCTTCAATCCGTCCACGGTTGGTCAATTGCCCGGTGGTGACCTGCATCGACTTACCGACCAATGTGCCTTGGTTGCTGAAGTGAGCGCTGTTTAAGGTCAGGTCGCCGGGAAGCAGCCAGTCCGTCAGGTTCGTCAAGACGCCGGCGACGGACAGCGTCAGTGCGCCGTTGCTGCTCAAGGTGTCGCCCGCGCGATGGGTATAATCCTGCTGTACGCTGAGGGTTAACGCCTGCTGGCTCTGCAGCGTACCGCCCTGATTATTCAAAGTGAGCGCATCAAGAGCCAGCGATGCCCCGCTCTGCATGAATCCGTTGGGGTTCAATACCGACAGCGCAGAAGCCGCGCGCGTCAGACGATTGCTGAGAGCATGAATGCTGAGCGGCCCGTTAGCGATCACTCGTCCCTGAGTGTTGTCTAACTGGGTCAGTCCTGTCAGCGTCATCGCCCCGGCGCTTTGCAGGCGCCCTGCTGTGTTATCCGCTTCACGCGCGGTCACCCCTGTGCGCGTCGTCCCTAAGATCAGTCCGCCATCACGGTTATTCAACGTATCGCTTCGGATATCCAGCGCGCCCTGACTACTGATGGTCCCTTGTCCGCTATTGTTCAACTGTGCGGCGTTGAGGACAAAATCTTGCGTAGAAACCAGCTGTCCCGCCTGATTGTTGACCAGACTCCCGGTCAGCGTCAGCGCATTGCCGCTATGCACTTTACCCTGCTGGTTATTCAGCGTATCGACGTGGTACGTCCCCACGCCCTGGCTAATGAGCGTTCCGCCCGCGTTGTCCAGCAGCGGAGCGTTAAGGGTCAGGCCGCTTTGGCTGCTGATGACCCCGTGCTGGTTGTTAACATGACGGGCGGTCATGCGCTGGTCGCCATTGCTGCGTACCGCTCCCCCCTGATTGCTGAGTTCCCCCGACGTGTTCAGCACCAGCTGTTGCTGGCTGTCTAGCGTGCCGCCCTCGTTTTGAAGGGATTGCGCATTGAGCGTCAGCGTTTCACCGCTTTGCAGCTTGCCTTGCCGATTATCGAGCTGCGTTCCTATATTGAGATTTAGCCGCTTCTGGCTATACAACAAACCGCCCTGCGTATTATCCAGCCTTTGCGCAGTCAGGCTTAAGCCTTCTCCCGCCAGCCACTGCCCGCCCGCATTGTTCACGGCGCCGGTGCTATCGTCCGCCGTGTTGCCTCGCACATTCAGCTGATGCTGCGCGCTGACCTTACCCCCACGGTTATCGATATCGCCCGCCACCCTCAAGGTCATGTCTGCGGCGGACTGCAATGTCCCCTGACGGTTAGACAACGCCGCCGCCGTCAGCTGTGCGCCCTGTTGCGCCTGTATGCTGCCCTGCGTATTGTCAAAGCGGGCGGCGTTGGCGCGCCATTCCCCCTGACTGCCCATCCACCCCTGGTCATTCAGGATGTCTTCTGCCGCCAGCGTTTGCGAAGATTGACTGAAAATGCGGCCGCTGCCGTTATCCAGCGTCTCCGTCAGTTGCATATCCAGACTGCCCAACGCGTTAACCGTTCCCTGCGCGTTGTACAGATTAGCGGCGCGCAGCGCGGCCGGCCCCTGACTGGTCAACTGACCGCCCTGATTATCCCAGTCTGATGACAACTCGAAGACAAGCGCTTGCTGGCCCAGTACCACGCCCTGCCGGCGGTTGCTCAGACGCCCGCCGTTCAGAACCAGATCGCCGCCGCTCTGTAACGAACCGCTGTCATTATTCAGTAAGCTGGTCGGTGCGCCTTGCCAGCTGAGGTCGTCCTGAGCCGTTAATTTACCTGACTGGTTGATGACATCGGCAGCCGTGTTCAGTGATAACGCGCCGCCTGACTGTAGCCGCCCCTGCGTATTGTCGAAGTGGCGGGCCGTCGCGACCACCCGGCCTCCGCCTTGCGCGGTTCCCTCCTGGTTGTTCCAGTCGCTTTCGGTCTGGACTTCCAGAGTCTCGGCGGCTTCGAGCAGTCCGGCAGTATTATCCACGCCGCCCTGAACATGCAGGTTTAGGTTTTGTCCGGCGATTACGTTACCCTGCGCGTTATCGAGCTGTCCGGCCGTTACGTTAAGCCCACCGCCGCTGGCTTCCCCGTCCCGATTGGTCAATAGCCCGTCAGTGTGTAGTACCAGTTTCTCGCCGGAGGACAGTAGCCCCTGAGCATTGTTCAGCGCCTCTGCCGCGTTCACCGCCAGCGAGCGCTGACCGATGACCTTCCCTTTTTCATTCGAGAAATTCGCCGCGCCGAGTTCAACCGTCGTCGCGCTGATCTCACCCGCCTGGTTGTTGACGCCGCCAGCGGCATTCAGCGAGAGGTGGTCGCCGGATAAAAGCTTGCCACTGTCGTTATTCACGTTGTTTGCCGTGGCGCTAATCAGAGTTTCACTTTGCGCGGCGCCGCCCTGGTTGTTCCAGTCGCCTTCGGTCTGAACAGTCAGATCTTGCCCGGCCCCAATAAAGCCCTGCTGGTTATCCAACCCCTGATGCGCGATAAGCTGAAGATCTTGCTGACTAATCACCTGCCCAAGCGCGTTGTTCAAACTTTGGGCCGTGAGCTGTAGCTGCTCCCCGCCAAGCACCCCTGAGCGGTTGTCGAACTGACCCGTTTCAAGGCTTAGCGCTGTGCCCGCCAGGAGAGTGCCGCGGGTGTTATCCACGTCGCCTGCGCTGTTCATTCGCAGCGCCTGCAGGCTTTTAACCGCACCCGCCTGATTTTTCAGCGTGCCGACATTGAGCGCCAGGTCGCCGTTGCTGCCCAGCTCGCCATCGCTGTTATTCAGCAATCCCCCAACCTGCCACTCCCGTGCGTGGTTATCGAGCGACACCAGCCGACCACTCTGGTTATCAAGCGCTCCGGTCAAGAGACTCAGGTTGTTCGCCTCAATACTCCCCTGCGCATTATCAAGCTTGCCGTTCAAGTTAAAGCGGCTTTCTCCGGCATCATCCTGCACCCAAACCGCCTGCTGGTTGAGCAGGTTATTGCCGCCCACGGCCCAGGTTCCCGACTTGACCTGTGCCTGGCGGGCGTCGATATCCCCAGAGGTATCGACTGTGAACTGCTGACTGTCGACTTTGGCTTGCTGCAGCCCGACACCGCCACTCTGGGCGGTGACCGTCGCCTGCCTGGCGGCAAGCTGCGCCTGACTGATATCAACGCGCTTGCCGGACAACGCGACATTTTTCTGACTTAACAGGCTGCCGCTGCTGCGCACCTCTCCCTGACTGGTAAGCGTGAGATCGGCCTCACGTATCAGCGCACTGTTGGCGTCACTGCCTGCCAACAGGTGACCGGTGTTTTCAATTCCCGCCGTGGCGGAGATTTGGACATCGCCTACCGCCGCCAGGGTGCCGGACTGCTTAATCGAGCCCGCCCGGCTCTGAACATTTAACGTGCCGCCGCTGTGTAATTTTCCATCGTGCTCAATATCATTATTGGCCGTCAGAGTGATGGACTCTCCCGCCTGCGTCACGGCCTCTTGCTGGGCAGGCTGCCAGACCAGTCGACCTTCACTGCTGACGGTCAGCGTTTTGCCTGCCTGTAGTTGTCCGCCCTGATTGCGCACCCCGACGCCCGCTTCAGTGCCTATCATATGAATCTGGCCGCTGTACATCCCGCCCATCTGGCCCATATCGATGGCCAGCTCGGGTTTCGCCTCATCCGATGCCGCGGAAGGAACGACGGTTTCACCGTCTGGGCTGACACGGTTGCGGCCTGCGACGACGTTGACTTTCTCTTTGGCCCAGACGCCTGCATTCACCTCAACGGCGCGGGCAAGCACATCGACATACTCCGTATCATGCCGGGAATCGCCATTCAGCCCGCCGCCTTCGATGCGCACGACGCCACGCTCAACCTGATAACCGGCCAGGCTCCCATCCGCATTGAGTTGGGGTTTGCCGGTGGTCAGGGTCATACGCCCCGCGTTGATCGTCCCGCAGCCGTTGCAAACGATCCCCGCCGGGTTCGCCACGATGACCTGAGCGCGTCCGCCCGCGACTTCCATATAGCCGCGAAGCTGGCTGGGATTAGTATTATTGACTTCATTGAGGATGACTTTGGCTGGCGCGCTACCGGCATTCAGGTTGGGGTTGCCCTGGATCATCCCCGCCATCTGGGTGGAGGTCATCGCCGCCGAATTATTCAGAATGGCCCCGTTCTGATCGACATCGAACTGGCTGTACTGGTTGTGGGATATTCCGGCCTGATTCGGCGCGGTGATATTCACCTGAGGAAGACCATTCCGCGTGGCAATGACATCGGGCCGCTGGCCCGCCGCCGCACCGTTATCCGCCACGATGCCCGCCGCGAGCGTCGGACTGGCGAACAACGCCAGCCCCAGCATCCATAACGCACGGCGTACCGTCACCCACAGACGCGCGGCGCCCGGCCCCCGGGTCTGACCCGGTTCGCTGCTGCAACTGCGCGCCAGTTCGGAAACCACGCGTAACTCACCGTGCGTGCGGCTAAAAATAAGACGGTAACAATGTTTGTTCATGACATCCTTCCGTGAAAAAGGGTAATCCCTGGAAAAACAAAATGGCGGCGCTCCCGCTAACGAGCATCAGATTTCAACGTTGATACTGAAACCTGCGGTCGCGCCGGAGGTGTGGAAAGCGTCGGGTTTCACGAGCGGCACGCCCGCGAACAGGTCATAGCTGATCTGCTGCCAAAGAGCCCCGCGGATCCCCACGGCGGAGCCAGCCAGTTGACGCCCCACCAGGTCGCGAGCGCCGGGACCGCCCACGCGCCCATAGTCCAGTGCCAAATAGAGTTCATGTCCCCGAGATCGGATGTTCCAGCCTAATTCGTTACGCCAGACAATCCCCCGCTCGCCGGACAACATCTGCTCGCCATCAAAGCCGCGCACCGTGTAACGCCCAGCGATAGCCAGGCGCTCCTGTGGGGTTAAGGCATTGGCGCTCCACTGCCCGCGCACGCTGGTGTAATAACGCAGAGGTTGATCGACTACGGAGAAAGGCTGATTGATACTCACGTCGCCAAGCAGCAATCCCGTGCGCGCACTGCCGCTATGCGTTGTTTCTTCCGGCGCAGGCGTCGCGCCGAATGCGCCCGTCCCGCGACGCCAGCTGACATTGGCATCGACCGTGGCATCGCCGAAGTAACTGCGCTGATTGACGCCCAGCTCCCAGCCCGCGGTGCGGCGGCGCTGCTGTTCGATCTCAATGCCATTCACGGAGTTGGTGGCGTATTTGCGGTAGGTCCGCAGGTTGAGTGTGGTTTTGTGTGATTGATCACGGAAAAGTAATCTGGAGACGGTCGCCACGACGTTGTCGCTTTTCCCGTCGTAGCTCAGGACTTCATTCGCGTTGGGAATATTTTGATGGTAGGTATAGTCGCTATAGTTCGCCGAAAACGCCCAATAGCCCACCGGGAAGAAGTAATTCAGCGTGTGAGAACGATTGCCGTATGGCCCCTGAGCAAACATATCTCCGCCGAGATTGGCGTAAAACAGATCGTTTTGTGCGAAAGGCGCATCGATGGCCAGGGTGGCGTTTCCCAGGTAACGGCCGGTGCTTTCAGAACCGCTGTCATCAAGCCCAAAACTCAGGCGCACGGGACGTTTTTCTTGCCAATTGACCAGCAAATCGCTGGCGCCCTCCTGCTCTCCTGGAACAATCTGAATATCCGCACTGGCACTGGGGACACGCTTTAGGTTTTCCAGCCCCTGTTCGACATCCCGCAAATTGAGTATATCGCCACGCGATGCCGGGATGGCATTCCACAACCGCCCACGCCACGACGCCGGTTGACCGAAACGAATATCGCCGATACGGCCCGGCTGAAGGGTGAGCGTAAGAATCCCTTGGGTTAAGTCCTGCTCCTGCGCCATCACTCGCGTTGTCACGTAACCTTTGGCAAGAATGGCATTTTGCACTTTGTTGATGGCAACCATGATTCCCTGACTGCCAAGGCACCGGCCGTTGGCATCGGCGGCAGATGCCAGAGCCCACAGGAATTGCTCGGCAGCCTCACCCTGTAACGCGATGTGATGAATGGTAAAACAGGGAGTTTCCTGTGCCGGGTAGCCCGGCAACGCGGCGTCAGGCATTCGCAGGCGGACGTCGGCCTGCGGGGTGTTCTGCTCTCGCAGTGCGCGCTCTCGCTCTTGCTGTCGTAGCTGCTCACGCGCATCGATAGCCGCGGCTCCTTGCATGGGCGCATCAGGGATGTCTGCCGCCGTCACCGAAGAAGCATAGGCAAGCACGATTGCAGCCAACACAGCGGAGGCCGACTTTGAAAAAGAAAAACACATCAGAAAAATCCCTTTAATGAAAAGATTTCGCTCACTAATCGTAACATTGTGTAAATTTCGACGTATTATTCATTCGGTGGTATTAAAAGCAAGCATATTATGTGCGCTCTACAAGCAAATCCTCCCACACTCCGCTATCCCCCTGGAAGCCAAAAAGATCGCCCACATCTCCTCCACCGTCTCTCAAAACCCAAGCTCCCCGACCGCTTTGCGCCAAACTAATGTGAAGAAAATCACAAAAGCAGCATCTGTTTTTAGGGGCGAAACGCCCGTTTCGATCGGGCAAAGGTTCTATAACCAAAACAGATGTAAAACAGATAATTACTAAGAGTAACTAGACGTTCAGAGAGAAAATAACGTGACGCTCATCACAAATTCCAAGGCTTAGAAGGCTTGTCAAGCCTTGCCCTCTGCGGGAAATGTTGCATAAGTGTGACATGCTCCAAAAAAATTAATCCCCTCATCTCTACTATCAATCCCATAGCCACTGAGGAGCTTTCATCCGAGGTCAACCATGAGAATAGGATTGGTACTAAGCGGCGGCGATGTCAGCGGAATGAATAATTTTCTATTTCAGATCAACCTGATGACTGAATCTGAAATGGTTATTTTCGACGGTGGCATTAATGGGCTGATTGAAAATCGCTGCAAAGACATCACGCGCCGCGACCTGGTCGATCTCTCGCTCTCTTCCGTGCCGTTGATCGCGTCAGGGAGGAAAGAGGATAAATGCCGGAAATCCGACTACGAGAAAATCGTCAGGAACATTCGTCATAAAAAACTGGACTGTTTGATCATGGGCGGCGGCGACGGTTCTTTTCAGTTTTTGAAGACATTGAGCGGCTACGGCGTCTGCTGCTACGGCGTGGGCATGACGATCGATAACGACATCGACGGCGACAGTTACACCATCGGATTTTCCACCGCCTGCGAACAGGTTATTAGTGAAGTCGCCAAATTACGGAATACCGGACGCGGCCTGCCGGGACGCATATTCATCATCGAACTGCTCGGCGGCTATTGCGGCGAACTCACATTACAGGCGGCATTAAAAAGTAATGCGGATATTGCGCTTATTCCTGAGTCTCTTTGGGACATTGATATTCTGGCGGAAACGATTAAACAAAAAATCGCCATACAGAACAGCGTCATTATTTTGTGTTCCGAGGGCTATACCAAAGAATATACCCCGGGGTTTCAGGGGGCGATTGATACCATGATTGGAAAAATAGAACACAAGATAGGGATACGAATTCGAAAAACGATTCTGGGATACGGTTTAAGAAATGGCGCGCCGACGGGAGAGGAAATTATTCAAGGCACTATTCTCGCACAAGAGGTCGTCAGATGTATTCACAGCGGCCTGACCAATAAAATTATTGTCATCAACAATAGTAATAAAGCCATACCGATAGATCTTGAAAACATTAAAAAACGATTGGTGGACGAAGAAAGTTATCTCTACAAACTCGCTAAAGTCAATCACCTTATCTGAGGTAATATTATGCTTAATGTACTCTGCGTATGTGGCTGCGGTCTCGGTTCAAGTTTTGCTATTGAAATGAGCGCCAAGTCCGTATTACAAAAACTCGCCATTGATGCAAATATCGATCACACCACGGTATCAGAAGCGTCATCCTACAAATACGACATTATTCTTACCCAAAAAATGTTTGCGGACATTTTAACTTCGGATGCCAGCGAAGAGGATAAGAAAAAAGTCATCATATTAAATAAGCTCACCGACAAAAAAGAAATTGAAGAAAAAATCCTCGCGTATCTGAAATCTATCTAAAAATGAGGTGACCTGTGGACGCTATTATTCATTTTATTGTGACTGATTTTCTAGGCCAGGCTTCGATATTAATTGCGTTAATCGCGATGATCGGTCTTATTCTGCAAAAAAAATCCGTCGGCAAAACCGTGGAGGGGACGTTTAAAACCTTGCTGGGGTTTCTGATCATGATGGCGGGTATCAATATTATTGTGGCCGCCCTGACCTTTCTCAATGATATTTTTACCCAAGGATTCGGTATGCAGGGATATATCACGGATGTGGCGGCCATTGCCGGCGTCGCCAACCGTGAGCTGGGTTCCGAAGTTGCGCTGACGCTGCTGGTGATTTTTGCCGTCAACATCCTCATCGCGCGGATCACTCCGTTCAAATATATCTTCCTCACCGGTCAGGCGTTGCTCTGGATGGCGACCATCGGCACCGTCATCGGCTATAAAGCGGGGCTGACGGGCGCTACGTTGATTCTGACCGGCGGGATCTTCGGCGGCGTCATGGCGGTACTGATGCCGGCCATCGCCCAACCCATCGTCCGCAAGATTACGGACTCGGACGACGTGGCGCTCGGGCATTTCTGCACCATCGGCTACCTCGTTCAGGCCGCGGTGGCGCGAGCGATCGGCAAAAACTCGCGCTCCACCGAAGATCTGGAACTGCCCGATAACTTTAAATTTCTGCAGGACACCTATCTGTCGATGGCCGTCATCATGGTGCCGATGTACATCATTCCCGCCCTCTTTGCCGGGTCGGCGTACATCGCGCAGTTCGCGGGCGAAACCAACTACATCATGTATGCGTTCATGCAGTCCATGCAGTTCGTTGCCGGGGTTTTCGTACTCTACAGCGGCGTCCGCCTGCTGCTGAATGAGCTGGTGCCCGCCTTCCGCGGTATCGCCATGCGGCTGGTGCCCAACGCCAAACCCGCGCTCGACTGCCCGGTGCTGTTCCCGTATGCCCCGAATGCCGTCATCGTCGGCTTCCTGGCCACCACCGTCGGGTCGATTATCGGGATGCTGGTCTTCCCATTGTTCGGACTCGCCATGATCCTGCCGGGCCTGCTGACCAACTTCTTCGCGGGCGGTGCCGCCGGGGTCTTCGGTAACGCGATGGGAGGCAGAAAAGGCGCCATCATCGGCGGCGTGGTTCACGGCCTGTTCATTACCTTTCTACCGGCGATATTGGTGCCGCTGCTCGAAACCTTCGGCTTTAAAGGCGTGACGTTCAGCGATTCAGACGTCATCAGCACCGGCCTGGTGCTCGGCCATGCCTTCCAGCGTGACTGGCCGTTCGTCATCGGCTTTATCGCCTTCGTCATCATGATTGTCTGGCTGGCGAACCGAAAACTGGGCAAATAAGCGGTTAAGTCAGCGGGTTATCCCATCACGATGTGAGGAGGAAATATGTTCGCGAAATTAAAACATCTCTTTCATTCAGAAAAGACGCCGGGGAGACCGGAGAATGAAAATAGCGAAGAGGCAGAAAGTCTGCATGCGGAAATAACACAGCTGGAATCCGGACTACAGAGCACTCCGTCGGATACCGAGATTCAAAAACAGCTGATGGTGAAATATACCCAGGCGGTGAAAATATATTCAGCCTATCAGCCGTATCGACATCGGGTTGATGATATTTTCCTGAGAATGGATGAGTTGAGAAATACGATCCGAAAAAATATATGAGGCGATATGACGATTAAATCATTTCTTGCTCAAAATCCGTATATCCAGGTCAGCATTAGCGTTAACGCCTGGCAGGACATTATCGAGAAAGCGGCAAAGCCCTTAATTGAGGGTGGCTTTGTCACCGCTGAATATCCTAAAGCGGTTATCGATAATACGTTGAAATATGGCGCCTATTATGTTTTTGATGAGGGGATAGCCATTCCACACGCCAGACCGGAATGCGGTGTGATTAAAGACTGTTTCAGTATGGTCACGCTTGCGACGCCCGTGTCTATTAACGGCAGCGAGCCGGTCGATATTATCGTGATGTTTGGCGGCATTAACGGAGACTCGCATATTACGGAAGGCATCGCTTCCATCGTCGGCCTATTGGATCATGAGGACACGTTAAGTCGAATAAGACACGCCACCACCGTTGATGAAATACTTGGATTACTATGAAAACACTGATTTTGGTTAATGGTATACCGGCATCAGGAAAAAGCTACGTGGCTAATCAGGTGGCAGATGCTTTTCATTTTCCGGTTTTAAGTATCGATGAAATTAAAGAACCTTTTATGGTGCAATTCGCCGATATTATTGACAGGCCGTTGAATCGCCAGCTGGGTTATTCCGCTTATGCGGCGATGTTCAATATCGTAAGAAATTCGCCATCTGACACGGTATTTATTTTAGATGCCTGGTTTGGATTCCGGGATAAATCAGTCTTAGCCGAATACCTTGCTTTATGCGGCTGCGAGTCCGTGATTGAAATATGGAATCAGATTTCGCCCGCACGGGTGGCAGAGCGTTATTCGCAGCGCTGTCACCGCCGTGTGAAAGGACACCCCGGCGAAGAATATATCCCCGAATTAATCGCATTAGCGGAAAGGGCGCAGCCCATGGCGTTCGGCCCACTATTCACCGTGGATCAGGATAAGGATATCGAATCAGAGCGTCTTATTTCCTGGGTCGGCGAGCGCCTTAGTCATCCTGAAACCTACTCTTTATCTTCTACGAGGAATCAATCCATGAACAAAATGACAACAGCAGAACGTCGTGGTTATCAAATGATTTGCGATAACACAGGTGCCATGATGGTGGTGGCCTGCGATCAACGCGGCGGTATGAGAACGCTATTAGCCGATACGCCGGAAGAACAGGCGAAAATCAGCAATGAAACGCTGGGAAAAACCAAATACGATATTACTCAATATCTGGCCTCGGAGGCGGGCTGCGTGCTGGTCGATCCGCTCTGCGCCGTGCCCGGCATCATTGATGAAGGCATTGTGCCGCGCAACACCGGCTTGCTCATCGGCCTTGACGCCTCCGGCTGGGATACCTCGCCCGAAGGCTACCGCATTTCGAAAATGGTCGAAGGCATCAACGCCCGCAAAGTGCGCGAGCTGGGGGCGACCGGTGGAAAAATCATGATCTATCTGCGCATGGATACGCCACAAGCCAATACCGCTAATCTGGCGACACTCCGCAACGTTATCGCCGATTTCGCCCGCGAAGATCTGTTTCTGGTCGTCGAGTTCCTCACCTACCCGCTGGAAAATGAAAGCAGGGAAGCGTACCAGCGCAACCTTCCTCATCTGATTCAGGAAGGCTGCCGCGCTTGTATTGACTGTGGCTCCAAGGTGCTGAAGATCCCGTATCCGGGAACAGAAGAAGCCTGCGCCGCCGTCACGGAGATCTGCGGAGACGTACCGTGGGCCGTCTTGTCCGCCGGCGTCGACCACGAAACGTTCCTGCAGCAGGTCGACGTTGCGCTTCGACAGGGCGCATCTGGCGTCATCGCGGGCCGTTCACTGTGGAAAGACTGTATCTCTCTTGACCGCAGCGTCACTCGCGAAAAATTGACCACCATCGCCGTGCCCCGTTTGCGGGACATTCAGCGGCTGCTGGTGAAATATCGGCCACAGCGCATTAGCGCCTGATCGCCGTTTTCAGGCCTAGGCCGACGCCGATGACGGCGTTCGGCCGCTTTTGGGAGAGGAAGGAATGAAAGAGGGCGTGTCATTGATGATTTTCGACTGTGACGGCGTACTCGTCGACTCAGAAATCATCGGTATCGAACTGACGGTGTCCCTGCTGAATCAACAGGGAGTGAATATCGGGCTTGATGAGTTCACGCATCGCTACAGCGGGCTTGCCTGGGATGAACTGATCGATCAGATCCGCGCTGATAAGGGGGCTACGATCCCTCCCCACCTTCGTCAGGCGTTTTACCCGTTGCTGATGAACGCCTTCGCCGACAGGTTGGTCAGTATCGCCGGCGTACAGGAGACCGTGTCCCAGATTCCCCTTCCCCGCTGTATCTGCTCCAATTCGAGTTCGGAACAGCTGGATTTTATGCTGACGAAGGTGGGCCTGAAGCCTCTTTTCACGCCGCACATCTTCTCAGCAATGGATCTGGGGCCGGACCGCGGCAAACCCTGTCCCGATATTTTTCTGCATGCGGCTCAGGTTATGAATACCTCACCTGAAAATACGCTCGTTATCGAAGATTCCGTTCATGGCGTAACGGCGGCGAAACGCGCGGGGATGTTGGTGGTCGGCTTTACCGGCGGCGCGCATACCACGCCTTGTCATCGAACGCGGCTGTTCGACGCTGGGGCCGATCGGGTGATCGACGCCATGCCGCAACTCATTGACGAGATACGCCGTCTCGGGCATCGCTCAACGCCGAGCCACGGCCGCCATCGATGATAAAACCGCTCTTCTCCCAGGCGCGCGCTCTGGACCAATAAGGCCCACTCCCCACAACTGATGCCTCCACCTGTCTCTTCTTGTTTCTCCGCATCCCATACGATGAGTTCTAACGAAAACATTAATTTATGACGCGCATCAAACTTAAGGGAAGTTTGCCGATTTTTGATAGTGGCATTCACTGAACCGTCGCAACATGCCTATAGCCCGCGGGCGATAGCAGCGCCGAAACAGGGACAGATTCATGCGATTAATCTGTCCGCCGTGCGACAGGTAAAACGATGACCGCACGGGTGAGGGTGGTCGGCACACCCGCTGGAAAAGCGATACCGCGTTTCAACAGCCATCGATGCGCGGATGGGGTCTAAACCTATCCTGGAGGATTCACGTATGGAACAGTCAATATTCGAGCCCGATGCCCCGGCATGTCCGGCGTCTAAATTCGACATGCAATACGGTGTTTTTGCCTCATTGGATGAGGCGGTGGATGCGGCGACACATGCGCAGAAACGGCTGGATAATATGGCCTTGCGGCACAGAGTCATTGAGGCGATCCGTCAGACCGGCGAACGCTATGCGCAGGTGCTGGCGGAAATGGCCGTAGCCGAAACCGGCATGGGACGCGTCACGGACAAATACGCCAAAAATGTTTCCCAGGCGCGCAGCACGCCGGGCACGGAAAGTCTGGCGGCACAGGCGATCACCGGCGACAACGGGATGACGCTGATCGAAAACGCGCCCTGGGGCGTGGTGGCCTCGGTCACGCCTTCGACGAACCCTGCCGCCACCGTCATCAATAACGCCATCAGTATGATCGCTGCGGGCAACAGCATCGTATTCGCGCCGCATCCTTCGGCGAAGAACGTCTCCCTGCACGCCATCAGCCTGCTGAACAGGGCCATTGTCGCCGCTGGCGGCCCTGAGAATCTGCTGGTCACCGTCGAAGATCCTAACATTGAAACCGCTCAGCGCCTGTTTTGCCATCCGGGCATTAGTCTGCTGGTCGTGACCGGCGGCGAAGCGGTGGTGGAGGCCGCGCGCAAATATACGGACAAACGCCTGATTGCCGCCGGCGCAGGCAACCCGCCCGTCGTGGTGGATGAAACCGCAGACATCGCCCGTGCCGCCCGCGATATCGTGCGCGGCGCCTCCTTCGACAACAACATCATCTGCGTCGATGAGAAAGTGGCTATCGTGGTTGACAGCGTGGCCGACGCGTTACTGGCCGACATGCAGCGGCATCAGGCGGTGTTGCTGACGAGCGAGCAGGTCGAACAGCTGTTGCCTCTGCTGCTGACCGATATCGACGAAAACGGGAAAGGCCGCCCCAGTCGCGACTGGGTGGGGCGTGATGCGGCGAAGATCGCCGCGGCCATCGGTCTGGACGTCGGCGACAACACGCGGTTACTGCTGGCGGAAACGCCTCCGGATCACCCCTTCGCCGTGACGGAGATGATGATGCCGGTGCTGCCCGTCGTGCGCGTGGCCGACGTAAACGAAGCCATCGAACTGGCGGTGCAGTTGGAGGGAGGATGTCGCCATACGGCGGCGATGCATTCGACCGACATCACCCACCTGCACAAAATGGCCAGCCGCATCAACACCAGCATCTTCGTTAAGAACGGCCCCTGCATCGCCGGGCTGGGATTCGGCGGCGAGGGCTGTACGTCCATGACCATTTCCACGCCGACCGGAGAAGGGGTGACGTCGGCGCGCACTTTTGTACGTATCCGCCGTTGTGTGATGGTGGATATGTTCCGCATCGTCTAGTTTTCGTATGCTAAACGTCCCTGCCGTTTGCACCCACCGGCAGGGACGACGCTTACCCATCGGATCATTGCGCCCTGTGCGGCGCAGAGGTTTTACCGGAGGAAACGACAGATGAAAACAGGTCATCACCTTCATCCGCATCAGCTTGACACCCAGCCGACACCTCCTGAAGCCGTCCAGGCGTTACTGAGTCCAACTCGTCCTATGCACCAGAGTTACACCCAGGACGTTTACGCCCAGTCCCGCACCATCACCGCCTGGCAACAGCTATACGATCAGGTCTCGCCCGGTCATTTTCGCGGCGAGCTACAGGAACTGCTGTTGGACGGCATGCAACTCTGTCACGAATACACTAACCTTGCCCTGCGGCAGTCCTGCATGGCCTGGGCAGGATCGCTGTGGTTCGGTATTCCCTCGACCCAGGAGAACATGGGGTTTATCAACGCACAGCCGCTGGACAAGTACGGCATTGCCGTCAGCCCCGGCGGGAAAGAGTTTGAGCTTTCGACGCCGGACGACTTTTCCATTCTGGGCGTCGTGATATCGCATGAGGTGCTCCATCAATACATCGGCACGCTCAGCGATCCGCAGTGGCTGACCGAACGGCTGACTCGCGGCACCACGCTGCAAATGGATCTCAGCAACAAGGAACAGCTCTGCGATTACATCCGCCACGCGCTGTGGTACAGCTGCCATTTCCCGCAGGTGATGAAAAAAGGCAATACGCAGAAGCTGTTGAACCATAACCTTCTTACGATGCTGATGTCGTTTTTGGAAAACGTTCAGCCGCCCACGGAACCGGCGCAAAATCATCATCACCGCAAGCTGATCGCCTTTGCGCGGGAGTATGTATTGAGCCAAACCTCGGAGCCGGTCACCGTGCTGGACCTGTGCAACCGGCTGCACGTCAGCCGCCGCACCCTGCAAAATGCCTTTCAGAACGTGTTGGGCATCGCCCCCAACGCCTGGCTTAAAATCATCCGGCTCAACGCGGTGCGGCGCGAGTTGGTTGACCCAGGCACCCCGCATCGCACGGTGCAAGATGCCGCGATGCAGTGGGGATTCTGGCATTTGAGCCAGTTCGCCATCGACTATCAGAAATTGTTCAACGAGAAACCTTCGCAGACCCTGCGGCGGCACTCTCCGCATTGACGCATCGACGATCCGGCCTCTGCGCCCCATCGGCCCTGAGGACGCATCGCATCGGGGCGTTTTCCCACTCAATACGCCGTCCATAACCGCGTCATCCCCGTGATGCCCGCCAAATATCCCCCACGCCGTTGATGGCCTAAGCCCAGAATGTCCCGCGAGATTCACAGCATAATTCAGCGTATTTCGCAGCTTTTCCGAGGTCAAAAAGAGAAAAGGACGACATGGACTATACTGTAGCGGCACGAATGATGACGCGTCTTCATCGGTAGCGCTAAGCCGGCATCAGGCCATTTTGGGGGCGGATATTGAGCCGCCGCAAAGAGGGTACGCACGGCGTTTTCCCAGGGGCATGAGCGGGATCGATCAGGTTCGACGGTGGCTCTGCGATTGTCTTTGGCACCCGGTGTTCACCGCGCCCTCCCAACACAATCTGCATAAAAGGCGGGCTCAAAGCGGCTTGAAAAAACGCGACAGACACTATCACTGTGAGGAAGGTTATTATGTTCAATGATTTACAGGGTAAGGTGGCGATCGTCACTGGCGCCTCGAAAGGCATTGGCGCGGCGATTGCCAAGCGATTCGGAGCGGAGAAAGTCAACGTGGTGGTGTGTTACCGCTCGGACGATGACGGGGCCAATGAAGTGGCCGAGTCGATTGAGCAGAGCGGGGGAAAGGCAGTGCTCTTCAAAGGCGACATTAGCCTGGAAGAACATACGCAAAAAGTGCTCCAAACGGCCATCGACACCTTCGGACGTCTCGATATTCTGGTGAATAACGCCGGCATCGAGAAACAGATGCCTTCCCATGAGGCGACGCTGGACGACTGGAATCAGGTCATTTCCGTCAACCTGACCAGCTATTTTCTGACCGCCAAAATCGCCATCCAGTATTTCCTGAAAAATAACATTCAGGGCGCCATCATTAATATGTCTTCCGTGCACGAACAGATCCCGTGGCCGACCTTCGCCAGCTACGCGGCCAGCAAAGGGGGCGTGAAACTGCTGACGCAGACGCTGGCGCTGGAATATGCGGACAAAGGCATTCGCATCAACGGTATCGGGCCGGGCGCCATCAATACCCCCATCAACAAAGAAAAAATGAACGACCCTGAGAAGCGGGCGGCGCTGGAAAAAATGATCCCGATGAAGCGCGCGGGCGAACCCGAAGAGATCGCCAGCGTCACGGCCTGGCTCGCCTCTGAGCAGGCCTCTTACGTCACCGGCATTACGCTGTTCGCCGACGGCGGTATGACGCTCTACCCTTCCTTCCAGGGCGGACAGGGATAAATTTTATCCGCCCCAGACAACTCCGCCTCCCTTTCTCTTCGCGCCGTCGGCCGAAGGGAGGGGAGAGGTCGTTAATCCCCCTAAAGAGAGAAATAGGCATGAACATACTAATCGCGCTGATCCCGGCACTATTCTGGGGGATCCTCCCGCTCTTGGTGTCCTCTATCGGCGGCTCGCCCAATAACCAGATTATCGGCACCACGCTGGGCGCCTTCGTCGTCGCTCTCATCATCGCGATATTTGTGCCAGCGAATCTGGTATGGCCGGTTATCGTGGGCGGAGCCGGTTCGGGGATGTGCTGGGCCTTCGGTCAATATCTGCAGTACGTCTCCTTCACGAAAATCGACGTGTCGAAAGCCATGCCCGTGTCCACCGGGCTGCAGCTGATCGGGACTTCCCTGTTCAGCGTCTGCTTTTTCGGCGAGTGGAAAGACACCAAAATGCTGGGTTTTTTCGCTATCTTTCTGGTGATAGTCGGTGTGTATCTGACCACCTACACCTCAAAGAAAAACGCCTCGCAAGATCAGCATCTGCTCACCGGGGTGGGAATTCTGATCGTCTCGATGTTCGGCTACATCGGCTATTCCGCCCTGCCCCGGCTCTTTAATCTCAGCGGGTGGGACGCCTTCCTGCCGCAAACGGCGGGCATGGTGATAATGTCGATCCTGCTCTCCATCAAACAGCTCGGCAGTGCGCTTAAAGAGAAGAAAACCTATTTGAGTATGCTGCCCGGCTTAATCTTTGCCATTGCCGCGCTGGGTTATTTGATCTCCGCGCAGCGCAACGGCGTGGCGACCGGGTTTACGCTGTCTCAGATGAGCGTGATTATCTCCACGCTGGGTGGGATCTTTATCCTCAAGGAACATAAAACCCGCACGGAGCTGATCCTCACCCTTATCGGTTTGGGGCTGGTGTTGAGCGGCGGGATTATCATCAGTCAGATTTGACGCCGGCCGTCGCGCCTGCGACCGCCTTACTTGTAAGCGAGCAGGCTAAACGGTCACCGGAAAAATGAAACCGAAAAAGAGGGGCGATGCCCCTCAGATGCGCGTGCTACGGTTCCTGTCTGACGCCTTGTTCATGATGGCTAACAGGATAAAAACGCCCTTCCTTCAGAGCGGTTTCGATCTCTTCCAGACTGCGCCCTTTCGTTTCGGGCATCATCCAGTAGATAAAGATGAACCCCAGCAGATTCAGCAACGCGTAAAACCAGATGGCGCCGCCAATGCCCAGCGGGTAGACCTCCGACCCCACCAGCCAGCCGATGACCTGAATTCCTCCCGAGTTGAAAACCATAAAGGCGAACAGGCGGGCCACAATCAACCAGCCGTCCTAACTCCGTTGGCGTTCAATCTAAACATCACAGCAGCGCCGGGCTGATGATCGCGCCGGGGTCATATACAGCGTCAGAGTGCGGCGGCCGATACGGTCGACCAACAGCTTACCCATCATGGTCAGCGCCAGATAAATGGCCGCCACGCCCAGCGCGAAGATCGCGGCGACGATCATGACCGTGTAGCGCCGTCCCAGCATGCTGGACAGCTTACCGCAGGACAGAACCCAGACCACGGCGCCCACCAGTATGGCGCTGGTGACCAGTTCCTGAGCATGAGACGAGAGGGAAACGTCATGGGTGATTTGCAGCAGAGCGCCGGAAATAATCCCGGTATCATAGCCATATAAGAATCCCGCGATGGCGGCTATGGCGGTTGCTGTCAATAAAAAGGCATCGGCGCTCAATAAGCTGTTATTTTCACTATCGGACGTGTCGGATAACTTTTCATTGTCAGCCGGTAATACCTTCGGGAGGTTATTACTGTATTTGTCGCTGTCGTCGCGCACATCAGACATAATTTCCTCTTATTCCAATTGGGTGTTAAACGTAGCATAGATATTCTTCGAAAGGTGTTTATCGCTTAAATATGGGGACACACCGCCAAGTGATAACATTATTATTCGTGAGCGCAGCATTTATATGCCGTAGCACAACATCCGGAGCTGTCACCCCTGAATAAAAACACAACTTACCCATTATTATTTGGCGTCAGCGCGATATAGCATAAGCACTAAAATAGGAACGACATCCCTATGACCAGAGGAAAAATTCAATATATCATTAGGTATATCACAAAGAAAAAGCCTGTTTTTTACCCCCCCAAAATAGCGTTCGTAAAAAATAAACCACGCGGGAAATAAAGAAAATCATGCTGATATCAAGGCAATAAATATGGCCAGAAGAGGCGATGAATAAACTGTTCCCGCCGCGCCCTGGCCTGTCAAATTAGGAGATCCTGCTAAGCTGAAAAGTATCGTCTGCGTCGATCCAAACCGGCACCGAACGGGCCTGGAATACGCATTCGTCTTCCTATTTCGCAACGAATCAGAGGTGTTACGCATGAGCACGTTTAGAACGAAAGACGGTACTCAGCTGTATTACAAGGATTGGGGGAAAGGTAAACCGCTGCTGTTCAGCCACGGCTGGCCGCTGGATGCCGATATGTGGGACAGTCAGCTGCATTTCTTCGCCGAACACGGCTTCCGGGCCGTTGCCTTTGACCGCCGCGGTTTCGGGCGTTCCGACCAGCCGTGGAACGGCTATCACTACGATACCCTGGCCGACGATATTCACGAATTAATCGAACATCTGCAGTTGGACGAGATGACGTTGATCGGCTTTTCGATGGGCGGCGGCGACGTTTCCCGCTACCTTCACCGGCATGGTTCTCAACGCGTCAGCGCGCTGGTTTTGCTCAGCGCGGTCACGCCGAAGCTGATGAAGTCCGCCGGCTATCCGAATGGGGTGGAACAGCAGGTTATCGACGGCATCCGCGAAGGGATCATGCATGATCGCGCGCAGTTTATCAGCGATTTCTCGACGCCGTTTTACGGTCTCAACAAAGGGATGCGCGTCTCCGACGCCGTGCTGACACAAACGCTGAATATCGCACTGCTGGCCTCGCTGAAGAGCACGCACGACTGCGTCACGGCGTTCTCTGAAACGGACTTCCGCCCGGATATGCACAGCATCAACGTTCCCACGCTGGTCATCCACGGCGACGCCGACCAGGTCGTGCCGTTCGAATCTACAGGCAAGGTGGCCGCAGAGATGATCAAAAACGCTCAATTAAAGGTGTATGAAGGTGCGCCACACGCCATCACCCAGACGCATCGGGACCGGTTGAATCAAGATCTGCTGGCGTTTATGCGGTCGGTCGACTAATTGCCCGCTCATCTGAGCCTCCATCTGCGAGGCTCATTTTCCCTAAATAGGGTGTGGCTTAATATCATAAACTCGCTATCTAAAAACGCTTATTATTCATTTTTTATCATTAAGAATAAATACGCTAAATTTTACACCCGCTAACCATTCCCTCCATCCAATAAAAATATATTTCCCTGGTGATGACAAAGAGGATGCAACTAATAGTTCCTCTATAAGAGTATTTAAGGGCTCAATTCTCTTGGATGCAACCTGTAATAAATTAACCGATTCAAGCGTTCGGTCAATGAGTAAAAACCTCCCTTGTCACAGAAATCAATTTATGCTAAAGATTATCGTTCGCCTGGATGCGACATAACCTTTATTAAAAGCAGGAGTATAAACATAATGAAGTTAAATATTACCGATACCCCAAATCCTCAGGATGAGGAATTTGTTATTCAACGTTTATTACAACACAATAAACAATTTCAGGAGGGTGATATTCATCCCCTCTTTTTAACATTCACCAACGACAATAATGAAATTATCGCCGGACTGGTGGCGAGAACCTGGTGGGGCGCGCTGGAAATCAAATTTTTATGGGTCGGCGAGGCGTATCGCCAGGCCGGTTTAGGTCGCCAGATGATGCAGCAGGCCGAGGCGGAAGCGAAAAAACGCGGCTGCCATATGGCGTATGTCGACACCTTCAGCTTTCAGGCTAAGGGATTTTACAAGAAGCTGGGTTATCAGGAGTACGGTCACCTCCCCGGCTACGCCCACCAATTTACGCGTCATTATCTCCACAAGGAATTTCAGTAAGTTATCAATCGTCATACAAGGAGGCCGGGATGCCATACGACACAGAGGACATCGGCCGTTATATCGGCGGTTTGATTACCGTGATGGAAGCGTTGCACGAACCCTGGGGAATTAAGGACCTGGCATCGCGGCATATCTACATGAACAAAGCCGCCCTGAAGTATACCAATACGCCCGCCCATTTTGAGTTCGAGGGGAAACTGGATGCCGAATTCCCCGCCGAATGGGCGGAGATGTCGGAAGACTTCATCGAGCACGACAGGCGAACGGAGCACGGTAAGAAAAGCGTCGCCGTCATCGAAACGCACTATTGGAATGGAGACCCTTTTCTCTCGCCGTTCGTCAGCGAAAAAATCCCTATCTTTGACGTCAAAAAACGCTGTATTGGCATCATGTGGAACGCCAAGCCGCTGACGACGCTCTCCCCTCTGGTTTACATCGATAAGAAAACGCCCTCTACGTTGATTACCCGCGTCGAAAATAGTTTATTTACGCCCTCGGAACTGGAAATGATCTTTCTGATTTTGCAGGGCTTTTCGGGCAAGGAGATCGCCCAAAAAACCAACCTTGCCTATAAAACCGTTGAAAACAGAATATATAGCATTTACCAAAAGGCCGACGTGCATTCACTGCATCAATTTAAAGCGTTTTGTTATCACTCGGAGCTGGATAAATACATTCCGCCCACCCTGCTGGTGAAAGGCATTCAATACATCTAGCGATGTGACCGCGCCTGCCGGAATAGGCGATAAACCACAAGGACCCAGGAAAACATGGAAAAAATAGACGATTACCCGGTGAGCCGGGTTCCCCTCGCGGCAAGGCTGCCTTTTCTCAATATCGCGCTGGTGCATATCGGCATGCTGACCGCTCTGGATCAGTTCATGCTCGGCGCGGTATTAGGCCATTCGATGACGCCAGGCCAGGCGTTTACCGCTATCGCCATCGGCAGCCTCATTTTCGGCACCGTCACCGTCGTCTGGGCTATGCGGGGATGCGGGAAGGGCTGTCCGGCAGCCTGCTGGCGCGGTGGTGCGGATTTGGCCGCCACCCCGGCGGTTGGTTGGGTGGCCATCATCGCCAGCATTATCGGCAGCGTGGTGGGCCTGAACGTTGAATGGGGCGTGCCCGCCTTTAACTCGCTAGCCGCCGCCAGCGTGCTTTACGTCGTACTGAAGAAGGCGACACGTCTGCCTTAAGCGCGGCAGCCGACCGATTAGGCTGGCGGTGAGAATAACGTCGCGCCATCGGCAGAGTGAATATCTAATCACCGTGAAATAAAAGCATTTTATTTTATAGGTGCATCTAGATTTTTCCCTTATCTAATAAAATGTTATCTCATCGCCCAGGCGAGAAATAATTTCAATTTTTCTGTCATATCCCCCCCTGCATTCGCAGCACTTTTAACACAAACGGCGATGATTCATGTTATTACGTCATATTTTATTCACACTTTTATATGTGATGTCGTTTCAATCTCAGGCGATTGCTCTTTTCTGGAAACATGAATTCAGCGATGTTTCCCGTACCCATAGCGATAAATGGGGGATTGAACACCGTTTCAGTCAGGGGCTGGGGCTGTCTGCCGAGTGGGAAACGCATCCGCGCGAATCATCGTATGGCTCAGCAGGCAAGGCATTCAATCATTTACGTAAAGATAAAACAGAGTTTGGCGTCGACTACGCGTTTGCGGTTTCCCCTACGCTGACATTGACGCCCGGCATCACCTCCGGCATTGACGATGAAAAACAAACCTGGAAACCTTCATTAAACGCAGAATGGTTTGGGGCCGATAATGTTGCGCTTGCGACGCGTTATCGCTACGTAATAACAGATTGCGACGCTAAACCGACCAAGCACACGCACCGTATCGATGCCGGGGCAAAATATAAATTCAGCCGCGCGACGCTATCTTATAAATACTCTCGTTATTTCAGTGACCAACCTATTTTCGCTAAACGGGACGCCGACTACGAACATCAGGTAGAAACGAAAGTTAAATTCCTGACCCATTGGCAATATGTCCTCGAGGTCACCCACGAATCCGTGTCTAAAAGCAGCGATAAACGGCAGACAACTTACGCTACCGGATTTAAATACACTTTTTAATCATAAGGTTGGTTATTCGCTATGACGATTTTTAAATGGGGTGCCGCCACGCTGGCGCTGATGACCACCTTTCCGTTGACGGCCTCGCCCAAGGCGCAATTTACGCTGGAGCATGTCGTCACGCTGAGCCGCCACGGCGTCCGTCCTCAGACGAAAACCGAGGCCTTGAACAAAGCGACCGGTAAGACGTGGCCCGAATGGGCGGTGCAGGACGGTCATCTCTCCGACCACGGTTATGCCGGCATTATCCATCAGGGCGCCTATCAAATCGCTCGCTGGCGTGAGGCAGGTCTGCCCATCGGCGCGGGATGTCCGCAGCCGGAACGGGTGTTTGTCTGGTCCAGCCCTCTGCAAAGAACACGCGCCACGGCACAGGCGCTTCTCGACGGCATGTTCCCGGGCTGTGGACTCACCGCGGGAAGCACGCGTGAGCAGCGCGATCCGCTGTTTCAAAGCGTAGATATGGGACTGAGTCAGCCGGACACAGACATCGTCAAACAGCAGATCACGGCGCGGACCGGCAGTTTAGACGACCTGAATCAACGCTACCAGCCCGCCATCACGCTACTGCGCGCGGCGGCCTGCGCCGATACGCCGTCGTCCTGCGAATTCCTGAACGCGCCGTGGAAGCTGGTGGAAAAAGAGCACGGCGTGTCGCTCAAAGGTCCGCTGTCGCCGGGGTCGACGATAGGAGAAACGATCCGTTTGCAGTACAGCGAAGGACTGCCGCTGTCTCAGGTGGCTTTCGGCCACGCCCGTAATGCCCGCGAAGTGTCGGCGCTGATGGCGCTACACGCGGCTAAATATGACCTGATCAGCGACACCCCGGAGCTGGCGCGACACGGCGGCACGCTGCTAATGTCTCAGTTGGTCGCCGCGCTGACGGCCGGGACATCCACGTCCGCCTCGAAAAACCGCAACCTGCAGGCACCGCTGGTGATGTTCGTCGGTCATGACAGCAATATCGCGCAGGTCCAGACCATGCTGCAGATGAACTGGCAGTTGGGCGAATATCCGCGTAACGATATCCCACCGGGCGGTAGCCTGGCGTTCGAACGCTACCGCGATACCCACAGCGATGAACGTTACGTGCGGCTGACGTTCAGCGCCATGTCGCTGGACCAGTGGCGTCATCTCAGCCCGCTGACGTCAGATGCGCCGCCGCTCATTGAGGAGTATCACGATAGCCTCTGCCAGCAAACCAGCGTCGGTTGGCTCTGCCCGCTGAACCACATCGTCGAGAAGATGACGAGCGCCCTGGTGCCGGGCGTGATCTCGCCCCAGCCATTGTTCCACTAGGTCTCTCGCCACGAGAACGGGCGCTTTGCGCCCGTTCTCGATTCATCCCGGCTTTCGCCCATGCGTCCTCGCGACGATCAGGCCGCCAGATGCGTTATTCGCCGCTCGGCGCGAGCTTACGACGCAGCTTAGCCAGTTGGGTGCGGATGCGGTTACGTTTCAGATCGGACAAATTATCGATCAGCGACAAGCCGTCCAGATGATCGATTTCATGCTGGAGACACACGGCCAGCGCCCCACCCGCTTCTAACGACTGCCGAACGCCGTCCAGATCGGTATAGGTCATTCGCACGCGCTTAGCCCGCTCGGCAGGCAGGGGATGCTGAGGGATGGAGGAACACAGCTCGAGATGCAAGGTCGTTTCCTCAGACCGTTCCACCACCTCCGGATTGATCAGCGCCAAACGCTGGCGCACGCCGTGTTCGTCATCCATATCAATCACCACAATGCGCTGCGGGATCCCTAACTGAATCGCCGCCAGCCCTGAATCGTTCATGCGCTCGATGACGGCGAACATTCGCTCCACCAGCGCGTTGACGGAAGCATCGATGACGTCGACGTGCTGGGATACCTTTTTCATGCGTGGATCGTTAATCCACATCAGTTCATTGGCAGACATGATGCTCTCCGTTGTTTGCCGCTTCATGCTGTAAGAGAAGCAGTTGGCGACGCAGTCCTGCGTCGTGAGCGTAAATATAGAGTCCATCAATCGCGCGGGTCATCAGCACGTTGATGGCGTTGAGCATGATACGGATTTTCACCGCCTCGGCGTCGTCAAGATGCCCGGATCCCTGAAACGCCGCTCCGTCTTCGTAACGGGCAGGGTCGATGGCGATTTCACGGCGCTCTGCGTCCCACGACACCGAAGGTCCCAGAATCAGCCCGACGTAGTTCAGGTCAAAGCCCTGCACCGTGTACACCGAGCCCACTTCGTCGAGGGTGTCTTCCCGCTCCGCCCACGGCAGGCGCTCGTTCGGCTTCGAGCGATCCCAGCGCAGCCGGAAAGCACCCTCTTCGATGAAGTGATCTTGCCCGTCCAGCCGATAGGGATAGTCATAGGTCGACAGCATCCGTGACAGTCCGCTATCGGCGTTGCGCCGCCGGATCGTCGTGTACATGGCCTGCGCGTCGTCAAAGATCTTCAGCTCAAACGGCGGTTCGCCGGGCGCAGCCACGGGCAGAGGCAGCAGCTTACGCTGACAGAATTGGCCAATCCATCGCTGCACCGACGTGGCGGCCTTCATCCTGAACTGATGCCGCAATAGGTGAACTTCGTGCGGCCCGCGGGCAATTAAACGCTCAAGATCGCCTTCTCGCCACAGGCTTTTGGATTTCAGCACCTGCCGTTCGTCGAAAATCAGCACCACGCAGCGTGCGAGGCTCAGGATTTCCTCCAAATGATTGTCCTGAAAAAAGTGGTTGTAGCGATCGCTGCGCGTCAGCAGCAAATGGGCCTCATCCACCAGCGCGATATCCACCTTGTCTTCGCTTTTGCGCATACGGTTGATGAACGTCGTCGGGCGCTCATAATCTTTTTTGCGAAGAGCGGATTGCGCGTCCGACGCGTTTTTATAGGCCTTGAGCATTTCGGGATGATTGACGAGCAACACGTTTTCGCTGCCGTACAGCGGATGATCCGGCTGCTGGCGCGCGTCACGCTGTAGATCGGCGAACAGCGCGTGCAAAAGCACGCTTTTGCCGGTGCCCGCCTGCCCCTGAATCACGAAGCACGCCTGAGAAGAGTGACGATGCCGACAGAGAAAGGCTTCCACGCGCTGCTTGAGCGCCCGCTGATCATCCGACAGCGTTTTTTCTGGCGAGAGCTTAAAGCTCGCCCGGTTCATCTGAGACATAACCTTGGAGTAATCTGAGAGTAAATCGGCTCTTTCACCACGTGAAAAGCGGCAGAGGAGCGCCCGTCGCCGACGATGCCTCATCTCCAAAGGGAACAGAGCGCGGCCGCCGTAGACGCCTAATGAAAACACGCGGGCAATGGGGTGACAACCTCGAATACATCCGCCCCCCCTTTCGCAATCCAAGCCCTCTGACGAAGCGTGCCCTCAATCGCCGTCGTTGAGCGCATCGCGGAGCCGTTAACCCTGCCCGGCAGACATGTGCGCTCAAGGCCGAGCCCGCGCCGGCGGCAACAGGCGTACAACGGTGGACGCCGGACGCCGTCGCCTCCCGCGTCGGGCTATTACCATCAACAAGACGGCAAATATCCCGATATACGGCACACCGTTTTTTTCCATGTGCCAGCGAGTTAAGCTGAAATCGCCCATATAAACGTTCAGGAAGACGCCGAGGCGAAGCCTTATTTATGGCACTCAACGTTCTTATTTTCGATAACCTGCTTCAACGTCCCATTATCGCCCTTGGTCCACCACTCGAAGACGTTGCCGACATAGCGGGCTCCGCTGGCCGCCGGCACGTTGACCATCAAAATTTTGCCTTCATCCGGAATGTTGACCAGCACGGCATGGTTAGGCTCGTTGCTGTAGTACATCACCCCCAGTTTTGAGCCGTCGTCACAGACGTACATCTGCTTCGACACTTCCATCTGCTCATTGCCAGGCACCATAAACTCAGCAGGATCGTTGGAATGGCAGGCGGTTAACGCCACGCCGCCAACCAAGGCGAAAATCATCGAATTTTTCATCATAAATTCCTTGGGAAGCCTGCAAAAAATATAGCCATTCCCAGGAAGTACGCACAAAAAAGGCCGGATGACGACAAGACCTGAATGGGCCGTCGTCATCCGGCCGGGACGACCGTACACCGTCTTCCGCGGCGAAGGCGTTAGAAGTTGAAGATGGACGCGCCCTGCTCGGCGCTGGACACCACCTGGCGGAACACCGAGAACAGTTCACGTCCGGACCCCAAATGCTCAGGGGCCAGATCCGGATGCGTTTCCGGCCGCACGGACAGATCGGTCTGAACGTCGATACGACCCGCTTCCGCATCCACCCGAATCACGTCGCCGTCGTGGATCCGACACAGCGGGCCACCGCGTTGCGCTTCCGGAGAAAGGTGGATCACCGCAGGCACTTTACCGGATGCGCCGGATAGACGTCCGTCCGTCACCAGCGCGACACGGAGTCCGGACTTCATCAGGTTGCCCATCACCGGCATCAGCTTGTGCAGCTCCGGCATGCCGTTGGCGGCAGGGCCGTTATGGCGCACGACAATCACGACGTCTTTCGTAAACTCGCCGGCATGGTAAGCCTTCTCCACGTCATGCTGAGACTCAAAAACGCGCGCCGGGGCTTCGATGAAGCGGTATTCCGGCGCGACGGCGCTGACTTTGATGACGCCGCGTCCCAGATTGCCGTCCAGCACTTTCAGGCCGCCCTGTTCGCTGAACTGGGTGCCGGGCAGAGAAATGACGTTCGGATTGGAGGAGTCGGCCACAGGCTCGAAAACTAATTCGCCATTCCGCAGGCGCGGCGCGGAAAGGTAGTCTTCCATGCGGCCATAGACCGGCGTGGCGTCCATGTTCAGCAGACCACGCTCCGCCAGCGCTTTCATCAGCGCCGGTACGCCGCCCGCCTGCTGGAATACATTGATGTCGGCCGGACCGTTCGGGTACATCTTCGCCAGTAGCGGCACGGCCTGAGACAGCGCTTCGATGTCGTCCCAGGTCAGGACATATCCCGCCGCCGCCGCGACCGCCACCAGATGGATGGAGTGGTTGGTACTTCCGCCGGAGGCCAGCAGGGCGACCAGACCGTTAACAATGGATTTTTCATCCACCACACGCGACAGCGGTCGGTACTGGGTGCCGTTGTCGGCCTGAGTGACGATATGCGCGGTGATTTTTCCAGTCAGGGCCGACCGCAGCGGATCGTTTGGCGCGACGAAAGAAGAACCGGGCAGCATCAGCCCCATCGCTTCAAAGACCAACTGGTTAGTGTTGGCCGTGCCGTAGAACGTACAGGTGCCCGGCGAGTGGTACGCTTCGCACTCCATGTCCTGCAACGCCGCCTTACCCACTTCACCCGCCGCATACTGCTGGCGCACCTTCACTTTCTCATCGTTGCTGATGCCAGCCGACATCGGGCCGGACGGTACGAAGGCGGAAGGCAGGTGGCCGAACGACAGCGCGCCGATCAGCTGTCCGGGCGCGATTTTGTCGCAGATGCCCAGCAGCAGCGCAGCGTCAAAGGTATTGTGGCTGAGCGAAACCGCCGTCGCCTGAGCGATCAGATCTCGCGAGAACAGCGATAGATCCATACCGTCCTGTCCCTGAGTCACACCGTCGCACATCGCCGGCACACCGCCGGCAATCTGCGCGCTGTGGCCCAGTTCGGCCAGCGTTTTTTTAATCGTGTCGGGATAGGTGCCATAAGGCTGGTGAGCGCTCAACATGTCGTTATAAGCGGTGATGATGCCGACATTGACGCGGGTAAAATCCAGGATCGTGTCTTTCTGGCCGGACGGACAGGCGGCCACCGTATGCGCCAGATTGCCGCAGGACAGGTGGCTGCGGGTTTTGCCCTGCGTCGCCTGGGCTTCCGTTTTCGCCAGATAACGGCTGCGAGACGCCTGGCTGCGCGCCAGTAGACGATGTGTGACTTGCTCAATGACTTTATTGTTATTCATTCATTCCTCCGTTTAAGCACGGCACGCTCTCCCACGTACCGCCATGACGCAGCGCTCCACTACGTCATCAAAACTGCCATCAATACTGACCGTGACCACATCGGGTTCGTTGTTACCCGGCACCTCCAATGTGTCGAACTGGCTCTCTAAGAGAGCCGCAGGCATAAAGTGGCTTTGGCGCGCCATCATGCGAGCCAGAACCAGTTCGAAGGAGCCGGAAAGATGGATGAAGGTGACATGCTCGTTACCCGAGCGAATTTGATCGCGGTATTTCTTTTTCAGGGCCGAACAGACGATAACGCCGGTCTCATTTTTTCGTTCAAGGCTGAATGCCGCATCGCGGATACGCTCCAGCCATGGTGCGCGATCCTCATCATTAAGCGGATCGCCCCCGGCCATTTTCAGGATATTGTTGCGCGGGTGCAAATCATCGCCGTCGATAAACTTGGCGCCGATAGCCTTCGCCAGCGCCTCGCCGACTGATGATTTACCCGTGCTGGACACGCCCATTAAAATAAAGCTTTGACCCGACATACTTCTTCTCCACCCATCGAATAGAAACGGTTATGTCGATAATCGTAGCACTGTTACCGGTAACATGTTACCGGTAACAATACGGAGTTGTGACAAACCGCTCAAAATGACAGGGAGAGTCCCCGCGTGCCACAGAGACGGTTCGCCGCAGCGAACGCGCCTGGCGTCGTGGGTAAGAACTTGCATAACGGGCAAAGGTTGGTGCGCCAAACGTTAGTGGTCTTTGTCCCGGCGTGACAGCTGGTCCAGATAGCCCATGACGAAAGCGGACAATACAAAGGTCAGATGGATAATGACGTACCACATCAGCTTGTTGTCGGCGACGTTGCGAGCATCCATAAACACGCGCAGTAAATGGATGGAAGAGATGGCGACAATGGAGGCCGCCACTTTGGTTTTCAGGGAACCGGAGTCCATCTTGCCCAACCAGCTCAGTTTTTCTTTGCCCTCGTCGATATCGAGAGCCGAGACAAAGTTTTCGTAGCCTGAAAACATCACCATCACCAGTAATCCCCCCACCAGCGTCATATCCACCAGCGACAACAGCGTCAGGATCAGCTCAGATTCCGCCACGGAAAAAATATTGGGCAGAACATGCCAGATCTCCTGAAAAAACTTGATGGTCAGCGCCAACAGTCCCAGCGATAAACCAAGGTAAACCGGAGCCAACAGCCACCGGGCAGCGTACATCATATTCTCAAGGAAACGTTCCATAGCACTCATCAGTCGCAGGTAGAAAGGAAATATCATAGCGAAAATTCACGTTCCGGTGTTACTCCCTTGTGAACGTATTTGCTCTTTTCGGTGACTCTGAGCACCGCACCGCCTGCATTTCTACAGAACAGCGACTGACGGTTTGCGGGTGAAGCGAGGAGAGGATAAGCAACGAAAGTCGAACACTCATGTTGCCGCGCCGCCTGATTTTACGGCAACGCGGCAATATGATTGGCATGGCTAATGACATCGAGTCAGTGGTTATTGAATGATATTTTCATCATTCATTCCTACCTAAATTCCCCGGTGTTGGAATTAGAATGACTCTGGTTCCAATAAGATAATCATGCCAACAATTATCTAATTAATAATTATTTTCATAAATACATACAATATTATGTACCGTGCTTTTTATCAGCGCTTTTAAACAGTAACTCAGCAAAAAACATTTAGTCAACAGATAAGTTGACACAAAACAAACCTTGGTGTTCACTTTTCAATAGGATATTAATAATGGCAGGGATAGTGTGCCGGTTAAAATTTTTTGGATGATGATTTAACCGCCGAATTCGACAATAAATTACGCCCCTCTGGATGCGGACAAACGCTGTTTTAGCGTAAGATAAACGGGTAAGAGGTGTTATTGCGTAAAGGATGTCTATGAAAACAACGAATGCTCAACGTAAAACCAATATCATCAAGAATATTGAATATTTAATGCGGACGCGTGGAGAAACGAAAGCGTCATTTTCAAACCGCACCGGTGTGACTCGCACGACTATCTACAAAATTCTCGATGGCCGCGTAAATAACGTACAGCAATCAACGGTGAATCGTATCTCTGATTTTTTCGGTCTGTCGTGTGAAGAAATAGAAGACTACGATCTGGAAAAGATTGAACAGCTTAATAATACCATTTCCTACGAGGGTAATAAGAATCCGGCGGCAATCCCTATTATTCCTCAGTCTGACTTATTAGCGTCAAAAAATAAGAAAATAGGTCAGCTCGCAATACAATACCCACTCACTTATTTCTTTGGCGAAGAGTCAAATATGTTAGCGGTAAGGATTGAGTCCACAATCAATGACCAATTTTCCCCGAACGATGTCATTATTATTAAACGCCCACCGGCCCTGGTCGTTAATACACCTTCACTGTGCTATTCGCAGGCTGAAGGTTTTATTATTCAGCCACCGGAGGGAAACTTATCTCTTGAAAGGAAAAGATCCGGCAATATAGAGCTACTGGGCTATATCATAGAGGAAAGACTGTAGATGGAATCCAACAGAAAGTTTAAACTACTGGGTTTTAACCACAGCGGGGAATTGTCAGCCAATATCATGGTACTGGCCACAGGCAAAACCATCAGCATGGATTTAAAAGAGCTCGTGGATAATGAAATCTCTGATGATTTTAGCCGCCACGAGCTCAATGCCCTATATAAAAAACTCTACAACAGTAAAGACATCACAACCGTTTACGACATCAGCGACCGCAACGATCGCTCCTGGCATGCCTATCTGCTGATCAGTATCGCGCTGAGCGTTATCTATATTTTCTCGACCATTGCCGGGGTGAAACCGGTCTTCGTGCCAGCGCTGAACATGGTGGTGCCGCCCGCCGTTTTCGTCTACCCCATTACGTTTATTCTGGTGGATATCCTCAACGAGTTTTATGGACTGAAGTTGGCGCGGCGGACGATCTTCATCACCTTTTTCGCCAACCTCGCCTTCGTCCTGGGCCTGTGGGTGACCAGCCTGATCCCCGGACTGCCGCAGTGGGAATACGACCATACCTACAACGGTATCGTACACAGCATTATGGCGGTGCTGGTGGCGTCTTCGCTCGCCTATCTGGTTTCTGAAAACGTCAACGCCTACGTTCTCTACAAAATCAAAATCATGACGAAGTCGCGCTATCTGTTCATTCGCGTCATCACCAGCACAATTACCGCATCGGCGGTGGACAGCATTATTTTCTGCACCGTGGCGTTCTATAATGTGCTGAGTTTCGATGTCATCAAAACCATGATCCTGTCTCAATTCATGATTAAAGTCGTTTATGCGGTGCTGGGCGTCGGCCCGATTTACGGCACGCGAAAACTGTTTAGAAGCTATATCAACGCCGAACCGGCAAGGAAATGATCTTATGCATATCACGGGAAAAGATAAAATCACTCATCTTGGCGTTCACTCCAGCTATCCCGATCAATACGATCCGGAACTGCTGGAAGCGCTTCCCCGCGCCAATGGGCGTGAGCTGGTCGGCCTGACCGACGCCGGGCTGCCTTTCACGGGCTATGACCTGTGGACGGCCTTCGAGCTTTCGTGGCTCAACAAAAAAGGCAAACCGATGGTGGGGGTTGCCGAATTTCAGGTGCCGGCCTCTTCGGTCAACCTGATTGAATCCAAGTCGTTCAAGCTCTACCTCAACAGCTTCAACCAGACGCGCATGCGCGATATTGAAACGCTGCTGTCCACGCTGGTGACCGACCTTTCCGCTGCCGCGCAAGGCCAGGTTAAAGTCAATATTTATCCCGGGCTGACCGGCTACCCGGCGCACATTGACAGCCTTCACGGCACCGTCATCGACGATCTGGATATCGAAGTGAACGACTACTCGTTCAACCCGGATTATCTGAAATACGCCGTTTCCGAAAACGCGCCGACGGTCAGCGAAACGCTGAGCTCCAACCTGCTAAAATCCAACTGTCTGGTGACCTACCAGCCGGACTGGGGCAGCGTGGTCATAAAATATGAAGGCAGAAAAATCGATCCGGAATACCTGTTGCGCTATCTGATTTCATTCCGCCAGCACAATGAATTCCATGAGCAGTGCGTAGAGCGCATCTTTAGTGACATTCAACGCTACTGCCAGCCGCAGAAGCTGACGGTTTTCGCCCGCTATACGCGACGCGGCGGTCTGGATATCAACCCATTCCGCAGTAACTTCGAAGACAGCCATGCGGTAGGCCGATTGGTCCGTCAGTGAGACGCCTCGCCGCCTATCCTGACCGGAAAGGCGGCCCGATCATCCCCCCTGCGCTTCCCCTTGGTTCATCCTTCCTTCTACCTACCTGTTATTCTTTGATATACAAAAACCATTTCACGAAGCGGGTAAAACAGCCATACTGATTACTCACAGTCTCAGTAACTTCATGTCCTGACCTTATGGAAAAATGGAAACTTAACCTCTTCTCCGCTTGGGTAGGGTGCTTTTTTGCCGGCATGGCGATGAGCCAGATCCTGCCGTTCTTGCCGCTGTATATCGAGCAACTCGGCGTTCGCGATCATGCGTCTCTGAATCTGTGGTCTGGGCTGATTTTCAGTTCTTCCTTCTTGATTTCAGCCATCGTCGCCCCCCTTTGGGGCAGTCTGGCCGACCGTAAAGGGCGCAGGCTGATGTTGCTGCGCGCCGCGCTCGGAATGTCGATCATCATGGGGCTGCAGGGGATGGTGACCAACGTCTGGCATCTATTCCTGCTTCGCGCCTTAATGGGGCTCACTTCCGGCTACATCCCTAACGCTATGGCGCTGATCGCCTCTCAGGTCCCCCGCGCGCGAAGCGGTTGGGCTTTAGGAACGCTCTCGACCGGACAAGTTTCCGGCGTGTTGCTAGGGCCGATGCTAGGGGGATTTATGGCGGATCACCTGGGGCTGCGCACGGTGTTCTTCGTCACCTCCGGCCTGCTGTTTATCTCTTTCCTGATTGCGCTATTCGCGATCAAAGAGAACTTTGTCAAAGTCAGCAAAGCCGACCGACTGTCCGGAAAAGCGGTCTTCGCGTCTCTGCCCTATCCAATGCTGATCGTCAGCCTATGCATCACTACCATGATGATCCAGATGGCCAACGGGTCCATTAGCCCGATATTGACGCTGTTCATCCGCGAGCTGTCGCCCAACATCGAGAACATCGCCTTTATCAGCGGGGTCATTGCCGCCGTTCCTGGGGTGTCGGCGTTAATGTCCGCGCCCCGACTGGGCAAGCTCGGCGACCGCATCGGTTCGCAGCGCATCCTCATCGTCGCGCTGCTATTTAGCGCACTGCTGTTTTTCCTGATGTCGACCATTCAAAGCGCGACCCAGTTGGGGATCCTGCGCTTTATCTTGGGCTTTGCCGACGGCGCGCTGTTGCCCGCAGTGCAAGCGCTACTGGTAAAATACAGCAGCCAGCAGGTCACCGGACGAATTTTTGGCTATAACCAGTCTTGTATGTATCTGGGGAACGTCGTCGGCCCCCTGCTCGGCTCCGGCATTTCCGCCACCTTGGGATACCGTTGGGTCTTTTTGGTGACATCGCTGCTCATTGTCATCAACGCGGTTCAACTGATCTTTAGCTTCAAGCGCCTGCCCAAAAACGCCACGTCTTGACTGCCGACAGAACGAATGCCGTTCATGTGCGTTTCGTTCTGCCGTTTCTAACCCGTCCCATCGCAAGCCCTTTAATTTATAGAGCAATTAATTATAACCAGACTAGTACCATGGTCTATTCCCATGCCGAGCAGTAGGATCAATGGCGTTGTATCTCGTCGAAAAAGGAGGCAAAAAAATGTACACCGCGTATGACCGATACAGAAACCCGCTCAGCACCGGTTGCCGAGTGATGCAGGATGGCTCCCACACTGTTGGCATCACCGCCGCAATTCATGCGGAGAACTTAAAACGCGAAGACGTGCGTAAGGCCAAATGCGTTGAGCTGCAGGGCATGAGCGGTTTCTTTGTGCCGGAAGAACTGATGCGCCTGGGACGTGCCTGAGCTTTCTCCATCGGACGCATCTGACATCCGATGATCGTATTCGCTGATCCGCGACATTCGTTCTCCCACTCTTTAGCGAACCTTGCGAAACGTTAGGTTGAACCGATATTCTCCCGGCATGCCGCTGGGTAATGGTCCCGGTTTCAGCGGCTGAATCGCATGGTAAAATAACCGGGATTCACCACCCCAAACCACCACATCGCCATGAGAAAGCAGTACACGCTGGCAAGGATCGCTACGCTCGCTTCCCCCAAACAGAAAAACAGCATTTAAACCCAGTGAAAACGAGACAATAGGCTGCTCAAGATCGCGCTCGTCCTTATCCTGATGAAGAGACAGACGCGCTCCCTGTGAATAGCGATTGATCAGGCAAGCATCGGGTCGAAACCCCGGAAATCCGGCCTCTTCGGCGGCGGCCGTCGCCAACGAATAAAAGAGAGGCGGCATATCGGGCCAAGGGCGGCCGGAAAGCGGATCATACGCATCGTAACGATAGCCTCACTCATCACTCACCCAACCCAATGGACCGCAGTTGCTCATCGCCACAGACATGCCATATCCGCCCGGGGTTGTCAGGTGTCGAAAAGGCGCTGAATCGCTCACCTGCCGGATACCGTCCAATAACGTGCGGGCTTCGTCCCAGACATAGCCGCGCAGCACCACGGCACCCGGCGCCAGTATCTCCGCGCGGCGCTCAGGCCGTTCATCGGCAAACAGATCGAAGTTCATGCGTATTCCTTTCTGAGTGAGTACGGCGTTGTTCCGCCTGACTTCCCGAGTACAAACAGAACCTGACTTAAAATGAAGCGTAGACGTTAACGCAGAATGCGTGTTTAAGCACCGGATACGAGCTAATACGCTAATTTATAGAATACAAAAGGGGGATATTCGGGGAAACGCAATCAGGAAAATGCATAGCTATCACGAACATTTTTATTTTCTGACGCGCCTTACATTATTTAAATTAAACAAGTTAAATAACTTAAATATTGTTTTTTACGCACGTCAGACTGAATTCTTACCGAATGAAACAAGCCTATCGCTATTTTCCATAAAAACATGACGGAGATTAATAATAATGTGGCCCGCATACGTAGCACTCGTGGAAATAAAACCATAACATTGTAGCGTCTATTACTTTTGTCGCAGCACGAAACGCACCACTCTAAATGATTAAGTCTGCGCAAAACACGCCGCCAGGGCGATAAAACTGAATCAATTCATAAACTATACGGCTTTAAGTGAGAAACCAATGTCGAATAAAACTTTTCATTACCAAGAGCCTTTTCCCCTCGGTAAAGATAAAACCGAGTATCGCTTGCTCACCAAGGACTATGTTTCCGTTACGCAGTTCGACGGTCAGGACATATTGAAAATCGCCCCGGAAGGGCTGACGCTGCTCGCGCAACAAGCCTTCCACGATGCTTCATTCATGCTGCGTCCCGACCACCAGCAGCAAGTCGCCGATATTCTTAGCGATCCGGAAGCAAGTGAAAACGACAAATACGTCGCTCTGCAATTCCTGCGTAACTCGGAAATCGCCGCTAAGGGCATTTTGCCGACCTGTCAGGATACCGGAACCGCGATCATTGTCGGCAAGAAAGGCCAGAACGTCTGGACCGGTGCCAACGATGCGGAAGCACTGTCGCACGGCGTCTACAACACCTTCATCGAAGACAACCTGCGCTACTCTCAGAACGCGCCGCTGGATATGTATAAAGAGGTTAACACCGGAACTAACCTGCCGGCCCAGATCGACCTCTACAGCACGGAAGGCGAAGAGTACAAATTCCTGTTCGTCACCAAAGGCGGCGGGTCTGCCAACAAAACCTATCTGTATCAGGAAACCAAAGCGCTGCTAACTCCGGGAAAACTAAAAAACTTTCTGGTAGAAAAAATGCGCACGCTGGGCACCGCGGCTTGCCCGCCGTACCACATCGCTTTCGTCATCGGCGGCACCTCGGCGGAAACTACCCTGAAAACCGTCAAACTGGCCTCCACGCACTACTATGACGAACTGCCAACCGAAGGTAACGAACACGGTCAGGCTTTCCGTGACACTGCGCTGGAACAGGAATTGTTGGAAGAGGCGCGTAATCTGGGTCTGGGCGCACAGTTCGGCGGTAAATATTTCGCGCATGACATTCGTGTTATCCGCCTTCCACGCCATGGCGCATCATGCCCGGTCGGCATGGGCGTATCTTGCTCCGCTGACCGTAACATCAAAGGCAAGATCAACCGCAACGGCATTTGGTTGGAACAGCTGGAGCAGAACCCAGGCAAATATATCCCTGCTCATCTGCGTCAGGCTGGCGAAGGCGAAGCCGTCCGCATCGACCTTAACCGACAGATGGATGACATCCTCAAAGAACTGTCCCAGTACCCTGTCTCTACTCGTCTGTCCCTGAACGGCACCATCATCGTGGGACGCGATATTGCCCATGCGAAGCTGAAAGAGCGTATCGACAACGGCGAAGGCCTGCCTCAGTACGTCAAAGACCATCCGATTTACTATGCAGGCCCGGCTAAAACGCCGACTGGCTATGCCTCCGGTTCTTTGGGTCCGACCACCGCGGGTCGCATGGACTCCTACGTCGACCTGCTGCAGTCGCACGGCGGCAGCAAGATCATGCTAGCGAAAGGCAACCGCAGCCAGCAGGTAACCGACGCGTGTAAGAAACACGGCGGCTTCTACCTTGGCAGTATCGGCGGTCCTGCCGCGATCCTTGCACAGAACAGTATTAAGAGTCTGACCTGCATCGAGTATCCGGAGCTGGGTATGGAAGCGATCTGGAAAATCGAGGTTGAGGACTTCCCGGCATTCATCCTGGTGGATGACAAGGGCAATGATTTCTTCCAGCAGATTCAGAATAAAGCTTGTAATCGCTGCGGCTGAAAGCACGTTACCCCGACGCTCACATAGGTCAGGCAACCGGGGCGGGAGCGACATGCTTCCCCCCGATTCTTCTTTTCAGCGCTTGCGTCTTTCCTCTGCCTCATCCCTCTCTCTTTGGTTTTTACGCCCGCTCATCAGGCCCTTATTCACATCACAATTCATTGATGCATTCTATTGTCCTGACGATAATTTCCAGATGAAATATGGCCTAGCCCGGGTCGTTGATGCCCTACGTCATCCGCATAGCAGCAAGGCATGGGATCTCGGCTGAGGCCGAGAACGTAATGCGCTTAATCTTCATCAAAAGGCTGGAATGTCACCGCATGGGACAAAAGTCCTGAAAGTATCAACGTAGTGAACAGCACCATTGAGCAAGAATATCTCGCCGGTATTCGGGTAATTGAGCATAATATTTATCCCGCCGGCATTGATGACGCCGACGACATGATTTTGTCTACCGTCGTCTTTATGTTTCTTGATCGTTCCCGCATACCGGCCATTATTCAGAATATGCAGCAACTAACCGTCGCCGGAGCGATACAACCTGATTGTGACGGCGATATCGGCCGAGAATTACCCCTGCGCACAGCCCTTTCATTCCCATTTAAAGAGGACGAAGTGAGCCGTTATTACGAAGCGTGGGAGATAGTGAAATACAGTCAGGATGTAGGAGAGTGGCGTAAAACAGATGAGGATAGGAACCGTATCGAACTGCGTTTTGCCACGCTGTTGGCACGCAAGTGGCGTTAAAATATGGCCGGGGACCAGCCCCGGCATACAACACAAACTAATGGCCCGATTAGCTGGCTTTCAGCGCAACCGCTTTACGGTAAGCCACCAGATCCTCGATAGTCAGGACCGGCATATCGTGCTGTTGACCAAAGGCAATCACTTCCGGTGCACGCGCCATAGAACCGTCGTCATTAGTCAGCTCACACAACACGCCAAACGGCTTCAGACCAGCCAGTGTCATCAGATCGACCGTCGCTTCAGTGTGGCCGCCGCGGACCAGCACGCCGCCGGGCTGGGCACGCAGAGGGAAAACGTGGCCGGGACGATTCAGATCGCTAGCGCGGGCAGAGTCAGCCGTAGCGGCACGAACGGTAGTCAGGCGGTCTGCGGCGGATACGCCGGTCGTCACGCCTTCTGCCGCTTCAATCGTCACCGTAAAGGCCGTCTGATAATGGCTCGAATTGCGCTCGACCATCATCGGCAATTCCAGTTTTTGTCTACGCTCTTCGGTCAAGCACAGGCAAACAATGCCACTGCCATGGCGAATGGCAAGCGCCATCTGCTGGACGGTCATATGTTCGGCGGGAAAAATCATATCGCCTTCATTTTCACGATCTTCATCGTCGAGCACCATGACGCCACGTCCCTGACGCAGTGCTTCAAGCGCGCGTTCAACGCGTTCAGTCGGTGTACCAAATTGAGAAAGCAAAGTCTGATTCATGGTAAAAAACCCTCACTCTTTTCTATGGATTACCAGAATCAGGGCTAACTTGAGGAGTGGCATTGAGAGCATGGAAATACGCTCGATGCTAAAAAAATAACGCGGGCAGGCTCAGCCTGACGGATACCGTTACTCTCTCCCATCCGGACTTTAACCGTCGGCCCCGGAATTTCACCGGATCTGCTGACCTCAAACCAAATATGACAGCCTGAGCGCTCGCGGGCTTCCAACCGCATACCTTGTATGGACTGGTTTACCGCCGGTGGGGAATTACACCCCGCCCTGAGAATAAGCGGCTTTACTATAACGCTAACGATTTTGCAGGGCAACGGGTATGAGGGCTCTCATCAGCATTAACCGCTGCGCTGCGTAGTTTAGGTTTATACAATGCCTAGCAGGCATTACACTTAGACATCAGTACCCTTCTTTCCGTCTAACCCATCAGGAAAATCATCATGATTGACCCTAAAAAGATAGAGCAAATCGCCCGTCAAATGCACGAATCCATGCCTAAAGGGATTCGGGAACTCGGCGAGGATATGGAAAAAAAGATCCGTCAGGTTCTGCAGTCGCAGCTTTCCCGTCTGGATTTCGTCAACCGGGAAGAATTCGACGTTCAAACGCAGGTTTTGCTGCGCACGCGTGAAAAGTTAACGCGGCTGGAACAACGACTGGACGAACTAGACGCCAAATCAGCCTCAACCACAGAACCCAAAACAGAGCCGCCGTTAGCGCAAGGGCAAGAATAACGGCTCCTCCCTGTAGCTAAGGGAAAGCAAGTGGGGTTTCCATGCTAAACAACAGGTTGTCATACGGCCTACGCATAAAGAGCAAAGAAAAAGCCTCCGCAAGCGGAGGCTTTTTACTGTGTATCGTTGCCGGACACGGCAATACTGAACGGTTAGTTCAACACTTCGCGAATACGTGATTTATACACTTCAACCTTCTGCGGCGTCATCATTCGGCGCTCATCGTCCAGCACCACGCCACCCACATCGTCGGCGATACGCTGCGCTGATTGCAGCATGAGTTTAAAATTTTGACTGGCGTCACCATAAGACGGCACCATCATGAAGATGGACACGCCTGGCGTCGAAAACTCCGACATGTCGTCAGGATTGAAAGAACCAGGTTTCACCATATTGGCCAGGCTGAACAGCACCGGGCCGCCGCCGGCAGGATTAACGTGGCGATGGAAAATATTCATCTCACCAAACTGGAAACCCGACTGAAGAACGCTTTGCAACAACAATTCCCCGCCGATGACGCCACCCTGATGCGCAGCAACGTGAACCACCAGTACCGCTTCTTTAGCGGCTGGCGATTCATTGGCGGGAGCGGACTCTTCTTGCTCTTCCTGCAGGCTTGCCATTTTGGCTTCACGTTCCGCCACCGTTTCCGAATCAGAATGCGTGTCTGCCGCAAGCTCACGCTCGGCCGCATCTATTCGGGACTGCTCCGCAGAATCTGTTTCGCCAAACAGCGGATCGTAATTTGCTGAAGAGGACGTTGGCTCATGAGACGTCAACGGAGGCTCAACCACAGCGTGCCCTGTCGGACGCGCCGCAGGAGGCGTACTTTGCGGACGCACAGGTTTTACCCGTACTTCCCCGACGCCTTCATCAAGCGTGTCGAAAGGCGCTTCGTCCGGATCCTGCTTCAAACGCTTCACAGGACGATCGCGAAAAAGGGACGAACGCTCTTTACGGCTGGTCCACAGGCCGTGCAGCAGCAGTGCTATAATAGCGATCGCGCCAACAACGATTAATATCAGACGCAAGTCCTGCATCATTGCTATCCCAGTTATTCCAATACATCGCCACTATGGCATATACATATATCACTAACTGTATTTGCCCGTGTACACAAGTGCAAGTCTGGCCGACAGTTTATGACAATAAAGATGG